>JAVVDX010000039.1:20949-24386 GCA_032251475.1 Wenzhouxiangellaceae bacterium | reverse complement strand
GCGCGTTGAAGATGTTGAGGCTCTTGTTCTCCATCGCGCCCATGTTGAAATCGTGGGTCGCGACGATGTGATAGACGTCGAGGTCGTACTCCAGGCCGAAGCGCTTCTCGTCCCAGGCCATGGCCTTCTTCAGGCTCGCCATGGCGTGGTCCAGCCGGCCGAGGTTGTCGCGCTCGGAGTGGACCTTCAGCGCGACGTCGCGGCCGGAGCGCGTCGTGAACGTGTCCTCGATGCAACCGAGGTCGCCGGCCACGACCGCGAACAGGTACGAGGGCTTCGGAAACGGATCGTCCCAGACCGCGAAGTGCCGGCCGCCGTCGAGTTTCCCGGACTCGATCCGGTTGCCGTTGGCCAGCAGCACCGGGTAGCGCTCGCGGTCGGCTTCGAGCCGGACGCGGTAGGTCGCCATGATGTCGGGCCGGTCGCCGAACCAGGTGATCTTGCGGAAGCCTTCGGCCTCGCACTGCGTCAGCAGACTGGCGCCCGAGCGGTACAGGCCCTCCAGCGCGGTGTTTGCCGCCGGGTGGATCACGACTTCGGTCGTGACCGCGGCGGTGTCGGGCACCTCGTCGATCATGAGCTGCTCGCCGCCGATCCGGTACTCCGACGGCGCCAGTGGCCGCCCGTCGACGGCGATGGACCGGGTATCGAGGCCCGCACCGTGGAGTTCCAGCGGCGCATCGGCGGCATCCGGACCGGCATCGGGGTTGCGCCTGACGCGCAGCGACGCGGTCACGCGCGTGTCCTCGGCATCGAGTTCGAGCGTCAGCGCAACGGCGTCGATCAGCCATGCCGGCGGCCGGTAGTCGAGCCGGCGAACGGGCGTGCCCGGAGTATCGCCCTTGAGTGCATTCATCGGGAATTCATCGCGGTTCGAAAGGAAGCTTGTACTACCCTTGTATTATAGGGGCATGAGCACGAATACCGCCGCGGGGCAACCCCAGCCGACCGAAGCGCTGGCCGTCATTGCCGGCCGGATCCGGCGCACGCCGGTGATGTCCAGCGTCTCGCTGGACGAGTTGACCGGCCTGGAACTGGTGTTCAAGTGCGAACAGTTGCAGAAGACCGGCTCGTTCAAGTTCCGGGGCGCCAGCTTCGCCGTCTCGAAGCTGCCGGCCGACTGCCCCGGCGTCGTCACGCATTCGTCGGGCAACCACGGCGCCGCGCTCGCGGCCGCCGCGCGGCTGCGCGGTTTCAACGCCGACATCGTCATGCCGGAGAACTCGGTTGCGGCCAAGATCGATGCGGTACGCGCCTACGGCGGCACGGTCCATTTCTGCGAACCGACGCAGGCCGCGCGCGAGGCCGGACTGGCCGGGCTGATCGAGCGCGGCCTGACCCCGATTCCGCCGTACGACCATCCCGACATCATCGCCGGCCAGGGCACCGTGGCGGTCGAGCTGCTGGCCCAGGATTCGCGGCTGGACTGCGTCGTCGCGCCGATCGGCGGCGGCGGCCTGCTCGCCGGCACGACGCTGGCCGCGGCCCGGCATGCGCCGCACGTGCAGGTCATCGGCGCCGAACCGGCCGGCGCCGACGATGCGGCCCGGTCGCTGGCCTCCGGCCGGCGCGTGGAGCATCACGACCCCGACACGATCGCCGACGGGCTGCGCGCGCTGATCGGTGAACGGAATTTCGCAATTCTCGTGCAGCACGGCGTGAAGGTGCTGACGGCGACAGAAGCGCAGATTCTCGAGGCGATGGCGCTGGTCTGGCGTCACCTGAAACAAGTCGTCGAACCGTCCGGCGCGGTGCCGCTGGCTGCGGTGCTCGCGCACCGCGACCGTTTCGCCGGCCGCCGCATCGGCATCGTGCTGTCTGGCGGCAACGTCGATTCCACGCGTCTTGCCAAGGCCCTGGACGGCGCCGCATGAATGCTCCCGGCAGCCATCGCGGCTCCGACGACACCCGTCGCGTCTGGCTGATCCGGCACGCACAGGCCGCCGACGCCGGCCCCGGCCAGGCCGATTTCGAGCGCGAATTGACGCGGCACGGGCATTCCCAGTGCCGGCAACTGCGCGCGTGGCTGCGCGCCCGGCTCGATCGGCATCCCGGATGCAACGACGAGGACCAGGTGTTCACGCTCCTGACTTCACCCGCGCCACGGGCCCGGCGGACCGCCGAGCTCGCTTTCGAAGGCTGGTTCTCCGGCCGAAACGAAAGCGAGGAGCGGCTATGGAATGCGACGTTCGGCGCGCTGGTCGAGGTTCTCGAGGCCTGCGACGGCAACGTGGCGCTGATCGGCCACAACCCGGGTATGGAACAGCTGCAGCACGCGCTGACCGGCCGGCTGCTGCCGCTTTCGACCGCGGGCGCGTTCGAGCTGGAGGTGCCGGTCGGCGATCCGCTTGGACGCGCGCGCCTGATTGACCGTTTTCACGGGCTGCGGCCTCCGCCCAGCGATTCGACGTAGATCTCGGCCAGCTTCTCGAAGCCGGCCTGGTCGTTCGCATCGAAGCGGTTGGGCCGCGGGCTGTCGATATCGAGCACGCCGATGACCTCGCCGCCGACAATCAGCGGCACGACGATTTCCGAACGCGAGTTCGGGTCGCAGGCGATATGGCCTTCGAACGCGTTGACGTCGGCCACGCGCTGGGTCTTCCCCGTCGTCATCGCGGTGCCGCACACGCCCTTGCCCGGCGCGATGCGCACGCACGCCGGACGGCCCTGGAACGGCCCGACGACCAGTTCGCCGCCCTCTGCAAAATAGAACCCGGCCCAGTTCAGCTCCGGCACCGTGTGCCAGATCAGCGATGACAGGTTCGCGGCGTTGGCGATCCGGTGCGCCTCGCCGGCCAGCAGCCCGCGCGCCTGCGACGCGAGGCCGCCCCACGATTCGAATGTTCCGGAAATCTCGTGCATCAGTCGTCTCGGGACCCTTTCTGGAAGATCAGCGTGTGATTGTTGGCCGGCATCCGCAGTTCCGCGAACCGCTCGAGCCCGCTGACCCGGGCCAGCCGGTCGATGTCGACGAGATCGCGCAAGCCCATCTCCGGGTCGCGCGCGCGCAGGTTCGCATCGAAGCGCTCGTTGCTCGGGGCGTGGTGCGATCCGGCGCGCTTGAACGGCCCGTACAGGAAGAACAGCCCGCCTTCGCGCAGCGCGGTGCCGATGCCGGCGAACATCGCCCGGACTTCGTTCCAGTGCATGATGTGCGCCGTGTTGGCCGAGAACACGGCGTCGAAGCCGACGTCGGGCCAGCCGCCCGACACGTCGAGTGCAATCGGCGGCAGCAGGTTGTCCAGGCCGGTATCGACGAGACCCGCGCGCAGCGTGGCCAGTTCCGACGGGTGCTCGCTGGGCTGCCACTGCCAGCCCTTGAGCACGGCCGCGAAATGGCGCGCGTGCTGGCCGGTGCCGGCGCCGATCTCCAGCATCGTGCCGTCGGCCGGCAGCCACGCGCGCAGCACATCGAGGATCGGTTCGCGGTTGCGCGC
>JAVVDX010000039.1:0-20849 GCA_032251475.1 Wenzhouxiangellaceae bacterium | reverse complement strand
GGGACGCTGGTTTGGATGTCGGGGCTCGGTCATGCCCGGCATTGTAATGGACCGGAATCAAAAGGCCCGGGCACGAGGCCCGGGCCGGAATGGTCCCGACGGCGTTGCGCTCACGCCGTGCGGATCGGCTTGCGGCGATCAGTCGACGGCAATGCGCTCGTCGAGGATGTTCGGCGTGATGAAGATCAGCAGCTCGCGCTTCTCGTCGTTGGTCGCGCGCCGGCGGAACAACGCGCCGAGCACCGGCACGTCGCCGAGCATCGGCACCTTGGTCGAGTTGAACAGCCGGTCCTCCTGGAAGATGCCGCCCAGCACGACGGTCTGACCGTTCTCGACCAGCACGCTGGTGCCCAGTTCACGGGTGTCGATCGACGGGACCGTACCGCCGCGTCCGGTCTCGAAGATTTCGCCGACGGTGTCCTGCTTGATCGAGAGGTCGAGCTGCACGCGGTTGTCGGGCGTGATCAGCGGCGTGACGCGCAGTTCGAGCACGGCTTCCTTGAACTCGATATTGGTCGCGCCGGACGAGGTGTCCTCCTCGAACGGAATCTCGACACCCTGTTGGATGAAGGCCTCGCTCTGGTTCGCGGTGATCACGCGCGGAGTCGAGATCACCTCGCCCTCTTCCTGGGCCTCGAGCGCGGACAGCTCGAGATCGAGCAGGAAATTGCTGGTCAGGAAGCTGATGCCCAGCGCGCCGGCCGGGTTCGCCACCGGCAGGTTGACGTTGAGGCGGTCCTCGAGCCGCGGAACCGCGATGCCTTCGGTGCCGACGTCGATCGGCTGCGTGATGTCGTCGGGCGGCTCGGCGTCGGGCAGGAAGCCGGGACGGCCCGGGCGTTGCCCGAGGAACTGCCGCCGGGCCAGCGAGACGTTGTTCATCCGGTCGGTCCCCTCGGCCGAACCGGACAGCGTGACCAGGTTGTTGCCGGTCTGGTGCTGGCTCGAGACACCGAAGCGCACGCCCAGCTCGTGCCCGAAGCTCGACCGGGCAATCACGATGCGCGATTCGATCAGGACCTGGCGTACCGGCCGGTCGAGTTCGTCGACCAGTTCGCGCACCGCCTCGATCTGCTCGGCGGTGTCGGTGACCAGCAGCGTGTTGGTGCGCTTGTCCAGCGTCACCGACCCGCGCTCGGACAGCAGCCCGGCGCCCTCGGCGGCCTGGCCGGACGAGGTCCGGATCAGCTCGGCCAGCGCCTCGGAGTCGGCGTAGCTGACCGGAATCATCACCGTGCGCAGCGGCTCCAGCGTCTGGCGCTCGGCGCGCGCGCGGAGGATCTGCTGCTCGCGCGCGGCGATTTCCTCGGTCGGGGCGACCCAGCGGACGTTGCCCGATTCGCGCATGTCGAGGTTTCGCGTCTCGAGCACGATATCCAGCGCCTGGTCCCACGGCACGTTGGTCAGGCGCAGCGTCAGGTTGCCGTCGACCGAGTCGGACACGACGATGTTGAGATTGGAGATGTCGGCAATCAGGCTCAGCACCGAACGCACCGGGATGTCCTGGAAGTTCAGCGTGATTCGCTCGCCGGTGTACTCGCGATCCTGGAAGAATTCGAGCTCACGCACCATGCGGGGTTCTTCCTCCGGCTCGGCCACCTCGATGACCAGCCGGTCGTCGCTCTGGTAGGCCACGTGCGTGTAGCCGCCGGCGATACCGAGGTTCAGTCGCAGGTTGTTGCCGCGAACCTCGGGCGTAATGGTCTGGACCGGGGTCGCGAAATCGGCAACGTCCAGCCGCTGCATAAGCTCGTCGGGCAGGCGGGTGTCGAACAGGTCGACCCGCAACTCGCCGGTGCGCTCGTCGACCGAGATGTTGACGCCCGGCTTGTCCAGGTCGATCAGCACGCGGCTCTCGCCGTTTTCACCGCGCCGGAAGTCGATGCCCTCGACCTCGAACTCCTCGCCGGTCCCGCCGACCGCCGCCCCGGCTGCAGCCCCGGCGCGGCCGGCGCCACCGCCGGAGTCGATGCTGAGCACGATCTCGTTGCCGCGTACGTCGACCTCGTAGCCGGCCCTTCGCGCCAGGTCAACGACCAGCCGCGTGCGGTTGCCCGACGACACCGCCATGTAGCTCTTGACCGGGCCGACGCCGACCTGCACCTGGCCCGACGGCACGTTCGCGCTCGTGTCCGCCATTTCCAGTACGATGCGCGGCGGCTGATCGGTGGTAAACACCGTCGGCTCGGCAGGCGCCTCGTCGGTCGACAGGATGAAACGCAGCTTGTCGCCGTCGTCGCTGACACGCACGTCGTTGACGACGGTGGCCGCCAGCGGCCCGGCCAGCAGCCAGACCGCTCCCGCCAGAAGAATCGAGATCCATTTCGTGCCGTTCATGATCCGGCTCCCTGTTGAGTTCCCTGCAACGCTGTTCATGAGTTGAATACCCCTGCCAAAATCTGCCTTGTCCATCGCGCTCACCCTCATCCCTGTTCGTTTTCCGGCAGCGCAATACGCGCTTCGCGCTCCATCCAGCCGCCGGCACCGTCGGGCACCAGTTCCATCAGCTCGATGGCGACCGGAGTCACACGCAGAATGCGGCCATGATTCTGGCCGAGATAATTGCCCTCTCGGACCCGATGTATCGTTCCTTCCACGTCCTGGATCAGCCCGAAGGTCTGATCGTCGATCTCGATCGTTCCGACCATGGACAGCGAATCAAGCGGGTATTGCTCGAGAAATTCGCGCCGCCGGTCGGGGTCCGGCCGCGGGCCGTCGCCCGTACCGGCGGCGCCCTCGGGCCCGCCCGGGCGGCCAGGCGAAAATGGGTCGCGCAGGTCGTAGGCGTCGTAGACCACCGGCTCCGGCGTTCGGATCGTCGGAATCGGCTCGACGTCGGCCGGCGGCCGGGCCTTGACGCTGGCCACCCATTGCTCGAGATCCTGCATGCCGCCGCCGCACCCGGCGACAACGAGCAGCGCGGCGGTCGCGGCGATGATGGTGTCGATTCGTCGCATCACGATTCTCCCTCCAGCAGCTGACTGTCTTCGCCCTCGTCGAGATAGCGGTAAGTCGTGACCGTGCCTTCCATGCGCAGGACGCCGGGCCGGTCCTCGACCGGCTCGAGCGAAATGTCCTGCATCGTCAGGATCACCACGCGCGACAGCGAAGCGACCCCGCTGACGAAGTTGCCGAACTGGTGGTACTGGCCCGTCATCCGGATCGAGATCGGCTGCTCGGCGTAAAAGTCCTGGATCACTTCGGTCCTGGGCTCGAACAGCTCGGTGTCGATGCCCGCGGCAAGCGCGGTCTGCGAGATATCGACCAGAAGATCGGGCATCTCGGTCTTGCTCGGCAGTTGCCGCAGCAGACTTCTGAGCATGTCGCGCATCTCGGCCAGCTGCCGCTCGTAGACTTCCAGCGACGCGGCCTTGCGCTGCTTGGTTTCGAACTCGGTCCTGAGCTGCGTCTCCTGGCGGGCGCGGTTGGCGAGGTCGGCGCGCTGGTCCTTGATGATGAACCAGTAGCCGGCGCCCAGAATCGCCAGCGACAGAAAGATCAGCAGGAACGCCTTGGCGCCCGGCGAGGCGCTGCCGAGGTCGTTGAAATCCAGGTCGCGAATTTCCTGTAGATTCATTGCGAGACGGCCTCCCCACCGGATTCTGCTTCATGGTCCTCGGTCGCTTCCGGCGCCTGAACCTTGGCCACGACGGTGAAGCCGTACGGCATCTGCGCATCGGTTCCGTCCGTGCCCTGCTCGATGATGCGCAGTTGCGGTTCGTGCAGTACCGGCGACGATTCGATATTGCGCATGTAGGTCGAGACCCTCGCCTGCGACTGACTGGTGCCGGTGATGGTCAGCTCGTCTCCGCGCTGGCGCACGTTGAGCAGGCGGATGCCGTTCGGGGTCGTTCTCACGAGCTGGTCGAACAGGCGCACCATCAAGGTGCGGTTGGCCTGCAGGTTCTCGATCACGCGCTTGCGGTTGAGCAGGCTCAGGCGTGTTTCCTCGAGCTGCTCGATCCGGGCGATCTTGCGATCCAGCGCCTGGATTTCGGTGCGCAGGAATGCGTTGCGTTCGTCCTGGATTTCGATGCGCGCGTCGTAGTATCCGTGCACAAGGAAAACGCAGGCCGCAGCCGCGATCGCGGCCAGCAACAGCAGGATCAGGAAGTTTCTCTGACGTTCGCGGCGCTGCTCCTCGCGCCACGGCAACAGGTTGATGGTGCGCATTATTCCACTCCCCTCAGTGCCAGGCCACAAACGGTTACCAGAGACGGGCGCAGCATGTCCAGTATCCCGGCGTTGATGCGCGGCGCCACCTTTGCGCCCTTGAGCGGATCAGCCAGCTCTGCGTTCATGCCGAGTTCGCTGCCGACCGCATCGACCAGCCCTTCGGCCGAGGCGCCGCCACCGGCGATATACAACGTGCCGATCGGCGCGTATTCGCGGCTGGACGAATAGAACTGCAATGCCCGGCCGATCTGCTGGATCACGCTCTGCCGATACGACTCGAGCACCTCGTCCTCGAACCCGGCCGGCGGTTCCTCCCCGCGCTTCCAGAACTGCGCCTGCTCGGCGTCCAGGCCGTAGCGGCGCATCGTCTCCTCGACCAGTTCGCGGCCGCCGAACGGATGGTCGCGGTAGTAGATCGAGCGGCCGCCACGCAGCACGTTCAGCGACGAGCGGACATCGCCGATATCGAGCACCGCGATGACGCTGGAATCGGAAATGCCCTCGCGCTTGCGCACCAGTTCGAACGCGTTGGCGGCCGCCAGCGCCTCGACGTCGATCACGCGCGCGGTCAACCCCGCCATCTCGGCCACGGCCTGGCGCGTCTCGACGTTCTCGGTTTTGGACGCCGCGAGCAGAACCTCGACGACGTCGGCGTTGCGCGCCGATTGCCCGAGAATCTCGAAATCCAGGCTGACCTCGTCGCGCGGGTACGGAATGTACTGGCCCGCCTCGACCTCGATCTGACCCTCGATCTCGTCTTCACCGAGATCCCCGGGCAGGTGAATGAGCTTGGTGATCACCGCCGAGCCCGAGACCGCCATCGCGCAATGCTTGGCCCGGGTGCCGCTGCGCTTGACCGCGTTGCGAATCGCGGTGCCGACCTCGTCGATGTTGTTGATGCTGTGTTCGGCGAAAGCGCCTTCAGGCAGACTTTCGACGGCCAGATGATCCACCCGGTAGCCGGAGCCGGCCCTGCTCAGCTGCAGCAGCTTGACGCTGCTCGTGCCGATATCCAGCCCGACCGTGGGCGGCACGGATCGTTTGAAGATATTCAAGACCGTTCCCCGATGAGTGTTTGAAGGATACCCCGACCGCCTTCGAACGCCACCGGCGACTCTCGGGCGGCCAGGACTGCCGCGCCGGACACACTGTTGCTACTCATCCCCAGGCTCCTTTGGTTTTTTTGTTCGACCTCCGGTCCGCCCCCTTAGGTCTTGCCTCGAACCCTCCTCCTGACTTGGCAATCCTGCCGTCGGGATCGATAATATGGATCGTAACGGCATCGCCGCGGTCCAATTTTCGGCCTCCGCTGGTTACGCCAGCTTGGGCCGCTCCCACTTTCGATCGATCCCGGGTGCAAGGTGTATCATACTCCATGCCACAAATAAAGTCTTTAATTAGGGTTTCTATCCGTCTGTTTTTGTTCGGGTTGGCCCTGGCAGTGATCGGATTCACAGTGCTCTGGCTGATTATTGCGCCGTCACTGCCTTCGGTTGATACGCTGCGCGACGTCGAGTTGCAGGTTCCGCTGCGAATCTATTCGGCCGACCGCAAGCTGATCACCCAGGTCGGCGAGCAGCGCCGCATTCCGCTCGCAACCGACGAGATCCCGCTCCAACTGCGCCAGGCCTTCCTCGCCGCCGAAGACGACAATTTCTACAATCACCCCGGCATCGACTGGCGCGGCACGCTGCGCGGCGTCATCGGGTATGCGCGCTACCTCGGCCAGCGCCGCGTTCCGGGCGGCAGCACGATCACGCAACAGGTCGCAAGGCGATTCTTCCTGAGCAACGAATTCTCGGTCGTGCGCAAGGTCCGCGAGATCTTCCTGGCCATGCGCATCGAACACGAACTGACCAAGGACGAGATTCTCGAACTGTACCTGAACAAGGAGTTCCTGGGCCACCGGGCCTACGGCGTCGGCGCGGCGGCACAGATTTATTACGGCAAGACCGTCGATGAACTCACGCTGGCCGAGATGGCGATGATCGCCGGCCTGCCGCAGCGCCCGTCGGCGGTCAACCCGGTCACCAACCCGTCGGCCGCACTCGAGCGACGCGCATACGTGCTCGGCCGCATGTTCGACGAAGGGTTCATCACCGAGACCGAATACCGCACCGCGATGGCCACGCCGGACCGGGCCACGCTGCACGGCCCGCAGCGCGAGCTGAACGCGCCGTGGATCGCCGAAATCGCCCGGCAGCAGGCGGTCGAGCGCCTGGGTGCCAACGAGGCCTACACGCGTGGATACCACATCTTCACGACGGTCGAGAGCGAACTGCAGCGCGCCGCGACCCGCGCCGTACGCGACGGCCTGCGGGCCTACGACCGGCGCCATGGCTGGCGCGGACCGGAGCGCACGCTGCCGGCCGAGGTACTCGACGATCGTGAGGCCCTGCTCGACGAGCTCGAAGGCACGCCGGTGATCGGCGACCTGGTTCCGGCCATCGTGCTCGAATCCGACGCCGGGCAGGCCGCGTTGCTGCTGGCCGGCGGCACCGAGGTACGGCTGACGCTGGCCGAGGTCGAATGGGCGCGCGAGCACCTGGCGCGCGATGCGCTGGGCCGGCGGCCCGAGGCCGTGGACCAGGTCCTGGCGCCGGGCGACCTGGTCCGGTTGCGCCCGAAAGCGCCCGATCCGGAACCCGCCGGCGACGCCGATCGGGCCGCTGGCGGCGAGTGGCAGCTTGCCCAGGTGCCCGAAGCGCAGGCCGCGCTGGTGTCGCTGAAACCGCAGTCCGGCGCCGTCGTCGCACTGGTCGGCGGCTTCGATTTCGGCGCCAGCCAGTTCAACCGCGCCACGCAGAGCCGGCGCCAGCCTGGATCAGCGTTCAAGCCGTTCATCTACGCGGCCGCGCTTGACCACGGCTACACGCCGGCCAGCCTGGTCAACGACGCGCCGGTCGTGTTCGACGATCCATCGCAGGAACGGAGCTGGAAACCGATGAATTTCAGCGAGCGGTTCTTCGGCCCGACGCGGTTGCGCGAGGGCATGATCCATTCGCGTAACCTGATCAGCGTGCGGCTGGTGCTCGACATCGGCGTCCAGCCGACGATCGACTACGTCACCGACTTCGGCTTCGAGCGCGGCGAGATTCCGAACGGCCCGTCGATGGCGCTCGGTTCGGCATCGATCACGCCGCTGGACCTGGCTGGCGCCTATGCCGTATTCGCCAACGGCGGCTACGCGATCGAGCCGTTCTTCGTCCACGCCATTCACGACGACCAGGGCCGGGAACTCGACCTGCCGCGCCACCCGATCGTCTGCCCCGAATGCGAGCGCGACGCGGGGCGGCAGCTCGAGGCCAGCGCCCCGGATGCGGCGGCCGAGGAACGCACCGCCCTGCGGACCCTGAACCTGGGCTCGACGACGCCGGAAACGGTCGGCGGCGAGGCCGAATCCGGCGACGCGGATGTTACGTCGGAAGAGGAACAGTTCGAGTTCCACGGCCCGCCGGAACCGCTGCTGGCCGAGCGGGTCCTGAGCCCCCAGACGACCTGGCTGATCCGTTCGATGATGGCCGACGTGATCGAGTCCGGTACCGGGCGCCGGGCGCGCGCACTCGGGCGCAACGACCTGGCCGGCAAGACCGGCACGACCAATGACCAGCGCGACACCTGGTTCGCCGGCTTCAACGACGAACTCGTGACGACGGTCTGGGTGGGCCTGGACAACAACGAGTCGCTGGGCCGGCTCGAGCAGGGCGGCGTCACGGCCCTGCCGATCTGGGTCGACTACATGAAGGCGGCGCTCGCCGGCGTGCCCGAGCGAACGCGGCCGGTGCCGGTCGGAATCGTCGAGGCCAGCATCGACCCGAAGACCGGCCTGCGGGTGCGCCCGGGCACCCCGGGCGCGATCCGCGAATGGTTCCCGGCCGGCAACCTGCCGCCGATGTCCGACACGGTCGAAGGTGCCGAGGACGACGAGGCCGTGGACCCGTACGAAATATATTGACGGCAACGACCGAAATCATCGAAACAGGCATGGGAACCCGAAACGATCGCCAGAGCAGGCGCCTGCGTATGGAAGTGGCGGCCGAGGCCGCGCGCATCCTGGCCACAGGCGGCCAGCGAAACTACCGCCAGGCCAAGGAGAAGGCCGCGCACCGGCTCGGCCTGTCGGGGCGCTCGGGCCTGCCGTCCAACGAGGAGATCGAATCCGAACTCAAGCGCTACCAGGCGTTGTACGGGGGCGACGAGCACACCCGCACCCTGGCCGGACTGCGCGGCGCGGCGGTCGATGCGATGAAGTTCTTCGCGCGCTTCCGGCCGAAGCTGGTCGGCCCGGTGCTCGAGGGCACGGCCGACCGCCATTCCCGGATTTCGCTGCACGTGTTCTGCGACAGCAGCGAGGAGTTGATCACCTTCCTGCACCAGCGCAACATCCGCTTCGAACAGGAAACCCGCCGCATTCGCTGGCACGGCGGCAAATTTCGCGACCTGAACCTGGTCGTCATCGATGCCGACGGCCAGTCTTTCGAACTGGCGGTCATGGCCGGCAGTGCGTGGAAACAGCCGCCGCCGGACCCGGTCGACGGCCGGGCCCAGCGCCGCGCCGGGCTGACCGAGGTCGAGCGGCTGGCCGAGACCGGCCGAAGCGAAACCTATTGAAACCGCCGCCGGGGGGAACCCTACCGGTGATCGATCGGCACGTATTCCCGCTCCGTCGCCCCGGTATAGACCTGCCGCGGGCGGCCGATCCGGGTCGGGTTGGCCGACTGCTCCAGCCACTGGCTGACCCAGCCGACGGTGCGCCCGATCGCGAACATCGCCGTGAACATCGACGTCGGAATGCCGAGCGCCTTGTAGATGATGCCCGAGTAGAAATCGACGTTCGGGTACAGCTTCCGCTCGACGAAGTAGTCGTCCTCGAGCGCGATCTTCTCGAGTTCCATCGCCAGATCCAGCAGTTCGTCCTCCTGGCCCAGTTCCTGCAGCACTTCGTGGCACTGCTTGCGGATGATCGTCGCGCGCGGATCGTAGTTCTTGTAGACCCGGTGGCCGAAACCCATCAGCCGGAACGGATCGTCCTTGTCCTTGGCCTTCTTGACGTATTTGGCGACATTGCCGACCGAGCCGATCTCGCGGAGCATGTTCAGCACGGCCTCGTTGGCGCCGCCATGCGCCGGCCCCCACAGCGCGGCAATGCCGGCGGCGACGCACGCATACGGATTGGCGCCGGTCGACCCGACCAGCCGTACCGTCGACGTCGACGCGTTCTGCTCGTGGTCGGCGTGCAGGATGAACAGCAGGTCCAACGCCCTGGCCGCGACCGGGTTGATCTCGTACGGCTCGGCCGGCACCGAAAACATCATGTCCAGGAAGCGCTCGGTATATCCGAGCGAATTCTTCGGGTAGGCCGTCGGCCAGCCCATCGAGCTGCGGTAGGCCGCTGCGGCCACGGTCGGCATCTTCGCGATCAGGCGCTTGGCCGCCAGATCGCGCTGTTCCGGATCGTCGACGTCGAGCTTGTCGTGGTAGAACGCGGCCATCGAACCGACCACGCCCGACAGGATCGCCATCGGGTGGGCGTCATAGTGGAAGCCCTTCATGAACGTGTTGAGCTTCTCGTGCACCATCGTGTGGTACGTGATGTCGCGCTCGAAGCGGGCGAACTCGTCCTGACCGGGCAGTTCGCCGTACAGCAGCAGGTAGGCGACTTCGACGAAGGACGAGTGCTCCGCCAGCTGCTCGATCGGGTAGCCGCGGTAGCGGAGGATACCGGCGCCGCCGTCGATGAAGGTGATGTCGCTCTTGCAGCTTGCGGTAGTGCCGTAGCCCGGGTCGAACGTGAAATAGCCCAGTTCCTTGTGCAGGCCGCTGATGTCCAGCGTCGGGTCGCCCGCGGTGCCGGAAACCACGGGCAGGTCGAGCGTCTTGCCGGATTCGGGGTCGCTGAGTTTCAGTTTGTCGGCCACGTCGCCACTCCTTCGTCTTGATTGGATCCAGGCAGGCCTGACAGGCCCGCGCGCACACGAAGCTGACCCGCCCTCCGCCGGTCAGATTACAGCCGCGACTTTACCATACGCCTGCGTATTGTGGATGCGCGGACTGGCCGGCCCGCCCCGGTTCGGCTCCGGAAAGGTGCTATTTCCCGTAGCGCTGCTTGAACCGGTCCACGCGGCCGCCGGAATCGACGATCTTGTGCTGGCCGGTGTAGAACGGGTGCGACTTGCTCGAGACCTCGACCTTGACCAGCGGGTACTCGTTGCCGTCTTCCCACTTGATCGTTTCCTTGCTCTTGATCGTCGAGCGCGTCTTGAACACGAAATCGCTGGAAACGTCCTGGAACACGACTTCGCGGTACTCGGGATGAATGTCCGCCTTCATATCGGCTACCTGATGCTGATGACTGGAAAGCTAGCCGTCCATTATGGCCGATTCCGGCTGCAAACGCAATATCTCCGGCGCCCGCCCGTTGGCCCGAAGCGCTACCGGACCGCCCCGTGGCGGCTCTGCCGGCCCCGCTCGTCCAGCACCTCGCTCAGCCCGGCCCACGGCAGATCGCCGGCCAGCAGTTCGGCGATTTCGTCGGCCGGAACGGCGTGCATGAACAGGAACCCCTGGCCCATGTTGCAGCCGTAGCCGCGCAACAGTTCGAGCTGGCCGGGGTGTTCGATGCCCTCGGCGACGGTATGCAGCGACAGCTCCCGCGAAAGGTCGCAGATCGTGCGCGTGATGGCCTGATCCTCGGGGTCGTCTTCGAGCTCGCGCACGAAGCACTGGTCGATCTTGATCGTCGAGACGGGAAAGTTCTTGATGTAGGCGAGCGAGGAATAGCCGACGCCGAAGTCGTCGACCACGACCGGCATTCCGATTTCGTCGAGCTGGGCCAGGATCGCCCGGTTGCGCACCATGTTCTCGATCAGCACCTCCTCGGTGATCTCGAGGTGGACCTGGTCCGGGGCGATCCGGTACTGGTGCAGCAGCAGGCCGATGTCGCCCACGAAATCGGCTTCGCGGAACTGGGCGCCGGAGATGTTGACTGCCAGCCAGGGCGGATCGGCGAACTCTAGCTGCCAGGCGGCCAGGTCCTGAACCGCGCGGGCCAGCGCGTGCCGACTGAGGCGGTGAACGACGCCGGTCTCCTCGGCCACGCGGATGAAATCGCGCGGCGGCACGTTGTAGCCGTCCCGGTGCGGCCAGCGCAGCAGCGCCTCGACGCCACAGATCCGCAAGGTCTGCAGATTGACGATGGGCTGGTAGCAGACCCGGAACTCGTCCTGCTCGAGGGCTTCGCGAATGTCCTGGCTGAGCTTGAGCCGGTACTCGACGCGCGCGAACATCTCGGGGGTGAACAGCGCGTACTGGTTGCGGCCGAGCTGCTTGGCCCGAAACAGCGCCGCGTCGGCGTTCTGGATCAGTTCCGCCGGCGAGGCCGATGCCGAATCGAGGTGGGCCACGCCGATGCTGGCGGTGACGAAAAGCTGGTGTTCGTCGATCCGGAACGGCCGTTCGAGCGCATGCAGGAGCCGGTCGGCCATGCGCGCGACACGCTCGTGGTCGCGCCGCCGGACGAGGACCAGGAATTCGTCACCGCCGAGCCGCCCGAGCACGTCGGCGTCGTCGAGCTCGCGGCTCAGGCGCCCGGGCACCTGGCGCAGCAGTTCGTCGCCCATGTGGTGGCCCAGCGTCTCATTGATGTCCTTGAACTGATCGAGGTCGAAAAAGAACACGGCCAGGCAGTGCGCATCGTCCAGGTCTTCGATCGCGCGTTCGAGTTCGCGCAGCATGCCCTGGCGATTGGGCAGGCCGGTCAACGAGTCGTGGGTCAGCAGGAAGGCCAGCTCGCGCTCGGCCAGCTCGCGGTCGCGGATCTCGCTTTTCAGCGTGCGGTTGGCATCGGACAACACCCGGGCCTGACGCGTCGCGGCCATGGCCAGTAACGCCGCGAGCACCAGCAGCAGCGCGAGTGTGCCGCCGAGCAGCAGAACCGCACCGGGCAGCGCGCTCTGCATCTCGGCGACCTTGTCCGGCCGCAGCACGATTTCAATCTGGAGCTCGCTGCGGCCGTCGCCGAGCTCGAATTCCAGCATCCGCCGGTAGTCGGACGCGGCGCCTTCGGCCGCGCCCGCATCGTCCGGGATCGAGAACTCGTAACCGCCGAACGCGCCGTTGAGGATGACCTCGCGCTGGTAGAACGACGTCAGCGTCAGCTCGATGGTTTCTGGCAGGTTCACGACTGCGACCAGCCAGTGGACGACTTCGCCGTCGACCAGCACCGGCGTCATGTACAGCAGGCCCGGCAGACCTGTATCGCCGCCCAGCGGCTCCAGCGGCAGGCTGGAAATCGACATCGAGCGCCGCGACAGCTCTCGCAGCCCGGCCGCGCTGATCGGGAACCGCGACCCCGGCTCGACGACCCCGCGCCGGTCGATTACCCAGCGAACGACCAGATCCGGATCGAGCACGGCGAGCATCTCGTAGAACGGATGGTCCTCGATCAGGTTCGCCGCGTCGGCGCGCCAGGTCGCCTCGTCGCGGCCGCCTGCCAGCGCCAGGCGCTTGGCCATCCGGCTCTGGATCTCGGCCTGGTGGCGCGCGCTGCCGACGATATCGGCCTGGACATGGCCGACGACGGCGTCGAAGTACCGCTCGATTTCGCGTTTCTCGGCAAGCTGCAGCGCCCGGCTGAGCCCGAGGGTCGCGAACAGCAGGAGTGCAAGCAACACCGTTGCGATCACCCAGGGAACGCGTCCCTGGGCGGTGGCCAGCAAGTGACCCTTATCGCTCATTCACAAGCCAGCTCATCGCCGGACCGTCGCTTCGTTGCAGTCGCGCACCGGACGAACTCCCGCTTCCAGTGAGTCGATGCAGGCACGCCGAATCGGTATGCCGCGCATTATGAGAAGCAGTTCTCATCTTTGGTTCTGCCGCGAGTATATCCCAATCGGCCTTAGACGGGACCTGTCGGCCTCTCGATACGGCACGGCGACGAATAAGGTGGGAAAATGCCGACCATGCTCAGGAGACTGGCTCTCTCGCTGGCCGGCGGAATCATTACCGGAATCGTCGCCCAGGAAAGCGCCTGGCTGGCGATGAACGCGCTGCTGCCGGAGGTCGCTCTGAACGCCGCAATGCTCGAGCGCGACCCCGGCGGCGCGTGGCTGCTTCCGCTGCTCGGCGCATGGCTGCTGGGCGGTGCCGTGGCCGGCCTGATGGCCACGCTGATCGGCCGGCGCCGCTTCAGCGGCCACTTGGCCGGAGCGGCCCTGACCGCCTCTGCGCTGCTGCTCGTCCGGGCGGCCTGGCCCGACGCCGGTGGCCTGCTGGCGTTCGCGATCACGCCCAGCCTCGGGGCCGCGCTCGGCACCGCCGGCGGTCTGCGGCTGCTCGCGCCTCCGGACGCGCGGAGCGTTGATAGACTTCGCGCCCATGGAATGGACTGACATCGGCTGCAACCTCGGCCACGAAAGCTTTACCGACGACTGGCCGGCGGTGCTCGACGATGCGCGCGCCGCCGGCGTGACCCGGCTGGTCGTGACCGGTGCCTCGGTGGCCGGCAGCGACCGGGCCCTTGAACTGGCGCAGGCCCGTCCGGACATGCTGCGCGCGACCGCCGGCGTGCATCCGCACCTGGCTTCCGATTTCGACGATGGCGCCGCCCGCCACCTGGCCGGCCTGCACGATCAGGCGCTGGTGGCCGCCGTGGGCGAGTGCGGACTGGATTACTTCCGCGATTTTTCGCCGCGAACCGACCAGCGGCGCGCGTTCGAGGCGCAGCTCGAACTGGCCGCGCGCAGCGCCAAGCCGGTTTTCCTCCACCAGCGCGACGCCCACGACGATTTCGTCGCGATTCTGAAGTCATTCCGGGACAGGCTCGGGCCGGTGGTCGTGCACTGCTTTACCGACACGGCCGAGGCGCTGCACGACTACCTCGATCTCGACTGCCACATCGGCATCACCGGCTGGATCTGCGATGAACGGCGCGGCCTGGCGCTCAAGGGCATCGTGCGCGAGATTCCGGCCGGGCGGCTGATGCTGGAAACCGATGCGCCTTACCTCAAGCCGCGCAACCTGCGCCCGAAGGCCAGAACCCACCGCAACGAGCCGCAGTGGCTGCCGTGGATCGGCGGCACCGTGGCCGCACTGCGCGGCGTCACGCCGGCCGAGCTGGCCGCGCAGACCACGGCCAACGCCCGCGCGTTCTTTCGCTGGAACGGGGAAGGCGACGGAACGGCGTAGGAGGCGCCTCCAGGCGCCGATCTTCACTCAGTAATCGGCGCCGCGCCTGCCCGACCGGCTCAGGCGCCGGTCGGCCTCGGGGCAAGTATGTCGGTCAGCGCCCGCAGCCGCTTGTGCTGCATCTTCAGCCGGTACTCGAGTTCCTTCAGCGAGGTGCGCAGTTCGGTGCGCTGCCAGCGGTCGCGCAATGCCTCGGTGCCCTGCTCGACCCGGCGCATCTGGATGGCCTGCCACTGGCTGACCGTTTCCCGGAACTGCTGATATTCGCGCTCGAACACATTGCGCCAGCTTTCCTGCACATTCTCGGACTGGGCGCACTTGCGCAGACGGGCGAACTCGACCGTCAGCCGCGCACGCTGAATCCGGAACGCCGGCGTGCGCTTGCGCTCGGTGACCAGTCCCGTCCAGGCCAGCACGTTGATCAGCCATTTCGACGGGTCGTACTGCCACCAGCGGATGCCGTTGCGATAGTCGGCCTGGAACGCGTGATGGTAGTTGTGGTAGCCCTCGCCCCAGGTCAGGAACGCGATCAGGCCGTTGTCGACGGCCGTGTTGTCTTCGCTGTACGGCCGCCGGCCCCACATGTGCGCCAGCGAGTTGATGAAGAACGTGAAGTGGTGACTGACGACCAGGCGCAGGACCCCGGCCAGCAACAGCATGCCGACGATGTCGCCGGTCAGCCAGCCGAGCACAATCGGAATACCCAGATTGGTCGCCCACACCAGCTTCCAGTAATGGCGGTGCTGCCACATCACGATCGGATCGCGCTCGAGGTCCCGGACCTGAGAGAAATCGACTTCGCTGGTCGGCCAGGCCCGCAGCATCCAGCCGATATGGGCATGCCAGAACCCGGTTCGGATCGAATGCGGGTCGCGCTCGACGTCGTCGACGTAGCGGTGGTGTATCCGGTGGCGGGCGGCCCAGACGTAGATGCTGTTCTGCAGCGCCATGCCGCCGAACACCGCCAGCGCCAGGCGTACCGGCCAGCGCCCGTTGAACGTGCGGTGCGCCCACATCCGGTGATAGCCGGTCGTGATGCTCATGCCGTTGAGCGTGAGCAGTACGCCGGCGGTCAGCCAGGCCCAGCCGCTGTAGCCGTGGACGACGGCCCACAGCGGGACGGCGGTAACCGCCAGCAGGTTGGTCAGCGCAAAAAACAGCGCCGTTTCCCAGACGATCTTCGGTTTGGCTTCTATATTCATGACTCTTTGGCAGGCTGCGCGCCGACAGGTTCCGCGACGCGGGCCATCAGTTGGTTGACGGATCGATCCGGTCTAATCCCGGCCGATGAAACGGATCGTCAGCGGGTAGCTCCAGACTTCGCCGTCGTTGGCCTTGATCGCGCCGATGATCGGGAACACCAGCGCCAGTACCGCCAGCACCCACAGCAGCAGCACGCCGATGACGATGAGGATCAGGATCGCGCTGACGATGCCGTAGATCAAGAGGCTGATGATCCAGTTGATCACGACGTTGAAATGGGGCTCCAGGCCGGGCAATTCATCCTTCTTGAGGATGTAGATCACGATCGGCACGACCAGGCCGGCAACCGGCACCACGAACCCGGCCAGCAGCGACAGGTGCAGCAGCGTCGCCCAGAGCCGAAGCTCCTTCGGATCGCCGTTGTCGGGACCGGATTGTTCGATCGGTTCAGGATTGTTCATGTTCGACTCCCTTGCGTCCGGGTGTTATCGGGTCGTGGCTACACTGATGTTGTCGATGCCGACGATGTTCGCCGCATCGAGCACAGTCACCAGCGAATTGGTGTCTGCGTCCGGGTGCGAAGCGATGATCAGCGGAGCCTTGGGTTTCTGCGCGCGCTCGCGCTCGAGGTTGGCGCGTACGGCCCGGTTGTCGACCGGCCGCTTGTTGACCATGATCTGGCTCAGCGCGTCGATCTCGACCAGGATCTGGCCGACGTCTTCCTCGACCTGCTGCTTGTCGCTTTGCTGCGGCCGCGAGATATCCAGGCCCTTTTCGCGCACGAACGAGGTCGTGACAATGAAGAAGATCAACATGATGAACACGATGTCGAGCATCGGCGTGATGTTGATTTCGGCTTCTTCTTCGTGTCGCGGGCGTCTGCGCATCGATTCCGGCGGCTGATGAATTCGGTCGAACTCGGGAGAATACCGCAGCCCGGGATGCGGCGCCAGACTATCCGTCGGCTTTTTTGACCGGCCGCTCCCAGTCCGGGACCGTGGTCTGGCGCGCGCGGGCCAGCGTCAGCTCGCCGTCGGGCGCATCGGAACAGATCACGCTGCCGGCACCGATGGTTGCGCCGGCGCCGATGCGGACCGGGGCGACCAGCGCCGTGTTCGACCCGATGAACGCATCGTCGCCGATCACGGTCCGGTGCTTTGCGGCCCCGTCGTAGTTGCACGTGATCGTGCCGGCGCCGAGGTTGGCGCGGGCGCCGACCTCGGCGTCGCCGACGTAGCTCAGGTGGCTGGCCTTGGCCCCCTGGTCGAAACGCGCGTTCTTGGTTTCGACGAAATTTCCGACCTTGACGCCCGCGGCCAGCACCGTGCCCGGCCGCAGTCGCGCGAACGGTCCAATCGTGCACGGCCCGGTCGTCTCGACGCCGTCGAGCACGCAGCTGGGCTCGATCCGGGTCCCGGCCGCCAGCCGGCAATCGCGCACGACGCTGCCCGGTCCGATCACGACGCCGTCGCCGAGCTCGACCCGGCCCTCGAGGACGCATCCCGGCTCGATCACGGTATCGCGGCCGGCTGCAACTTCGGCCCGCACGTGCACGGTCTCGGGTGCCGCCATGCGCACGCCGGCGGCCATCAGCGCGTCGCGCCGCCGATGCTGCAGCCCGCTTTCGAGCGCGGCGAGCTGGCGCATGTCGTTGGCGCCCAGGGCCTCGTCCGGATCGTCGCAGACCAGTGCGCCGATCGCGATGCCGTCGGCCGCGGCCAGCCCGATGCAGTCGGTCAGGTAGTACTCGCGCTGGGCGTTGTCGTCGTCGATGCGGTCCAGCCAGGCCGCCAGCCGATCGGCATCGGCGGCGAGCACGCCGCTGTTGACCTCGTCGATGCGCTCCTCGGTCCCGGATGCGTCGCGCTGCTCGCGAATGCCGACGACGTTGCGTTGCACGTCGCGCAGGATGCGGCCGTAACCGTGCGGGTCAGGGGCGATGAAACTCATGAGCGCCGCCGGCTGATCGAGCGCGAGGAAGCGCTCGAGCGTCGAGCGCCGGACCAGCGGCATGTCGCCGTAGAGCACCAGTACGCGCGCCCGTGCCGGCACCGCGCCGATGGCCTGCTGCACGGCGTGGCCGGTGCCGAGTTGCTCGCGCTGGTCGGCGGTGACCACGCGCGCATCGGCAATCTCGGCCAGCAGCTCGCGCACCTGTTCCGCGCCGTAACCGACGACGACGTGCACGGACTCGGGGTCCAGCGCCAGCGCGGTGTCGACGACATGCCGCAGCATCGGCTGCCCGCCGACCGGCTGCAGCACCTTCGGGAGTCTGGAGTTCATGCGCTTGCCCTCGCCGGCGGCGAGGATGACGACGTGCAACGGGCGAGCGGTCATGCGCGATTTCCTGTCCGGGCGTGTGATCCATCAAGGATAGCGATTGCCGGCCGTTGATTGGCGCAAACAGGTTGCCGGACGACCGGTCCGGCAACCGGCATTGCACCGCGCCGCCAGATCAGGACTCGTCGTCGCCCGCGGCCTCGGCTCCGGACGGGGGCTGCAACTGCTTCATCAGCCCGCCAAGGTCCAGTCCCTCGAGCGCCTGGCCCTGGGCGATCAGCTTGCCGATAACGGCCGGCTCCATGTTGCCGAACACGTTGACGAACACCGCCGTGCCGCCGGCCTCGCGCACCAGCACGGTCAGGCCCTTGACGAACTGCCCGGACTCGATCAGGAACATGTCGACCTTCGCGTCGGCGTCGCGAACCTCGAGCGCCGGCGTCCAGCCGTCGCGCGCCAGCCGGCCGGTGACTTCGGCCACCTGCGGCTCGACCGCGGCCGTGTCGACGTCCTCGAACACGACGACGCGCAGGCCCGAGATCGAGCCAAGCACCTCGGCCGCCTCCGGGTTCTGGGCGCGGACCGTTTCGGCGAACCCGGCCATCATTGCCGGCCCGAAATTGATGTTGACCTTGGGCTTGTTGCCCAGCGGGGCGGTCAGCGCCTGCAGATCGACCTGGCCGATGACCGGCTCCTGGGCGGCGGCACCGGGGGCCGCCGCCAGCGCGGTCAGGCAAAAGGAAAATGCAATCAGCGTACGTTTCATCGTGGTTTCTCCTCGGTTGCGAATTCGATGTCTTGCGGGTGATTTTCCGGAGACGGCTCGTTCGGGCCGCCCCGGGACGGTTCGAAAAAGGGCTGCAGGACGGGCCGCACCCGGTCCGCAAACGGCAGGGTATCGAGTCCCAGATCGGCCACGGTCAGCTTGCCGGTCATGCCGCGCGCGGCCATGTCCAGGCTGCGCCGGCCGGCATCCTGGATCGTGTTCAGCGCCAGACGGAGCTCGCCCAACGCCTGTCCCGATACCTCCGCCGGCGCCGGCCGGCCACCGGGCGCCTGCCAGACGACGGCGATGACGAACGCCGCGACCATCGCCGCGGCCGCCGCCAAGAACCAGGGCGCGCGCCGATGCGAGCGGGCGACCTGCACGACCCGGGCGCGGGCCGCGGCCGGCAACCGCATCGGGCCGAGGCCGCGCAACTCTTGCATCAGATCCCAGTCGGCGGCAAGTTCCGGGTCGTCCGGACGGGTTCGGCTGCGCTCCAGCGACGCTTCGCTCGCCAGGTCGGCGGCGAACCGCGCGTCGGTGCGTTCGGATCCTTTCCGACCCCGATCATCGGAATCACGATTTTCGGGTTCACGGCTTTCAGGCGACTTGTTCATGCTGCTTCTCCTCCAGGCGCGCCCGCAGCGCGCGGCGGGCCCGGAATGTGTAGACCTTGACCTGGTTCTCGCTCAGTTCGAGCGTGCGCGCGACCGTAGCGACATCGAGCTCCTGGATATCGCGCAGGATCAAAAGCGAACGTCCGGGCTCCGGCATGGCCGCCAGCGCCGAGCGCAAGGCCCGGACGCGCTCGTCCCGGGCCAGCGATGCCTCGGGCGCGGGTTCGTCGCCCGCATCGCCGGCCACCGCGCGCTGGTCGCCGGCGACCAGCCACAGCAGCGCGCGCTTGCGGTTTTTGCCGCGCAGCACATCCAGGCACGCGTTGCGCGTGCACGTCATCAGCCAGGCCAGCTCCTGGCCGGCGCGCAAACCCGGCAGGTGGCGCCACAGCTTGACCAGGCTGTCCTGGACGACGTCCTCGGCCTCGTCGTCACGGCCGAGCAGCAGCCGCGCAAGCTGGTACAGCCTGCCGCCGTGTTCGTCGACCAGATGCTCGAAACGTCGTTTCATGACCCGATATACGCGCCGGCCGGGGCCGGGTTACACATCGGACACGATTTCGACCCGAAAATTGCGGCCGGCTGCCAGCGTGCTATTAACCCGGCATGCCAATAGGTATGCCGGGTTTATGCCTGGCCGCGAGGCCGGGACCGCGAAGCGAAGCCTTTTGCGGACATGCGCCGCAAAAGGCGTGCATCAAATACCATAGGTATTTTGATGCCGGATTAATAATCTCGCCCGGACACGCCGGCGTACCGGACGCAAACATTCCGCCGACCAATTCATGGACCACCATGACGCTTGAACGACTGACCGAACTCGAACGGCTCGCGCGCCGGCTCGAGCCCGACGCGGCGACCCGGCAGCGCGACTGCGCGCGCGTGTTCGATTACGCCGACCGCTACCTCGAACGGGTCGCCTCGGCGCCGGCCTTCGAGTACAGCGAGGACCGCGCCGCCGGCCTGTTCGAGCACCCCATCGGCGACGACGGGATCGGCCTGGACGCGGCACTGGATCTCGTCGAGCGCCACGTCGACCACGAGGGCATCGCGCCGGCGTCGGGACGGTTTGCCGGCTACATCCCGGGCGGCGGCCTGCTCCATGCCGCGCTGGGCGATTTCCTGGCCGCGGTCTCGAACCGCTACGCCGGCGTGTTCTTCGCCGATCCCGGGGCCGTGCGGATCGAAAGCCTGCTGGTGCGGTGGATGGCCGGCCTGGCCGGCCTGCCTGCGAGCGCATCGGGTTATCTCTCCGCCGGCGGCAGCGGCGCAACACTGTCGGCCGTCGTGACCGCACGCGAGGCCTGCGGTATCGACGGCGAGCGGATTCCGCGCGCGGTCGTCTATACCACCACCGAGACCCATCACTGCGTCGGCAAGGCACTGCAAATCGCCGGCCTCGGCCGGGTGCAGCGGCGCGAGGTTGCCGTCGACGAAGGCTACCGCATGCGGCCCGACGCGCTCGCGGCGGCGATCGATCGGGACCGGGCCGGAGGCCTGGCGCCGTGGCTGCTGGTCGCCTCGGCCGGCACCACCAATACCGGGGCCGTGGATCCGCTGCCCGAACTGGCCGAGATCGCCCGGCGCGCGGGCCTGTGGCTGCACGTCGACGCGGCCTACGG
>JAVVDX010000038.1:15927-24709 GCA_032251475.1 Wenzhouxiangellaceae bacterium | reverse complement strand
TCCGCTTTCCCGAGCGGCCCGGCGCGCTGGAGCAGTTCCTGACCGTGCTCGCCGGACGCTGGTCGATCAGCCTGTTCCACTACCGCAACCACGGCGCCGACTCCGGCCGGGTGCTGGCCGGCTTTCTCGTGCCCGAGGCCGGACAGCCCGAGTTCGAGCGCTTTCTCGCCCGCACCGGCTATCCATGGGAGGCGGTCGACGACGTCGCCGCGCGCTGGTTCCTCGGCGCACCGGCCGAACCGCCCGTGCTCGCCGGCGTCGCGCCGTGAAGCGCATGCGCGGAGCTTGATACCGTCACGGTCTGCGCACACCGGGAGTGGCCCCCATGAACGATGCATCGCACGGGCACGACGGCCAGCCCTCGCGGTTCAGGACGACCTCGCACACGACCGCGCACTGCCTGCTGGGCTGCACGATCGGCGAGGTGCTCGGGCTTGCGATCGGCGTCACGGTCGGTATCGGGCTGTGGTTCACGCTGTCGCTGGCCGTGGCGCTGGCGTTCGTGTTCGGCATGGGTCTGGCCTTCAAGCGCGCGCTGGCGCCAAGAACCTCAAGCATTGCCATTGATCGCGCCGGGGCGCTCGGCTATGGTGGGTTCACGATGGCTGGCCGCAGGAGAACTTCGATGCGTGTTCTGGTAATGCTGCTGGGCGTTTCCCTGGGTGCTCAAGCGCTGGCCGACGACGATACGGCGCGAGCATTCTCGGACGCATTCGGCCGGTTGTTCCCGTCGCAGCAGGCTGAGTGTCCGGAAGGCCTGGCCTCTGACTGCGTCTGCGGCGAGATCGGCAACCGCACGTCGTTGTCGATGCGCTACGCGCGCGTGCAGTCATGCCCGCACCCGGTGTTCGACGATGTCGACCGGGTCAGGACGTTCACATCCGACGGCGCGCCGGTCGACGACATCATGCTCAAGGCCGGCCGGCCGCACGGCGCGGCCATTTCCTGGCATCCGAATGGTCAGGTCGCGGGGATTGCCAACTACGATGAAGGCCGGCCGATTGGTTTTGCCCGCGCCTGGCACGACAACGGCCGCCTCGCGGCCGAGCAGCGGTTCGTCGACGGCGAGCCCGACGGGACCGAGATCCGCTACACGCGCGACGGTGCGGTCGAATTCGTGGTCGTCTGGAATCGCGGCGAACCGGACCGCGAGGCGACGCACCGGCTCAGCCGCTCGCTGGGCGTGACCGCACCGTTCGACCGCGAGCGCAATGATGACACCCCCGGCCAATGAGCCGCCGGAGCGGCCGTGCGCCTGGCTGTTGTCGGCCTATCGCGCCGACAGTCACGCGGCCTGGGCCGACTGGCTGGTCGAGACTTTCGACGAATTCGACTGGCGGCGGCTCGAACTTCCGGGCCGGCATTTCGCCTGGCGCATCCGCGGCAATCCGCTGAGCTGGCTGGACGAGCTGGCCGACGGTGCGGTTCCCGACCTGCTCGTCGCGACGTCGATGGTCGATCTGGCGACGATCCGCGGGCTGCACCCGCGCCTGGCCGGTGTTTCCACTCTGCTGTACTTTCACGAAAACCAGTTCGCGTACCCGGCAAGCGACGCGCAGACCACGTCGGTGGAAGCGCAGATGGTTCAGCTATATTCCGCGCTGGCCGCCGACCGGGTCCGGTTCAACTCGCGCTACAACCTCGAAAGCCTTGTCGACGGCATCGATGAACTGCTCGCGCGCCTGCCCGACGGCGTGCCCGGAAACATTGGCGCGCGCATCGAGCGCAAGTCGGCCGTGCTGCCGGTGCCCATCCGGCCCATCGTGCGACCGATTGCACGGCCCAGTGTGCGGCCCAGCGCGCCGGCCGCCGGGCGCGATCGAAGGCTGATCGTCTGGAATCATCGCTGGGAACACGACAGGAACCCGGACCTGTTCGCCGAGGCGATGCTCGAACTGGCCCGGCGCGGCTGCGACTTCCGGCTGGCGCTGCTCGGCCCGCGCCCGCGCTCGGGCCCCGACGCGCTGGAGTTGCTCCGGCGCGAACTGCCGGACCGGATCCGGGTCGATGCGATGCTGCCCGATCCGGAATACCGTGATCTGCTGGCCGGCGCCGGCATCGCCGTGAGCACGTCGCGCCACGAATTCCAGGGCCTGGCCCTGCTCGAGGCCGCCAGCGCCGGCTGCATCCCGCTGGTGCCCGACGACCTGTGCTACCCGGAAATCTACCCGTCCGAATACCGCTACCCGGCCGGTGACCGCGAAGCGCTGGTCGGCCGGCTGGCCGAATGGCTGGACGGCGCGGCCCCGGGCCCGGTCGACATCGAGCGCTGGACCGCCGCGCACCTCGAGCCGGCCTGGCGGAACGTGCTGCTGGACGAAGAAGTGCGCTTCCAGGAAGAAATGGGGCGGTCGCGCGACGCGTAGATGAACGCCCTCACCCCGACCCTCCCCCGCAGGCGGGGGAGGGAGTCTGTTGCGGAGTTCCGGGTCACGCATTCGCGTGCCCGGAACGACGGTGTTGTCATTCGCAGGGTGCGTGGACCGCAGCGCAACGCACCGTTTTTCCTTACTCCTCGGCCTGCATCTGCGTCCGGATGCGATCGCGGTAGCGTTCGTAGAGCTGCCGGTGCTTGCTGCGGCCGAGGTCGTATTCGTCGCCGTCGATCCAGACGCGATCGATATGGGTCGTCGGCTCCAGCGGGTCGCCGTCGGTGACCATCAGCGTGGCGCGCTTGCCGGGCTCCAGCGAGCCGAGTTCGTCGGCCACGCCGAGAATCTCGGCCGGCCACAGCGTGACCGACTTCAGCGCGGCGTCCTTCGGCAGCCCGAACGCGGCGGCGCTGCCGGCGTGGAACGGCAGGTTGCGGGCATTGGTTGCGGCGAATCCGCCGCCGCCGTCGCCGATCGCGAACTTCACGCCGGCCTGGTGCAGCTTGCCGGCTGCGGCGTAGGCCATGTCGTAGGGCTCCCAGCGCCGGGTCGGCATCTGGTAGACGCCGTTGAGGATCACCGGGATGCCGTCTTCGGCCAGCCGTTCGGCGACGTACTGCGCGTCCGGGCCGGCGACGAGGACGACGCGCTCGAACTCCTGCTCCCCAGCCCAGTCGAGCGCGGCCTCGATTTCATCCTGCTTGCCGGCGTACAGGAACAGCGGCAGCTCGCCTTCGAGCAGCGGCACCAGTGCCTGCAACTGGTCGTTCATCGCCGGGCGGGGTGCGTCGCCGGCCTCGAATGCCTGCTGCGCCTTGCGCCAGGCGCGTGCGGCGTCGAGGACTTCGTTGATCTTCACCAGGTCGTCGTTGTCGGCGTCGCTGGCCGCGCCGGGCGGAAAATTGATGTGCATGCCGGCCGGCGCCTTGATGATCATGTCTTCCCACGACCAGCCGCTCATGCGCATTACCGCAGACGAGCCGCGGATCAGGCCGCCGCCGGGTACCGTGTGCGTGGTCAGGATGCCGCCGGCGACGTTGACCGGCAGCAGTTCGGAGTCGTGGTTGAACGCGACCTCGACCCTGAGCGCGGCGTTGATGCTGCCCATCTCGTCGGTGTCGACGGTGCCGGCCACGCTGCTGATCTCGGTCAGGCCCAGCGCCGACAGCGGGTGGACGAAGCCGGGGTAGACGTGCCTGCCTTCGAGCTCGATGACGGTGGCGTCGGCCGGGATCCCGACCTCGCGGCCCAGCACGGCGATCCGGTCGTCCTCGATCACGATCGTGCCGTTTTCGATGGCGGGTGCCGCGACCGGGTGGATCGTCGCGCCGGTCAGCGCGGTGGTCTCGGCCCTGGCGGCACTGGTCGACAGCGCGGCGCCGGCGAACAAGACGGCGGCGGTCGCCGTGGCGATACGATTGGCGGTTTTCATTCCTCGCCCCTCCCGAATTCGTTGCCCTTGATATGGCTCCCGAAAACGTGGCCAAAGTCCTGGGCGTGGCAGAACTGGTCGTGCGCCAGTTCCGAGGCGCGGTAGCCGATCAGGAATTCCGGCGTCGCGGTCCCGTCGTCGCCGTTTTCGTCTTCCTTTTCCTCTTCCTTGTCTTCTTCCTGGGCCAGCACCGCGGCCATCAGCTCGCGGCGCTCGTTTTCCAGCGCCTTCCGGGCGGCCAGGTCGGCCTCGCGGTCGAAGTAGCGCCGGCCATCGACCCAGGTCGCCTCGACGCGCGAGTAGACCGACAGCGGGTGTCCGTTCCACAGCACGAAGTCGGCGTCGAAGCCTTCGGCCAGTCGGCCGGTGCGGCCGCCGACGCCGAGCTGGTCGGCCGGGTTGGCGGTGATCATCTTCATCGCCTCGTGCTCGTCGACGCCACCGTAGCGCACGGCCTTTGCCGCCTCGAGGTTCATCCGCCGGGCCAGCTCGGGATTGTCCGAGTGCAGCCCGACCTTGACCCCGGCCATGTGCATCAGCGCCGGGTTGTACGAAATCGCATCGCTGGCCTCGTGCTTGAAGTTCCACCAGTCGATGAACCCGGACGCGCCAGCGCCGTGTTCGGCCATCCGGCGGGCCAGCTTGTAGCCCTCGAGCACGTGCTGGAAAGTGCCGACGGTGATGCCGAACGACTCGGCGATGTCGATCAGCATGCGCATCTCGTCGGCCCGGTAGGCGTGCGAATGGATCTTGCGGATGCCGGCCAGGATCTCGCCGATCGCCTCCATTTCCAGATCCGGCCTGGGCGGCACGACGTCGCGGGCCCGCCGCCCGGTCGGCATTTCGTCCATCTCGCGCCGGTAATCGGCGGCCTGCTGGAATTTTTCGGTGATGATCTGCGACACGCCCGGCCGCGTCTGCGGGTAGCGGGGATCGTCGTTGTTCCAGTTGCTCTGCTTCGGGTTCTCGCCGAGCGCGAACTTGATGCCCGGGGTCGCGGCGTCGAAGATCAGTTCTTCCGGCGGCGCGCCCCAGCGCATCTTGATCACGGCCATCTGGCCGCCGATTGCATTCGCCGAGCCGTGCAGCAGATTGATCGTCGTGATGCCGCCGGCGAGCTGCCGGTAGATGTTGATCGACTCGGCGTCGATGACGTCTTCGATCCGGACCTGCGCGGTCGAGATGTCGGTGGCTTCGTTGACGCCGCCGATGATCGCCGCGTGCGAGTGCGCATCGATCAGGCCCGGCGTGACGTGCATGCCGGCCCCGTCGATCTCAATCGCGCCGCGCGGGGTGTCCAGATCGGTCCCCACGGCGGCGATCTTCCCGTCGCGCACCAGGACGTCGGCATTGTCGAGAATGTCCGCATCGGTCGCGGTCCAGACCGTCGCACCGCGCACGACGAGGGTCTCCTGCGGCGGCGGTGCGGCGATGTTCCAGGCCTCGACGTCGGGCGTGTAGCCGTCGCCGGGGCGCTGCTGAGACTGGGCGCCGGCCGACGCGGCGAGTACGAATGCGGTTGCAAGCGTGACGAGTTTCATCCGGTTCATGACTGCACCTCCGCGGCCCGCGTCCGGTTCTGGATCCACGACTCGTCGCCGGACCCCCGGGGATCGTCACCTGTTCGGCGGCCGCGCACCGAGAATTCGCCGAACGGACCGCTGCCGGTGCCGCGGCCGCGTTCGCCCTCGATCTCGAGATTGATCGTCGTGCCGCCGCCCTGTCCGAGCCGGCCGGACTCGATCTTGATGCTGAGCGTCTTGCCCGAGACCCGCGCCTGGCTGAGTGCGAGCTCGTTGCCCATGACCGTCAGCGAGCCCTTCATGTCCGAAGGCGGCCCGCTCAGCTTGAGTTCGGCGTCGATCGCGTTGCCGCCGAAATGCAACGTCAGCGCCCAGGTGCCGGACGGGTCGACCTCGGGCGGCTCGAGCTTCGCCAGTTCGAAGCGCGCGCCGTCGACCCAGACCTCGCGGATCGTCGGCTTGTCGGCGAACAGTTCGCCGTCGACGACGACGAGGTTGGCCATGTAGCCGGGCGCGATCCGGCCGGCGCGGTCGGCAATGCCCAGCCACTCGGCCGTCTCGGTCGTCAGCGCGGCGAGCGCGCGTTCGGCGTTCAGCCCGTGCTCGACGGCCTTCGCGACCGCCGCGAACAGTTCGGGGGGTTTGGACTGCTTGTGCGCGGTCAGCAGCACCGGAAATCCGGCCTCGATCATTCGCGCCGGGTTTTCCGGGGCGTGCTTCCAGTGGCGCAGTTCCTCGAGCGCGGCGTCGCGGTCGTTTTCATCCTCGACGTCCGGGGCCGGCGGGAAGTCCAGCGGCAGGATGTGGCGCGGCTTGCGGCCGGAATCTCGTCTCAGTTGGTCGAGCCGCTGGTACTCGGCGCCGTGGCCGACCAGCACCAGGTCGACGGCCGGGGGGACATGCTTCAGGATGCGCAGGCTGTCCAGCGTGTCGTCGGCGACGAACACCAGCGGTTGCTCGCCGGCCAGCACCGGCGCCAGCGCGCCGATGCCGGCGCGCCATTCCGGCCGCGCCTGGGCCGGGTTGCGCTGCCAGGCCGCGCGCGCGCGCTGCTGCCAGCCGGCGTCGAGCAGCGTCTGCCGGAACAGCGCCACCGAGCCCATCAGCGACTGCGGATATTGGCCGTCGGGGCCGCGCTCGCCCAGGTGGGCGTGCTGGGCGACGTCCGCGCGCAGCAGGTTGGCCGCGAGCCCGCCGTCGCCGAGGTTGGCCAGCAGAGAGCGGCCGCGGAACATGCCGGTCGCCGGCGCGATCAGCGCGGTCGTGAACCCGGCCGAGCGCAGCGCCTCGACCTTTTCGGCCGGCCAGTGGGCGGGATCGAATTCGAAATCGGGCGTGACCAGCGGCTGGCGGCCGGGCGGCGTTTCGCCGTCCTCTTCGCTGTCTTCGAGCTCGACGGCCAGGTAGGGTTCGATCAGGCCTGGATAGACCGTGACCGGCTGCGGCCCCGGGTCGCCGCCCATCTCGTCGCCGGCCTCGCCGTTGCCGTTGCCATTGCCGTTGCCATTCCCGTTCCCTTTTTGGGGGAATTCGATGATTTCGGCGTCGGGCGGCGGTTCGACGTCCGGGCCGACCGCGGCTACGACGCCGTCTCGAATGACGATCGTGGCCGATTCCAGCACTTCGCCGGGGGCGGTCACGACGCGCACGCCGACCAGCGCGTGAACGCCGGGCAGCGGCTGGCGCAGCTCGGCGGCGTCGAGCTGCGCGCACAATGCCAGCCCGGCCAGCAGCGCGGTAATCTGGGGAGTCCGACAGCGCAAGGGATTCTCCTCGAGCGATAACAAGCCTGCGAAGCTAACCCGGTGCACGTGAAGCGGGCATGGGCCATTGGTCATGGCCCGTGCGCCGGTCGCCGGGCGCATGGCTCACTAGAATGCCCCTATGCTATTCATGCCCGGCAGCAGCGCGCGCGAGTACTGGTTCGAAGAGGGCTGCTGGATCACCGAGTGGTCCAACAGCAGCGCCGACCCGGACGCGTCGATCGCGCGGGCCCGGGTGCCGGCCGGCACGACGACGCGCTGGCACCGGCTGGCCGGCATCGCCGAGCGTTACGTGATCCTGGCCGGTCGCGGGCGGGCCGAGGTCGGCGACCGCCGTATCGAGGTCGGCCCGGGCGACGTCGTCGTCATCGCGCCGGGCGAGCGCCAGCGCATTGGCGCGCTGGGCGAGTCCGACCTGGTATTTCTGGCGGTGTGCACGCCGCGCTTCCGGCCCGAGGCCTATTCTGAAATCCGAATCGATGGGGAAGAACATTGAATAATCGAATCCTTCAATTCGCACTGATCGCCTTCGCATTTGCCCTGCCTCACGCGGCGCGGGCGCAGGACGACCAACTGCAGCAACGTGCCGAACAGCTGGCGCAGGACGCGCTGATCGTCGACACCCACATCGACATGCCGTATCGTGTCTACGACGACTGGGCCGACGTATCGGGCGCTGTGCCCGGCAACGGTTTCGACGCCCCCAGGGCCCGCGCCGGCGGGCTGGATGTCGCGTTCATGTCGATCTTCGTGCCGGCCGAGCTGCAGGGCACGCCCGAGGCCGCGGCGCTGGCCGACCGGCTGATCGACCTGGTCGAGGCGCAGGTCGCGCGCGCCCCGGGCACGTTCGCGATCGCCAGGTCCGCGGACGAGGCCGAGCGGCTGGCCGCAGATGGAAAGATCGCGCTGCCGCTGGGCATGGAAAACGGCGCGCCGATCGCCGGCGATCTCGACAAGCTGCGTCATTTTCATCGACGCGGCATCCGCTACATCACGCTGACCCACGGCAAGGCCAACCATATTTCGGACTCGTCTTACGACCCGGTGCCGATGTGGCAGGGGCTGAGCCCGTTCGGCGCGAAGCTGGTCGGCGAGATGAACCGGCTCGGGATCATGGTCGATGTCTCGCACATCTCCGATCAGGCGTTCTTCGACGTCATCGAGATCACCTCTGCGCCGGTCGTCGCAACGCATTCGTCGGCCCGGCACTTCACGCCCGGGTTCGAGCGCAACGCCTCCGACGAGATCATCGAAGCGATCGGTGAAAACGGCGGCGTCGTGATGATCAACTTCGGCTCGGCGTTCCTGACCGCAGAGGCCAACGAATGGCAGCAGAAGTTCTCGGCCGCGCGCGAGAATTTCATGGGCCAACTCGGCACTGCCGACCGCGACGACCCGCGCATTGAGGCATTCAGCGAGACCTACCGCGAGGCCAACCCGTTCCCGTATGCCGATGTCGGCAATGTGGCCGACCACATCGAACACGTCATCGAAATCGCCGGCATCGACCACGTCGGCATCGGCTCGGACTACGACGGCGTCGGCGACTCGCTGCCCGAGGGCCTGAAGGACGTCTCGACCTTCCCGAACCTGATCGCCGAACTGCTCCGGCGCGGCCGTTCCGAGGCCGATGTCCGCAAGATCCTCGGCGGCAACCTGATGCGCGTGTGGCGCGAGGTCGAGGCCGCGGCG
>JAVVDX010000038.1:12132-15827 GCA_032251475.1 Wenzhouxiangellaceae bacterium | reverse complement strand
CAAGATCCTCGGCGGCAACCTGATGCGCGTGTGGCGCGAGGTCGAGGCCGCGGCGAACCGCCGATAGCCCCTGGGCCGTAGGTCGGGTTAGCGAAGCGTAACCCGACGATTTGCCGGTTCCGATTGCGCGTGCCGGCTCGCCGCGAGGTTCCGGGTCACGCGTCCGCGTGCCCGAAACGACGCTTTTGTTACGCACGGGCCGGGGAGAAGGGTAGGATTGCGTTCACAGCCATTGCCGGGAAACCGATGCCGAACCGCAATGAAAACCCGAAGACCGCCACGCTGTGCGTCCACGCCGGGCACGTCCGTGGCCGGCCGGAATTCGGGCTGAACACGCCGATCGTGACGTCGACAGCGTTCGACTACACGCGCGACGACCAGGTCCGTTACCCACGCTATCTGAACACGCCGAACCACCGCGTCGTCGCCGATCGGATCGCCGCGCTCGAGGGCGCGGAAGCAGCCTTCGTGACCGCCTCGGGCATGGGCGCGATCAGCGCGGTGTTCCTCGGGCTGATGAAGCCGGGCGAACACGCGATCCTGCTCGACGGGCTGTACGGCGGCACGACCGATCTGGTCGAGGGGCTGCTGAAACCTTACGGGTTCGAATTCTCGGTCTGGGACGGCAACCCGGACACGCTGGCCGGGCTGATCCGCGACGACACCCGACTGGCCTGGGTCGAGACGCCGACCAACCCGCTGCTCCGGGTCGTGGACCTGGCCGGTGCCGCGACGGTGCTGCGCGAGCGCGGCGTCGTCGCGGTGGCCGACAACACGTTCGCGACCCCCGTACTGCAGCGGCCGATCGAGCACGGCTTCGACCTGGTCATGCATTCGGGCACGAAGTACTTCACCGGCCACTCGGACCTGTTGAGCGGCGCGCTGGCCGGTTCCGGCGAGTTGATCGACCGGATCCGGCCGCACGCGATCCGGCTCGGTTCCGCGCTCAACGGTCAGGATCTGTACCTGCTCGAGCGTTCGCTGAAGACGCTCGAGCTGCGCGTCACGCGCCAGACCGGGAATGCCGTACGCCTCGCGCGCCGACTGGCCGAACACGAGCACGTCGCCGAGGTCTTCTACCCGGGGCTGGAGGACGATGCCGGCCACGCGACCGCTTCCGGCCAGATGTCCGGTTTCGGCGCCATGCTGAGCTTCCGGCTCGGGCCGAGGGTCGCGGTCGAGACCTTCCTCGGCACGCTGAAGCTGATCACGCCGGCGGTCAGCCTGGCCGGCGTCGAGTCGACGATCTGCCAGCCTTCACGCACCAGCCACGCCAAGCTCACCGGCAACGCGCGCGCCGCGCTCGGCATCGACGATCACTTGATGCGGCTGTCGGTCGGCATCGAGCACGCCGACGACCTTGTCGCCGACCTCGACGCCGCGCTGGCCGACGCCGTCGGCGAAGCGGACTGGACGCACGCGTGAACGCCGGGGCTCCGGCCCGGATCGAGGCCCAGCCCGATACGACAACCTGCGGGCCGACCTGCCTGCACGCGCTTTACCGGCACTTCGGCGACGACGCCGACCTGGTCGAGGTCATCGACACCATCCACCGGCTGGACCACGGCGGCACGCTCGACGTGTTCCTGGCCAACCACGCCTTGGCGCGCGGCTACAGCGCCAGGCTCTACACCTACAACCTGCAGGTGTTCGACCCGAGCTGGTTTGCCGGCAAGGCCGATCTCGCCGCCAGGCTCGCCGCGCAGGCCGAAGCCAAGGACGACGAACGGCTGGCGATCGCGACGCAGGGTTACCTCGAGTATCTCGAGCGCGGCGGGCGGATCCTGTTCGAGGATCTGACCCGGCCGCTGCTGCGCCGGCTGCTGCGCGACGGCCACCCGGTGCTCACGGGCCTGAGCGCGACCTACCTGTACCGGGCCATGCGCGAGTGGGGCCCGGACGATGAAGACGACGACATCCGCGGCCTGCCGGTCGGCCACTTCGTGCTGCTGACCGGCTACCGCAGCGGCGATCGCCATGTCGAGATCGCCGATCCGATGCAGGACAACCCGCACGGGGCGCAGAATTACAGCGTGCATATCGACCGGGTGATCGGCGCGATTCTGCTCGGTGCGGTGACCTACGACGCCAACCTCGTCGTACTGCGGCCGCCGGCCTGACTGCCGTGCAGCACCTGATCGTCGTCGATGCGCCCGGAACCTGGCCGGGGAGCCTGCCCGACGCGCAGATCGTCTCCGCACGCGATTACCTGGCCGACCCGGAATGGCCGGCGCGCCGCGGCGTGCGCGTCTACAACCTGTGCCGCAGCTATCGCTACCAGGCCACCGGTTATTACGTCTCGCTGCTGGCGGCCGCCAGAGGCCACCGGCCGCTGCCTTCGGTCGCGACGATGCAGGATCTCAAGAGCCCGAACGTCGTGCGGCTGATGTCGGGCGAGCTGCAGCAACTCGTCGCGCGCAGCCTCAAGCCGATCCAGTCGGAAGCGTTCGTGCTTTCGATCTACTTCGGCCGCAACCTGGCCGAGCGCCACGGCACCTTGAGCCGGGCACTGTTCAAGCTGTTTCCCGCGCCGATGCTGCGGGCCGAATTCGCGCGCGTCAACGGCGAATGGCTGCTGAAAAGGCTTTCCCCGGTTGCGATCGGCGAAGTTCCCGATTCACATCTGGATTTCATGCACGATTCGGCCCGGCGCTTCTTCGCCGGCGAGCGGCCGCGCGCCGTGCAGACAAAAAAATCCCGCTTCGACCTGGCCATGCTGGTCAACCCGGCCGAGGCGCATCCGCCGTCGGATGAGCGCGCATTGCAACGCTTCGAGCGCGCCGGCGCCGAACTCGGCTTCTACGTCGAGCGCATCGGTCCCGACGACATCGGCAGGCTGGCCGAATTCGATGCGCTGTTCATCCGTGAGACCACCGCGGTCAATCACCATACCTACCGGTTCGCCCGCAAGGCCGTGGCCGAGGGCCTGATCGTTATCGACGATCCCGAGTCGATTCTCAAGTGCACCAACAAGGTCTATCTGGCCGAGCTGCTGGCGCGGCACAACGTGCCCGCGCCGAAGACAATGCTTGTGCATCGTGACAATATCGGCGAGATCGAAATTCAGCTCGGCCTTCCGGTGGTGCTCAAACAGCCCGACAGTGCATTTTCGGTCGGTGTCGTGAAGGTGCTCGAGCCGGCCGACCTCGAGCCCGCCGTGCGGCGGTTGCTGAAGACTTCCGAGCTGATCGTCGCCCAGGAATACCTGCCGACCGCGTTCGACTGGCGCGTCGGCATCATCGACGGAAGACCCCTGTACGTGTGCCGCTACCACATGGCGCGCGGTCACTGGCAGATCATCAATCACGCCGATGTTCGCGGCGCGGCCGAGGGCAACGTCGACACGCTGGCCGTTGGCGAGGCCCCGGATGCTGTCGTCAAGACCGCGCTCAAGGCCGCGTCGCTGATCGGCAACGGCCTCTACGGCGTCGACCTGAAGGAGGTCGACGGCAAGGTGGGCGTGATCGAAGTCAACGACAATCCGTCGATCGACGCCGGCATCGAGGACGAGGTCCTCAAGGGCGCGCTGTACCGCGAAATTCTCGGCGTGATGCTCAAGCGGGTCGAGGAGGTGAAAGGGGCCAGGGGCTAGGGGCTGGGAGCTGGGAGCTGGCGGTCAGGGATAGAGGTTGTGCCTGGGCGAGACGTTCAGAGCTGATGAATTATCGGCTTTACGACTGTGCCCCGAATTTCCG
>JAVVDX010000038.1:0-12032 GCA_032251475.1 Wenzhouxiangellaceae bacterium | reverse complement strand
CGAGACGTTCAGAGCTGATGAATTATCGGCTTTACGACTGTGCCCCGAATTTCCGCATACTGGACCCCGGCCCCTGCCCCTGAATCCATCAAGTGCCCACCCTGGACTCCGTCACCCCGACCCCGCACCTGCACGCCTTCACCGGCTACGGCATCGAACTCGAATACATGATCGTCGACCGCCAAACGCTCGCGGCGCGGCCGATTGCCGACACGCTGCTGGTCGACGAGCACGGCGAGGTCGCCAACGAGGTCGCGCACGGCGACCTGGCCTGGTCGAACGAACTGGTCGCGCACGTCATCGAGCTCAAGACCAACGGGCCGGCCGGGTCGCTGGGCCCGCTTGGAAGCCGATTCCACCGGGACGTGGTCGAAATCAACCGCCGGTTGGCCGGCGAGGGTGCAATGCTGTTGCCGACCGCGATGCACCCGCTGTTCGACCCGGCCGCCGGGACCCGGCTCTGGCCGTACGGGCAGAACGAAATCTACGCCGCCTACGACCGGATCTTCGGCTGCGCCGGCCACGGCTGGTCGAACCTGCAGTCCATGCATATCAACCTGCCGTTCTTCGACGACGACGAGTTCGCCCGGCTGCACGCGGCGATTCGCGCGGTGCTGCCGATTCTTCCGGCGCTGGCGGCCGCGTCGCCGTTCGAGCAGGGAAGCACCACCGGCTGGCTGGACACGCGGCTGAAGTACTACCGCGACAACCAGCGTGCGGTGCCGGAAATCTCGGGCCGCGTCGTGCCCGAGCCGGTGGAATCGATTGCTGACTACCACGCCCGGATCCTCGAGCCGATGTACCGGGCGATCGCGCCGCACGATCCGGACGGCATTCTTGCCGACGACTGGCTCAACTCCAGGGCCGCGATCGCGCGTTTCGAGCGCCGGACCATCGAGATCCGGATCATCGACCTGCAGGAGTGCCCGGCCGCCGATCTCGCGATCGCCACGGCCGTCGTCGGCCTGGTGCGCCGGCTCTATGCCGGTGAGGTTGCGTTCGAGGCGCTGCAGGCGACCCAAACGGAGGCGCTGGCGGAAATGCTGTTTCGGTGCGCGCACGACGGGCGCCGCGCGGTGCTGGCCGATCCCGGCTGGTGCGCGGCGTTCGGGCTGGAGGTCGGCGTGACGGCCGGTGCCGCCTGGCAGGCGCTTTACCGGCGCGGCTGGTTGACCGAGGCGCCCGACCCGGTGCTCGAAGCGCTGCTCGAGCACGGCCCGCTGGCCGAGCGCATCGTCGCGGACACCGGTCCCGACCCGGATCGCGATCGCATCGTCGGCACGTACCGGAAGCTGGCTGAATGCCTGACCGCGAACCGCACGTTTCGTGCCTGATCACCGCCGAGCACGCCGGCAACCGCGTGCCCGGGCGCTGGCGGACGCTGTTCGACGGGCGGCGGTCGCTGCTTGACGGTCACCGCGGCTGGGACCCGGGCAGCGGCGAACTGGCGCGGGCGCTGGCCGAAGCGCTGCAAGCGCCGCTGCTGGAAGGCCGGATCACCCGGCTTTTGGTCGACCTGAACCGCTCGGCCGATCATCCGCGCCGGTTTCCCGAATTCACGCGCGCACTGCCGGCCGAAGATCGGGCGGCGCTGGTCCGCGACTACTGGCGGCCGCACTGGACCCGCTATCGCAATTATCTGGATACGTTGGCGGGGCGGATCGTCCACATCGCATGCCACAGTTTCACGCCCGTTCTCGATGGCAAGACCCGGTCGACCGACATTGGCCTGCTCTACGATCCATCGCGCCCGATCGAAGCCGCGTTCTGCCGCAGGCTGGGAGGCCGTCTGCGCACGGCGTTCCCGGATCTGATCGTGCACATGAATCAGCCCTATCGCGGGGTCTCGAACGGACTCGGCCAGCAGCACCGCCGCGACTATCCGGACACGCGGCTGATCACGTTCGAGCTCGAGATCAATCAGCGGCTGCTGGCAGCGCCTGGCGCATCTGGTCTTGCCGGCGCGATTGCCGCCGCGATTGCCGGCGCGCTGCTGCAGGACGTTTCAGAGGCACGTTAACCCGGCATTTCGCCCGGACGCCCGGCCAGGAAATTCCAGACGTGGTCCACGATACGTTCCGACGCCCGGCCGTCGCCGAATGGATTGGCGCGCGTGGCCATGGCCCGATAGCGTTCGGCGTCGTCGAGCAGTTCGCGCGCGGCCGTCACGATCGATTCGGTCGCGGTGCCGGCCAGCCGGGCGGTGCCGGCTTCGATCGCCTCGGGCCGCTCGGTGGTGTTGCGGAGCACGAGCACGGGTTTGCCGAGGCTGGGGGCCTCTTCCTGCAGACCGCCGGAGTCGGTCATCAGCATGTAGCAGCGCTGCATCGCGCCGACCAGTTGCGGATAGTCCAGCGGCTCGGTGAGAAACGCGCGTGGATGATCGCCAAGCTTCGCGCGCAGCGGTTCACGCACGGTCGGATTGCGATGCAGCGGCAGCACGACGGCGAGGTCTTCATACTGCTCCAGCAATGAACGCAGCGCATCGGCGATGGCATCGATCCGATCGCCCCAGCTTTCGCGCCGGTGGATGGTCGCGAGCACGGTGCGATGGCGGTCCCAGTCCAGGCCTGGAACGTCGCAGGCCGGTTGCGTTGCCGCGGTTTCGAGCAGCGCGTCGACGACCGTGTTGCCGGTGTCGAAGATCCGGCCCGGCACGCCGGCGGCCTCCAGATTGGCAACCGCCCTTTCCGTCGGTGCGAAGTGCAGCGTGGCCACTTGCGAAATCAGCCGCCGATTGAGTTCCTCGGGAAACGGGTCGCGCAGGTCGTCGGTCCGGAGCCCGGCCTCGACGTGTGCGACCGCGATTTCCTGGTAGAACGCGGCCAGTGCAGCGGCGAATGCGGTTGTCGTGTCCCCCTGCACGATCACCAGCGCCGGCCGGGCCTCGGTGAAGGCCCGCTCGAGCCCGTCGAGGCTGCGGCTGGTGATTGCCGCCAGCGACTGCCCGGCCTGCATGATCGCCAGATCGCGGTCGGCGTGCAATCCGAAATGGCCCATCACCTGGTCGACCATTTCGCGGTGCTGGCCGGTCAGCAATACGGTCGTGCGGGCAATCCGGGAATCTTCCCGAAGCCGGCGGATCACCGGCGCGAGCTTGATCGCCTCGGGCCGGGTGCCGATGACGACGCAGACGGTTTCGGTGGGCATCGGGCGGGTTCAGCCGGTAGGAAAGATGCGGCGAACATGCCAGCCGGCAAGCGATCCGTCAAGCGGCGAGGGCGGCCCGATTTGCGGCTCCGGGGCGTTGCCGGGCATGCGGAAAGGGCTGGACATTTCCTCAATTCCGGGATTAGAATGCCCAATACATCGCGCTTCGGCGCACGAAAAAGGGGAATCCACCGATGCTTGACCCGTCACCGGACCGGTGCGGGTAGGCTGCGATGCCGTTGGTCGACATCGCCGCGCTTTACCTGTACGGCCTCAAATACCTCGCGATCTTTACCGCGATCCTGCTCGCGATCCTCGGGCTGGACGATCTGTTCGTGGACATCGCCTACTGGTCGCGCCGGCTCTGGCGAAAGCTGACCGTGTACAGGCGCCACGACCGCGCGGATGCCGGGATGGTCCTGCACCAGGAACAGCGCCCGATCGTGGTGATGATTCCCGCATGGGCGGAAGCCGACGTGATCGGCGACATGGTCGACGCGGCAAGCGAGTCGATCGATTACGAGAATTATCACATTGTCGTCGGCACCTATCCGAACGACGAGGCGACCGAGCGCGTCGTCGACGGGCTCTCTCGCAGGCATCCGAACGTCCATCGGATCAAGTGCGCGCAACCGGGCCCGACCAGCAAGGCCGACTGCCTCAACAACATCGTCGCCGGGGTCTTTCAGCTCGAAAAGAAGCTCGGCGTGACGTTCGAGGGCTTCGTGCTGCACGACGCCGAGGACGTGATCCCGCCGCTTGAACTGCGCGTGTTCAATTACCTTCTGGCGAGCAAGGACCTGATCCAGCTTCCCGTCTACCCGCTGCCGCGCCCGCTGCACAAGTTCACCGGCGGGCATTACGTCGACGAGTTTGCCGAGCAGCACGCCAAGGACATCGTCGTGCGCGAAGCGCTGGCCGGGCAGGTGCCCAGCGCGGGCGTCGGCACCTGTTTCAGCCGGCGCGCGCTGCTCGCGCTGATGCGCGAACGCGACGCGGTGCCGTTCGACATCCGTTCACTGACCGAAGACTACGACATCGCCGTACGACTGGCACGCCAGGGAATGAAAGAAGTATTTGTCCGGTTTCCGTCGGCGCGCGACGCAGGCGACCGCGAGCTCCAGGCGACCGTGGTCGCCGTGCGCGAGTATTTCCCCGAGCATTTCGTGGCTGCAATCCGGCAGAAGGCGCGCTGGATCACCGGAATCGTGTTCCAGGGCCTGGGCAGCCTGCGCTGGAGCGATTCGTTCTGGGCCAATTATTTTCTCTGGCGCGACCGGCGCGGCCTGGTCGCCCACCCGGTCTCGTTCCTTGCGACGTTCCTGCTGGTCAACGTGCTGGCACTGTGGATTTACGAATGGGCCGCCAACGATCCGTGGCGCTTCATGGGCGTGTTCACTGGAGACCGGTTGCTGGTGACGCTGCTGTGGGTCAACGGCTTCCTGCTGGCCAATCGTCTCGTCCACCGGATCTATTTCGTCTGGGCCCAGTACGGTTTCCTGCAGGGACTGATGTCGGCGCCCAGGGCGTTCTGGAGCAACGTGATCAATTTCTTCGCGACCAGTCGGGCAGCGCTGATGTTTTTCCGTTCGAAGAATCGTCAGCGCCTGGGCTGGGACAAGACCGAGCACGAGTTCCCCGAGCTGGCCCGCAGCGGTGAAGCGACGGCACTTGGTCGTCTGGCCGTCTCGAGCGGTCTGATCACCGAGACGCAACTCGACGAGGCACTGACCGAACGCAAGCCGCTGGAAAAACTCGGCCAGGCATTGCTGCGCCTGGAAATGCTCGTGCCGGAGCAGCTCGCGGTGCTGCTGGCGCGTCAGGCCGGCATTGATAGCGAACCGTTCGATCCGCGCGAAATCGACGAGCGGCAGCGCGAGTTGCTGCCCGCGGGTCTGTGCCGGAAATACGGGATCTTTCCGCTCCGGCGGGAGCCGGACGACACGCTGGTCGTGGCCTGCGAGTCGCCGCTGCTGACGATGCAGATCCGCGCGCTGGAGCGCCGGATGAATTGCCCGGTCCGGTGCGTGACCGTGCCGCAAGGGGCCGTGACCGTCGCGCTGCGCGTGCACTGCAGCGACCGGCGGATCGAGAACCCGGTCGAGATGCTGGAACAGGCCGTGGCCGCCGATCGTCTCGGCCCGGCCGAGGCCGAGCGGCTCTGGCAGCGGTACCTGCACCGTCAGGTCCTGCTCGGCGACATCCTGCGCGGCACCCACGTGATCGCCGCCGGCGCGCTGCACCAGGCCCTGCTGGGTTACGAACGCAGCGAGCTGCCGCTGGGACGCTACCTGGTCGAAAGTGGCTACATCAGCGAGGAGGCGCTGGAGCAGGCGTTGCAGTTGCAGCGCGAGCTGCAGCCGACGATGCACGAACTGCTCGAATCGGCCGGCGTCGACGTACGGCCGGAAGACGATGGCGGCCCGGACCGGCGGGATGGGGCCGGGAGGGACGCGCAATGAGCGGCCTTGCACATCGTTTTCGGCTCGCGCTGACGGTGCTGTGCCTGGCGTTCGCGGCGGTCGCCGGCGCCCAGGCGCCCGGGCAGGAAAGCGAGCCCGAGACCCTGATTCTGGACGGCCTCGACGCGCTCACCCGTCACCGCGCATTTCCCTATGTCGACAAGGCGGTTCGTGCCGAGCAATCGGGCGACGAGGAACTGGCGGTCGCCCACTGGCGCAACGCGCTCGATCGCGCTCCCGGTCACTTGCCGCTGGTCCGGTCGCTGTACGAGGCGCTCGTGCGGGCCGAACGTTTCGACGAGGCCGTGGAACTGCTCGCACGCTATCCCGACGCCGCACCGCTCGATGTGCTACGCGGGCAGGTCCGGGTGGCGTGGCTGAGCCACGACCGGCCTCCGGAACGCGAACTGTGGCTGCGCTGGGTTGCGGGCGCCGATGGCGGGCATGCCGTCGAGCTGGTCGAGACCTGGGCGTTCTCGACGCTCGAGCGCGATGGCCCGGAAACCGTGCTGGCGGGCCTGGCCGAGGTTCCCTGTCCGGGGCCGGCGTGCGCGAGAGCGTTGCGCCTGCGCGCCGCGATTGCCGAGGAGGCCGGAAGGCATGGGGAAACGGCTGCCGCGCTCGCCAAGCTGGCCCGGTGGGATTCATGGAACGACGAGGATGAACGCCGCGCCGTGCTCGCGTGGCTGGCGCTTGGCGACTGGGAAACACTGGCCGGCCATCTCGATACCGAGGGCGGCGACACCGACCCCGAGTTGATCGAGCAGGCTGCGCAGCGCGCGATCGGCCGGCAGCAATGGCACTACGCGAAGATCTTTCTCGAGCGCCTGCGCGAGCGGGGCCGGATCGACGGCGACGCGCTGGCGCAACTGACCGAGGTCTACCGCGAACTCGGCGAGCTCGAGCAGGCCGCGGCCAATGCCCACGAACAGGGGCAATGCCTGCGGGCCGTGGAACTCGCGCGCCAGGCGGCCCGGCCGGACACGGCGCGGGAGTGGCTGGCCGAATGCGCCGCCGATCCGCCCGGCGAGTGGCTGGAGCTGGCGGTTTCGCTCGAGGCGGCCGACCTGCTGATGCGCCGGGAATTCGGCAACGCGCGGCTCGAGGCCCGTCGCCTCGAAGCGATCTCGACCCTGCTGGAACGCCAGGGCCGCGACGCCGAATTGATCGGGGTGCTTTCGGGGCGCACCGAACCCCGGGGCCGGGAACTGCTGGCCGCGGCGCTCGTGCGCGAACGGCGCCACGCCGAAGCCGCCGACATCTGGGCCGAACGGTACCGGGCCGCGGGCGGACTCGACATGCTCGAGCGCGCGACTTACCTGTACAGGTTCGCCGGGCGCGACGACAGGGCGGCAGCATTGCTGGTCGAAGCGGCGCCGTTTCCCGATTCGGAACCAGGCCGCGTGTTGAGCTACCGGCTGCTGGGTCTCTATCCGCTGCCGGAACTCGACCCCGAAGGGCGCGTGCTGGCGCAGGTGGCCGGCGGCACCGACAGCCGTGAGCTGCGCTTGGCCGCGGCCGGCACGATGCACCGCATCGGGTTGTGCGACACGTTGTTGTCGCTGGACCTGGACACCCACGACGACCCGGGCGGCGCGGCCAACATGCTGCTCGGATTCTGTCTGCAGCGGCGCGCGCCCGGCCTCGCGGTACATCATTTCCGGGCCGCGCACGAGCGCGGCGCCGAGGCGGCCCTCCGCCCGCTGGCCGTGACGCTGACTGAGGTCGGACAACCCGAGGCCGCGTTGCCCTACTGGCTCGAACTCGAGCAGCGCGACGGCTTGAGCGACGACGATCGTGCCATGCTGGTCGAGACCGCGCTCCAGGCCGGGGACCATGCGCTGGCCGCCGCGCAATGGCGCCGGCTGCCGGAGACCGGTAATGCCGAGTGGTGGTCGATGCGCGCGCGGATTGCGCGCGCCGACGGGGATCTCGAACAGGCCCTGGCCGCCTGGCAGGAAGTGCATTCGCGCCGGCCCGATGCCGAAGCGGCGTTCCAGATCGGCGTGTTGCGCCAGACCCTGGGCGACCGCGAAGGCGCGATCGAGGCGTTCGGCGAGGCGGTCGAACTCGAGCCCGACCATCCGCAATACGTCGCCGAATATGCGTTCGCGCTCGAGCCGCAGGAGCCGGAGCGGGCCGCGCCGCTGTTCGAGCGTGCGGTCGAGCTGGAGCCGTGGCGATACGACTTGCACGAGCAACTCGGCTACACGCAGGCGCGCGTGTTTCGAGAACGCGCCGCACGCGAGGCGTTCCGCAGCGCGATCGATCGGCTCGAGCCGGCCATGCCGCCGCCGGAGCTCGATCGCGACGACACGATCAAGCGCCGCTACGCGGCACGCCGGATGCACGAATCGCTCGGGCGCGAATGGAGCATCCAGACCAGCGCCTGGGCGTCGACCGGCAGCGTGCCCGGCGAGTTCTTCTTCGACCGCGACCCGCCTCGCAACTACGCGCAACTGCTCGTGCAGCGCCGCATCGGCCAGCGCGGACCGTTCGGCAGCCTTTACGCGCGCGGCCGTCTGCTCGGCGACGGCAGCGCCGACTCGCCGCTGACGCGAAATGCGGCCACGCTTGGCCTGGTCTGGCAGCTTCCGGTCGGCATCTCGGTCGTCGGGCTGGACTGGATCATTTCCGACGACCGGCCCGACCAGTTGCTGGTGCACGGCTCGACGGAATTGCTAGCCAGCGGCCGCTTCCGGCGCGACTGGCGCCCGGCCGAGTCGCGCTGGCAGGAGCAGCGCCTGTTCCTCGAAGGCGCGTGGTGGACCGAAAGCGACGATTTCCTGATCTCGGCACGCTACGATCGGCTGGTGCACTTCGCGTTCGATCGCTGGAACGGCGCGAGCTGGTTCCCGTACGTCGCAGGCGAGGGCCGGCTGGTCCAGGACGGCCACGACCTGCGGGTCGCCGTCGGCGTCGGCCTTCGCAAGTGGACCGGCCAGAGCCGCTACGACGCCTGGAAGCGGCTGCACCAGCTCCGGGTCGAATTCCAGCAGACGATCGAGACCGACATCGCCGACGACAACGGCGTGTTCGTGCGTTTCGAGAGCGAATGGTGAGGCGGGGGTGAACATGTTCGGGAAATCGATTGCCGCGGTCGTCATGTCGCTGGTCATGTCGCTGGCCATATCGCTGGCCGTGGCCGGGCAGGCGCTCGCGGCCGCGGTGTTCTACCAGCCGCAGAACCGCGACGCCGGCGTGGCCGCGGCCGAATGGCGCCAGACCTTCGAGGACCTTCGCCGCGCCGGGCACGACGAACTGGTCGTGCAGTGGACGCGCTTCGACAGCGAGGACTTCGGCGGCGCCGACGGCTGGCTCTCAGGCGTCGTCGACCAGGCGCTGGAAGCCGGCATCCGGGTCCGGATCGGGCTGGCCTGGGACAGCGCCTGGTTTGCCCGGCTGGAAGCCGGCGGTGCGAGCTGGCAGGCCTATTTCAACGGGTTGCTGCGCGAGAGCTATCTGCAGGCGGGTCGCTGGCAGGCCTACCGTGCGCACCCGGGGTTCGCCGGCTGGTACCTGCCGCTGGAGCTGCCCGACCGCGGGCTGACCGACCGCGCGCGACAGGCAATCGTCGCGCAGCAGCTCGGACGGCTGCGCACCGCGCTCGACGCACCGCTGGCCGTAAGCAGCTACTTCACCGGCTTCCAGCCGCCAAGCGATTATGCCAACTGGGTGCTCGAACTGGGACAGTTGTCGGGCGTCGAGGTATGGGTCCAGGACGGCGCCGGGACCGGTCGACTCACGGCCGCTCAGCGCGACCTGTATCTGGACAGGCTCGACTGCTCGATCGGCATCGTCCACGAAGCCTTTGTCCAGGTCTCCGGCGAAGGCGAGTCGTTCGCGGCCGAGGCACGCGCGCCCGAACTTCCGGACGCCGGCGACTGCCACGCGCCGCTGGTGTTCTCGCTGCGCTACCTGCCGCAGGGCTTGCGCCTGCCCGGGCCGGGCGATTAGATTCATGTTTCGGCACGACCCGGGCTTACGGGAGCCATGAGATGGAAACAATCCTCGCCGCGCTGGTCGGTTTTCTTGCGCTCAACCACCTGCTCTACGCCGTCCAGAACCTGTTCAACCTGAAACAGGCCTACGGATTCGTCGAAGCCGTGCTGGGCCAGGACGAGGCGCCGTTCTATCCGAACTCGATGATGCCGGCGATACGCAGTCCGACCCTCGTCGGCACAACCCTGTTCATCATCATCGCCGCCGAGTTCGCCGCCGCCGGCGTGCTTGCGGTCGGCGCGGTGCAGATGTTCACCGCTGGCACCGGCTCGCCGGCGGACTTCGCCGCGGCCGCCGAATGGGCCCTGATCGGCTGCGGCATCGCGCTGCTGCTCTGGTTCGGACTGTTCCTCACCGTCGGCGCCGCACTGTTCCAGATGTGGCAGACCCAGCTCGGGCAGGGCGCGATGGGCGATGCCTACCGCAACGGCGTGTTTGCGGGGCTGGTGATGGTGATGCTGTTGTTGCTGCCGGGGGTTTGAGGCGGACAAGCAAGATGCAGCTCCCGCGGGTGGGACCGTCGAGATAGGCGCCAACAATCATTGATTTGCCAGAAGGGGCATTCCGGGACTAGGATCAGCTGAAGGGCAGCCTTGGGAGGGGGTGTCGCCAGATGTGCAACCACCGCCAGCCGTCAGACCAGACCGTCCAGCGGACTTCTCGCCCCAAGCGCACCGCGCTGCACAACATGCGTATAAATCATCGTCGTGCGCACGCCGGCGATACTCAACACCACCGGAATCCGCACTGGCCGCTTCGCGCGGACCACCTCGTCCAGCCACGGCAGATCGATCTCGAGGACATGGCGATACAGAAACAACACCGCGTCCAATGCCTGGTTCTGGGTCGAGGACGCGCAGTGCCGCTCCACCGCCAGGAAGCTCAGGAATGCCGTGACCTCATTGGCGCCCATCGATTCGGGGTGACGCTGCCCATGAAACAGGATGAAGCGCTTCGCCCAGTGCACGTAGGCCCTCTCCGTGCGCAGACTGTAATGTTTGACCCGAATAATTCGCCGCATTCGGTCCAGAAGCTTCTCGGCCATGCTGAAATTCCAAATGAATTCAGCAATATGAAATCACTCAGAGTGCCTCTCCGCCATAGGGAAAATGCCCGAATTCGCGTAGGAAAAATGGAGAATAATTGTCGGAATTGCGGCATATCTACCGGCAGCATGATGAAAAAACATCGAAAAATCGAGTATTTGAAAGAGCGGGGGCCGTTTCCCGCTGGAATAAAAAAGCGCGACGCTCCTGTACCCACCACAGAAGCACATCGCCACAGATTTTATAGTTCGGAGAGCGTTTGCGCGGGGCATGGTGGAAATAGCAAATTTCCTACCCAATAAAGCGAAGATTACCTGTTGACTATGCAAAGCGAGACATCGAACATAACAGATAACGCCGTGCGCTCGGAAAGCTGTGCTATTCCGGACGCACGGCGTTATCTGTTAGGTGCGGCGGCTTCGCGTCGTCGCGGCGGATCGCTTTCCCGGCAGTATGGACACGGCCATGCATAGGTGTTGCCCCACGCAATCGCCTCAGAACTTAGTCGCTGCAGTTGACACCGCTGACGCGCTGCAACTGAGCTCCGAGAGTTAGAAGTCATGAATGACGATCCGGTAAAACGTTTGAAAGAAATGGTCTCTAGCGGACCCGTGGAGTTCATCTTTGAAGCGGAACAGTCACTCAGCCTCATCGAAGCATGTGGCTCAAATCAGGACTTTTTTCAGAAACACAACTTCGGTGAACTATTTGGAACCATTCAGGGGCTCGCGATTAATCAGTTTGTCCTGTCGGTAACAAAGCTTTTCGAGAAGCCTAGCGCAAGATATCCGAACGTGGGTGTTCCGTCGATTCTTGAGTTTATTGAGCAGAATGCCGACTGTCTGGAGCTTCAGAATCCGAAACTTGCTCGACAAGGATTGGAGCTTCTAAGACTAAATACGTCCGAGTTTGATTCAGCGGATTCTTCGGCTCAGAAGAATGTTGTCATAGCGCAACATCTTCGAAATCAAATTCCGGATATAGAGAACCATACTGCACTGAGAGCGCTAAAAACATTGCGCGACAAGAAGATCGCGCACCCAGAAGACATCGACCTGGCAGCGATCGAAAAGACTACGTGGGAGGAAGGTGAAAAGTTACTGGTTTTGCCCCGAGGCGTTGTTGGTGTCATCGACGACGCATACTTGTCGACTGCCTATTGGGACAACAAAGGTAATTATTTCTTAAGCATTGACGGATCTAGGGTTGGCCGCGCAATGCAGCGGTTAATAAAGGCAGCGGACAAATGACTTCTAACAACGGCATCGTGTGGGACTGTCAACCGCGCCGCTTCGCTCTGCGGTCGCCAGCCCCACACCCTGTGTGTCAATATCCAACCCAACAGCACCCCTTCGTTTTTATCTGTAACATT
>JAVVDX010000037.1:14043-25245 GCA_032251475.1 Wenzhouxiangellaceae bacterium | reverse complement strand
CGTCGTTCTTCTTCATCGTCGTCTACCTGCACATGTTCCGCGGCCTGATGTACGGGTCGTACCGGTCGCCGCGCGAGCTGGTCTGGGTTCTCGGCATGTTCATCTACCTCGTGCTGATGGCCGAGGCGTTCATGGGCTACGTGCTGCCGTGGGGCCAGATGTCGTACTGGGGCGCGCAGGTCATCATCTCGCTGTTCGGCGCCATCCCGGTGGTCGGCGACACGCTGGTCGAATGGATCCGCGGCGACTTTTTCGTCTCCGACGCCACGCTGACCCGGTTCTTCGCGCTGCACGTGGCGGCGATGCCGCTGGCCCTGCTGATGCTTGTCGTGCTGCACCTGGCGGCTCTGCACGAGGTCGGCTCGAACAACCCGGACGGCATCGAGATCAAGAAGAAGAAGGATGACCGTGGCCGGCCGCTCGACGGCATCCCGTTCCACCCGTACTACACGGTCAAGGACATCTTCGGCGTCGGCGTGCTGCTGACGCTGTTCGCGTTCGTGATCTTCTACGCGCCGGAACTCGGCGGACTGTTCCTTGAGCCGGACAACTTCAACCCGGCCAACCCGCTGGTCACGCCCGAACACATCGTGCCGGTCTGGTACTTCACGCCGTACTACGCGATCCTGCGCGCGGTTCCGGACAAGCTTATCGGCGTGATCCTGATGGGCCTGGCGATCATGGTGCTGTTCGTGATCCCCTGGCTGGACCGTTCGAAGGTCAAGTCGATCCGCTACAAGGGGCTGGGCAGCAAGATCCTGCTCGCGGTCTTCGCCATCGCGTTCATCCGGCTGGGCATGCTCGGCATGGGAACCGGCACCTGGGCGCAAACGATCGAGGCGCGCATCTGGACGTTCGTCTACTTCGCGTTCTTCATCCTGATGCCGTTCGTGAGCAAGTACGAGAAAACAAAGCCGGAACCGGAACGGGTGACGAAATGATGCGAATCGGAATTGCGGGACTGCTGCTGACGGCCGCCGGCCTGGTTTCCGCCGCCGGCGGCGGCGAACAGCTCGAACACGCCGGCGCCAACGTCCACGACCTGGCCTCGGTGCAGCGCGGCGCGGCACTGTTCGTGAATTATTGTCATGGCTGTCACTCGGCGCAATACATGCGCTACCAGCGTCTGGCCCAGGACCTCGGGCTCAGCGAAGATCAGGTCGGAAAGTTCCTCGTGTTCGGGGACCGCAAGGTCACCGACTACATGACCGCGGTCATGCCCGCCGAGTCCGAGAACTGGTTCGGCACGAAGCCGCCGGACCTGACGCTGGCCGCGCGCTCGCGCGGAGAGGACTGGATCTACTCGTTCCTCCAGGGCTTCTACCGCACCGAAGAGGGCTGGAACAACACCGTGCTGCCCAACGCCTCGATGCCGCACGTGCTCTGGCGCCTGCAGGGCATCCAGCGGCCGGTCCTGGAGACCTGGACCGACGAAAGCGGCGAGGAGCACACGCGTATCGCCTCGCTCGCACTCCACGAGCCCGGCTCGATGAGTCCGGAAGAGTTCGATGCGGCCATGCGCGATCTGGTCGCGTTCATGATCTACCTGGGCGAGCCGGCGATACTGCAGCGCGAGAGCATCGGTATCTGGGTCGTGCTGTTCCTGGTCGTGTTCACCTTCATTTCCTGGCTGCTCTACAAGGAATACTGGCGGGACGTGAAGAAGTGAGTCTTTTCCCAGCACCAATCGCCGCCGCCGAATTCACCGGGAGTCGCCGCACATGATGACGATGTACTCATCGGAGAATTGTCTGAACAGCCATCGCGTTCGCGTGGTTCTGGCCGAGAAGGGGTTGAATGTCGAGATCATTCACATCGAGCAGGACCGCTCTGCGATCGCCGATCTTGCCGAATTGAGCCCGTACGGCGAGACCCCGACGCTGGTCGACCGCGACCTTGTCGTCTACGGGACCTGGGTCGTGACCGAATATCTCGACGAGCGCTACCCCCACCCGCCGCTGATGCCGGTGGATCCTGTATCCCGGTCCCGGCTGCGCCTGGCGATGTACCGGATCAACCGCGACTGGATCGAGAACGGCCGCATCATCGAGACCTCGAGCGGCCCGAAACGGATCGAGACCGCGCGCACGCAGCTTCGCGACAGCATCATCGAATCCGACCCGCTGTTCGGACTGTCCCCGTTTCTGCTCCACGACGAACTCAGCCTGGTCGACTGCGCGCTGCTGCCGCTGCTTTGGCGCCTGCCGGCCTACGGCATCGAGCTGCCGCGGAAATCGACCGTCAACATCCACCGCTACATGGACCGGATGTTCTCGCGAGACGCGTTCCAGCGCAGCCTGACCGAGGCCGAGCGCGCGTACCGGGAAGGCGATGAGTGACGGCGGCCCGCAGACGATGACGCCCAGCCGCCCATACCTGCTGCGGGCGCTGCACGAGTGGATCTGCGACAACGGCCTGACGCCGCAGATCCTGGTCGACAACACCCATCCCGAGCTGACCGTGCCCGATGCGGTGCGCAACAGCGACAAGCTGGTGCTCAACCTCTCGCCGAGCGCGGTGCGCGACCTCGAGATCGATAACGACTACGTCAGCTTCGTGGCGCGCTTTTCCGGCGTGTCGCACGGCGTGGTCGTGCCGATCGCCGCGGTGCAGGCCGTCTACGCACGCGAGAACGGCCAGGGGATGATGTTCCCCGAGACCGAGGATTTCGAGGAGCAGGAGCGCGGGGCCGACTCGGAACCGTCCGGCGGCGATGACGACAGGAAGCCGGCGCGCGGCCGCCCGAACCTGAAGGTCATCAAGTAGCCGGCACCGGCGGGCGAAAGGCGGCCTCGCTTCGATGAGCTTCAAGACGATCAGGATTGTCCTGCTGCTCGTGATCCTCGGGCTGGTCGTCCACCACCAGTTCAACGACCGTGCGCGAATCGCCGACTGGGACGCGCCCCTGTTCGTCGCCGTCTACCCGATCAACGCCGACGGCAGCGACGCCGCCCGGAACCACATCGGACGTCTCGGACAGGCCGATTTCGAACCGATCGCGCGCCACGCGCGGACCGAGGCCCTGCGCTACGGCATCGCCGCCGACCGGCCGCTGTACATCCAGCTCGGACGCGAAATCACCGACTCGCCGCCGCCGGCGCCGGTCGGCGGCAATTTCCTCGAAAGGGCCGCCTGGGTCGCGCGGATGCGGTGGTGGCTGTGGCGCTTCGACAACCAGGGCATGGCCCCGGACATCGTCGTGCTGGCGCGGTATTTCGACCCTGCGAAAAGTACCACGCTGCCCCACTCGACCGGCCTGGAAAAGCTGCGCGTTGCTGTCGCGAACCTGTTCGCGAGCCGCTCGATGCAGGGCCAGAACCGCGTGGTGATGCTGCACGAAATCCTGCACACGGTGGGGGCGACCGACAAGTACGACCTGGCCAGCGGCCTGCCGCAGTACCCGCACGGCTACGCCCGGCCCGAACGCCGTCCGCGCTACCCGCAGCCCGCGGCCGAGATCATGGCCGGGCGGATCGCCGAGAGCGCGACCCGCGCGCGGCAGGCCGAAAATCTCGCGCGCACCGTCGTCGGCCCGATGACAGCGGCCGAGATCGGCTGGTCCAGGTAACCGGGCTGCGGCCGGTCAGGTCTCGCCGGTCGCCGGCGTCCCGGCCGGGGCCGGGCTGAGATCTCCGCCGCCCGGTCCCGAAGACTTCGGCGGCGTGTCGTCCTCGTCCCAGCCGGCCGGCGGATCGGGCTCCTGCCCCTGCATGATCTGGTCGATCTGCCTGGCGTCGATGGTCTCGTAGGTCATCAGCGCGCCGGCCATGAGGTGCAGCTGCCTTTCGTGCTCGGTCAGGATGTCGCGCGCCCGGTTGTAGGCGTTCTCGACGATCCTGCGCACTTCCTTGTCGATCAGCCGGTGCGTTTCGTCGGAGACGTTCTGGTGCTTGGTCACAGAGCGGCCGAGAAACACCTCGTCCTCGTCCTCGTCGTAGGTCAGCGGCCCAAGCGCCTCGGACAGGCCCCACTTGACCACCATGTTGCGGGCAATCTGGGTGGCGCGCTCGATGTCGTTGCTCGCGCCGGTCGTGACCTTTTCGCTGCCGTAGACCAGCTCCTCGGCCACGCGGCCGCCGAACAGGCTGGCCAGCTGCGACTCGAGCTGGGTCTTGTTCTGGCTGTACTTGTCTTCCTCGGGCAGGAACATCGTCACGCCCAGCGCCCGGCCACGCGGGATGATCGTGACCTTGTAGACCGGGTCGTGCTCGGGCACGACCCGACCGACGATGGCATGGCCGGCCTCGTGGTAGGCGGTCAGACGCTTGACCTCCTCGCTCATGACCATGGATTTGCGCTCGGCGCCCATCATGATCTTGTCCTTGGCCCGGTCGAAATGATCCTGCGTGACGGTCTTGGCGTCCTCGCGCGCGGCGAAAAGCGCCGCCTCGTTGACCAGGTTGGCGAGATCGGCGCCGGAGAAGCCGGGCGTGCCGCGCGCGATCACGCGCGCGTCGACGGCCTCGTCGACCGGGATCTTCTTCATGTGCACGCCCAGAATCTGCTCGCGGCCCTTGAGGTCGGGCAGCGGCACGACCACCTGGCGGTCGAAGCGCCCGGGCCGCAGCAGCGCCGGGTCGAGCACGTCGGGCCGGTTGGTCGCGGCGATCATGATGATGCCCTCGTGACCCTCGAAGCCGTCCATCTCGACCAGCAACTGGTTCAGCGTCTGCTCGCGCTCGTCGTGGCCGCCGCCCAGGCCGGCGCCGCGGTGGCGTCCGACCGCATCGAGCTCGTCGATGAAGATGATGCACGGCGCGTGTTTCTTGGCCGTCTCGAACATGTCGCGCACGCGCGAGGCGCCGACGCCGACGAACATCTCGACGAAATCGGAGCCGGAGATCGAGAAGAACGGGACCTGCGCCTCGCCGGCGATCGCGCGCGCCAGCAGTGTCTTGCCGGTGCCGGGCGGGCCGACCATCAGCACGCCCTTGGGAATCTTGCCGCCCAGGCGCTGGAACTTGCCCGGGTTCTTCAGGAACTCGACCAGCTCGACGACCTCGTCCTTGGCCTCCTCGACCCCGGCGACGTCGGCGAACGTGATCTTGACCTGGTCCTCGCCCTGCAGCTTGGCGCGCGACTTGCCGAAGCTCATCGCTCCGCCACGGCCACCCATGCCGCCCTGCATCTGGCGCATGAAGTAGACGAACAGGAAAACCAGCAGCAGCACCGGCAGCAGGCTGATCAGGATGTCGACCAGGATGGACCGGCCCTGCGGCGGAATCGCCGAATGCCGCACGTCATGGTTTTCCAGGTCGGCGATCAGGCCGCTGTCGTCCGGCGGCGCGAAGACCTCGAACGCCTGGCCGTTGGTGGTCTTGCCGGTCAACCGCTTGCCGCCCGAGGTGGCCTGGATCTGCACCGACTCGATCTGGCCGTTGCGGACCTGCTCGAGAAACTGGGAATATTCCATCTTCTGCGCGGCCGGCTCGGTCTCCGCGTAGTGCTGGAAGATGCTCATGAGGACCATCGCGACGATGATCCACATCAATAGATTCTTGGCGAACTGGCTCAAAAAACTGCTCCTGTATCCGTTCGAGCGACGACCCGCGCGTCTGCGTACCCTACTCTACCGCGCGCGGCGTGGCTGGCGTGAATGGGCCAGCAGGTAGATTTCGCGGCTTTCGCTTCGCGACGCCTCCGGCTTGCGCAGTTTCACGCGCGCGAACCTCTCGCGCGCGGCCCGGACGAAGGGGTCGAAACCCTCGCCCTGAAACAGTTTGACCACGAAACGGCCGTCGGGCTCCAGCCTTTGGTCGGCGAAATCGAGCGCGAGTTCCGCCAGGTCCATGCTGCGGGCCTGGTCCGACGCCGCGATACCGGAAATATTGGGGGCCATGTCGGACAGCACAAGGTCGACGCGCTCGCCGACCAGCGCCTCGAGCCGTTCCAGCACCTCGTGCTCGCGGAAATCCCCCCGGATGAACTCGACGCCCGGCAGCGGATCCATTTCGAGGATGTCCAGCGCCACGACCCGGCCGGACTTCCCGACCCGCTCGCGCGCGACCTGGGACCAGCTTCCCGGCGCGGCGCCGAGGTCCACGACGCGCTGGCCGGGCCGCAGGAACCGGTCGCGCCGATCGAGCTCGATCAGCTTGAATGCGGCCCGCGCCCGATAGCCCTCGGCCCGCGCCCGCTTTACGTAGGGGTCGGCTGCCTGGCGCGACAGCCAGCGATTGGAACTCATCGGTACCGCGAACGGGGCAGCGAAGCCCCGGGATCATCCTGACCCCATTATCTCACGGCCGGGCCTGGCCGGTCGCCGCCAATGCTATGCTTGCCCGTGGTCATCCGCACCGGGCCGGGCCGAACCGGCGCCGCACGATCGAGTCGAAATCCGAATGAAACTGAGCAACGAGCAGCTGCGCCGGCTGCGCGGCCTGTGCCACAACCTGTCCCCGGTCGTGATCGTCGCCGGCAAGGGCCTGACCGAGAACGTCCTCGCCGAGATCGAAAACGCACTCGTGGTCCACGAGCTGGTCAAGATCAAGCTGCGCGCCGAACGCGAACGGCGCGCCGAATGGATCGATCGGATCGCGGCCGATACCGGCGCAGTGCCGGTTCAGAAGATCGGCCAGGTCGCGTGCTTCTACCGCCGCAACCCCGAAAACCCCGTCATTTCGCTGACCTGATCGGGCCGTGCCATGCAGCTGACCGAACACCGTCCAGACGACCAGTACTACGTCCACTCGGTTCGCGAAGACGCGGTCCGGATCGTCGAGACCAGCTACAGCCGGAGCCTTTTGCTCACGCCCGACCGCGGCGTCGTCGACTGGCCGGTCGCGACCGTCGCCGACATCGACGAAAGCGCGCTGGCGCCGATCGTCGAATACCGGCCCGACGTCGTACTGCTCGCCACCGGCCGCAGCATCGTATTCCCCGACCGTCGGGTGCAATACGCGCTTTTTCGGCACGGCATCGGGCTGGAAGTCATGACGCTGGATGCAGCCGGCCGGACGTTCAACGTGCTCGCCAGCGAGGCGCGGCGGGTGATGGCGGCAATGATCTGGGAAAAGAAATCTAACGCGGCGGCAGGTACTTGAGCGGGTCGTCGGGCTTGCCGTCGCGGCGGATCTCGAAATGCAGCACCTCCTGGTCGCGCTCGTTGCGGCCCAGCCGCGCGATGATCTGGCCGGCGCGGACGCGCTGGCCTTCGGAAACCAGTCGTTCGCGGTTGTGCGCGTAGGCCGACAGCATCCGGTCGGAATGCTTGACGATGATCAGCTCGCCGTAGCCGATCAGCCCGTTGCCGCTGTAGACCACGTCGCCGTCGGCCGCGGCGCGCACCGGCTGGCCGGCCGCACCGGCGATCAGGATGCCCTTGCGCGCCTGGCCGGCGTCGAATCCGCGGGCGAGACGCCCTTCGGCCGGCCAGCGCCATTCGACCCCGCCCGAGCTGCGGGTCGCGGCGGCCGGAATGCCCGTCCCCGGCGCGGGTGAGCCCGGCGCCGGCGCGCCCGCCGCGGGCGACGACGATGCCGGCGATTCGGACACAGTCGAATTCGATGCCGGTGAATTCGACGCCGGCGTACCCGGCCCGGTCGTACTCGCTCCGGTCGAACTCGCAGATGCGGACCCGGCAGCCGGCCGGGTTGCCGGTTCGGGATGATTCGTGGCCGATCGGCCGGCCGCAGCGGGTTCGGGTTCGGGCGCCGTCGCCGGGGCCTCGGCGCGATCCGCGACCCGCGGTTCGCGTCGCAGCACAGCCGAGCGCATGTTCGGCGGCGGGCTAAGCTTGACCCACTGCCCGGCCCGGATCGTGTACGGCGGCGGGATGTGGTTCCACAGCGCCACCGCGCGCCAGTCCAGGCCGTAGCGGAACGCGATCGAAAACAGCGTGTCGCCTTGCACGACCCGGTAGACCTCCGGCGCCGGAATATACTGCATGGGACTGGACGGTGTATGCCGCTGCTCGCGCGGGATCGGCCGCGGCGCGCCGCAGGCGGCCAGCAGCGCGAGCACCAGCACGGCCGCGAGCGGCACGCAGCGGGCCGGACGCAGCCGGTTCCCGCCCTGCGCCCCGCGTCGGTCACGTTGCCGCGTCATCGGTTTCATCGCACGACGTAGATCAATCCCGCCAGTGCGGCCAGGCCGACGACGGCCCAGCCGATCGCATCGACGCACTCGCGCAGCCGCTCGGCCATGCGCTCGCCACCCGACCAGATCAGCCCGGCGACGAGGAAGAAGCGTGCCGCCCGCCCGATCAGCGAACCCAGTATGAACACAGGCAACGGCATCAGCAATGCCCCGGCGGCGATGGTGATCAGCTTGAACGGGATCGGCGTGAAGCCGACGACGATGACGAACCAGATCCCGTACTCCCGGAACGCGACGACCGCGCGTTCGTACGGCTCGATATAACCCAGGGTTTCCATCAGCGGCAGCACGAGTTCGAGGCCCAGCCAGCCGATCAGGTAGCCGATGACGCCGCCGGCGACCGAAGCCAGCGTCGTCAGCAGCGCCAGCATCCAGGCCCGGTCGCGGCGGGCCAGCACCATCGGCGCCAGCATCACGTCCGGCGGCACCGGAAAGAACGTCGCCTCGGCCACGCTCAGTCCCGCCAGGTACCAGGGCGCGTTCCGGTGGCGCGACCAGGACAGGACGCGGTCGTACATCGCCTGAAACATCTAGTGGGCCACGCGGCCAGGCCGGCAACGCTCCGAGCCCTCGCGCCGGTGCCCGTCAAGTCGTGTCTGGCAGCGAATGGCGGCCCGCTTGCCCGGAACCGCGACGGCGCGTCGCGCCGGCCACCCGCACGGGCGCAGCCACACTAGTCCAGTCCCTCGAGCAGGGGCACGAACGATACCGCGCCGAGCTCCTCGCGGTCGAAATCGTCTCCGCGCCGGGTAAAGCGGACGAGTTGCTGGAGACCGCCGGAGTCTTCTATCGGGGCGACCAGCACGCCGCCTTCGGCGTCCAATTGTTCGAACAGCGCCTCGGGGATCCGGCCGCCGGCGGTCACGACGATGGCGTCGAACGGCGCCTGGCCGGGCCAGCCGCCGAGGCCGTCGGCGTGGCGGACGTAGACGTTGTGGATCTTCAGCGAGTGCAGCCGCTGGCGAGCCAGGCGTGCCAGCTCGCCGATACGCTCGGTCGTGAACACCTTTTCGAACAGCCGCGCCAGCACCGCGGCCTGGTAGCCGGACCCGGTACCGATCTCCAGCGCGTTTGCGCGCTTCGGCGCCGTCATCACGGCCTCGGTCATCATCGCCACGACCAGCGGCTGCGAAATGGTCTGGCCGCGGCCGATCGGCAATGCGCTGTTCTCGTAGGCGCGGCTGGACAGCGCCTCGTCGACGAACATGTGGCGCGGGGTGTCGGTCATCGCCTGCAGCACCTCGTGGTTCGAGATGCCCTGCCGGCGCAACTGGTCGATCAGGCGCTTGCGCGTGCGCTCCGAGGTCATGCCGATGCCCCGGGTCAGCTTCTCGGCGTTCATCTCAGGCCGCGTCCTCGTCGCCGGTAATGTTCTGGACCCACTGCCCGACCTGCTCCAGCGCCTGGTAGCGGGTCAGATCGACGTGGATCGGCGTGACCGACACGTAACCGCGCCGGATGGCGTTGAAGTCGGTGCCGGGGCCGTTGTCCTGCTCGCCGCCGGGCGCGCCGATCCAGAAGAACCGGCGCCCGCGCGGGTCGTCGAGCGGAATCACGTCCTCGGAGCGGTGCCGATGGCCCAGCCGGGTCGTCTCGAAGCCCCGCACCTGTTCCCACGCCAGGTCCGGGACGTTGACGTTCAGGATCGTGTCGGCCGGCAGCGGTTCTTCGACCAGCCGGTTCATCAGGATGCCCGCCGCGTGCGCCGCGCTGGCGTAATGATGCGGCCGCCCGCCGTCGAAGGCCAGCGAAACCGCCATCGCCGGCAGGCCCAGGAAGCGCCCTTCCATCGCCGCGGCGACAGTGCCCGAATACAGCACGTCGTCGCCGAGGTTGGCGCCGGCGTTGATGCCGGAAATGACCATGTCCGGCTCGTCGTCGAGCAGACCGGTAATGCCGATGTGGACGCAGTCGGTCGGCGTGCCGAATACCTTGAACACGTCGTCTTCGCGCTTCTCGACCCGGATCGGCCGGTCCAGCGTCAGCGAATTGCTGGCTCCGGAGCGGTCGCGGTCCGGTGCGACCAGCGTGACGCGGTCGACCTGCCCGCCGATCTGCTCGGCCAGCAGCCGGATACCGGTCGCGTCGATGCCGTCGTCGTTGCTGATCAGGATGTGCATCGTGCCCCTTCTCCCCGTGCAGGGCGGTGAATTTCCCAATCGGTAACTATACTAGGACATGGCCCCAAACACGACCCGGACACGACCCGGGCACACCATCCCGGACACCGCCCCGGAGCAGCAATGACCGACGAAAAGGACGACAACTCGCTCTTCCGCGAAAGCGTCGGGCGCGTGCACCGGCTGCGTTCGTCGCGCGCCGAATCGCGCCGCCGGCCGGCCCCGCCCGACCCGGCCATGCGCGCAGACGACGAGGCCCGGGTGCTGACCGAACTGGAAACGGTCAGCCCCTTCGACCACGACCTGGAAACGGGCGAGGAGCTGCAGTGGCTCCGGCCGGGTCTGCAAAAACGCGTTCTGGTCCGGCTCAAGCGCGGGCACTGGAGCATCCAGGACGAACTCGACCTGCACCGGATGAACGCCGACGCCGCGACCCGCTCGATCCGGATCTTCGTCGACCAGGCGCTGGCCTCGGGCAAGCGCTGCGTCAAGATCATCCACGGCAAGGGGCTGCGCTCGGGCCCGGCCGGCCCGCGCCTGAAGACGCTGACCGCGCGCGTGCTCAGCCGCGACCCGCGCGTGCTCGCGTTCGCCTCGGCCCGGCCCGCCCAAGGCGGCACCGGCGCGGTCTGCGTGCTGCTCAAGGAAGCACGTTGACCGACCCGGCGGCGTCGGTGATCCCGGCCCTGCTGGTACTGGCGGCAATCCTGCTGTGGTGGCATTCGACGGTCCGGGCGCTGGATCGGGCCCGCGACGCCGCCCGCGCACTGTGCCGGCGCCGCGGCTGGCAGTTGCTGGACCAGACCGTCAGCCTGCGCGCGGTGCGCCCGCGCCGCGGCGACAAGGGGTTGTGCCTGGAACGCAGCTACCGGTTCGAGTTCTCCGCCGACGGCGAAACCCGCCAACCCGGCGGCGTATTGATGGCCGGCGGCCGGATTCTGCGCGTCTGGGCCGACGGACCGGAAGGCCGGGTCATCGAGGAGGC
>JAVVDX010000037.1:0-13943 GCA_032251475.1 Wenzhouxiangellaceae bacterium | reverse complement strand
TTCTAGCCCGTGACGTCGTCGCGCAGATAGACCGGTTCCAGCCGGTGCGCCGGAACCGGCTCTACCCGCCCGGCCAGCGCCGCGACCGCGCGCGCGGTCGGCCAGGCGTCGGGAAACGTCGCACCGGCCTCGGCCAGCACCCCCACGAGCGCTTGGCCGTGCACGGCCAGCGCATTGCCGGCGGCGATGAATCCCGTCCGTTCGCCGGCCTGCAGCGCCTCCGGCGCCAGCAGCATCTCGCGGCCGACCGGGACCGGGAAACCGTCTGTCCCGAACTCGAACCACGCGGCATAGAGCTCGCCCATGCGCGCGTCGATCGCGGCCAGCATCGGCCCGGTATAACCGCCGGGCCGCGCGGCCATTGCCAGCGCGGCGAGGCTCGAGACCGGGTGGCACCGATGATCGTGCGCAAGCGCGATGCCCTGCGCCGCGCCCAGCCCGAGCCGGAGGCTGGTGAAGCCGCCCGGGCCGCGGTCGACGGCAATTGCATCCAGGTCCGAATACGTCAGGCCGGCCTCGACCAGCAGTTCGGAAATCCACGGCACCAGCACCTCGGCATGCACGCGCGGCCCGGCGCGGTGCCTGTCAAGCCACTGGTCGCCAACCTTCAGCGCCACCGAACAGGCCGCGGTCGCGGTCTCGATCGCCAGCAGGTTCACGAGGCCCCCCGGATGAAGGCGCACGCATCGTCGACGCTTTCGCAACGCGGCATCGGCGGCAGGCTGTCGAGAAAAATCCGGCCGTAACCGCGCGAGGCGATCCGCGGGTCGCCCAGCACCAGCACGCCGCGGTCGCCGGCGTGCCGGATCAGCCGGCCGGCGCCCTGTTTCAGTGCCAGCACAGCAGCCGGAATCTGCAATTCGGCGAACGGGTTGCCGCCGCGCTCACGGACCGCGCGGATCGTCGCCGACAGCACCGGGTCGTCAGGAGCGGCGAACGGCAGCTTGTCGATGACGACCACCGACAGCGCCTCGCCGCGCACGTCGACGCCTTCCCAGAAGCTCGCCGCGCCCAGCAGCAGGCTGCCGGGACGATGTCGGAACTCCTCGAGCAGCACGTCGCGCGGCGCGTCCTCCTGGACCAGCAGCCGGAAATCGCTGTTGGCACGCAGCCACGCCGCGGCCCGGCCCAGCGCCCGATGGGCCGTGAACAGCAGGAACGCGCGGCCCCGGCTGGCCTGCAGCAACGGCAGGACGCGCTCCAGCAGCGCGTGCGTGTGCGCCGGGTCGCCCGGCTCGGGCAGGTCCTGGGGCAGCCACAACCGGGCCTGGCGCCGGTAGTCGAACGGGCTGGGGACCAGTTCGGTGGCCGGCTCGCCGAGCCCGAGCCGCTTCGTGAAGTGACCGAAGTCGCCGCCGACCGCCAGCGTCGCCGAGGTCATGATCCAGGTCGAATCGAGCTCGGCGCGGAGCCGGCCGAACGGTTCGGCGATGTCCAGCGGCGTCAGCGTCAGCGTCAGCCGCCCGCGCCGGCACGTGAACCAGCGCACGCCCGTCGCATCGTCGCCGGCCAGCAGCCGGGCCAGCGTGTCGGCCAGCGCCGCGGCCCGGTCGCGGCACGCGCCCAGTTCGCGCGAGGCGTCGTCCAGCGGCGTCAGCGCTTCGGCCAGCCCGGAAAGCGCGCCCTGGAGCTGCTGCAGCTCGCCGTCGAGCGGCTGCAAGCGCGACCAGTCGCCGCGCTCGGGCAGGTTGTGCGCGGCCGAGGCCAGCTTCGCCAGCGCATTCTTCAGTGCGTCCACCGGTCCGTGCAGCAGCTTCAGGCTGCCCTCGGCGGTATCGGTCGCCACCAGCGTGTCGCGCGCCAGCTCGTTGAGCTGGAACGCGCTGACGCCGGTCGAGAAGAACCGCGTCGCGACGTCGGGAATCTGGTGGGCCTCGTCGACGATGATCGCTTCCGAGCCTGGCAACACCTCGCCGAAGCCGGTCTGCTTCAGCGCCAGATCGGCAAACAGCAGGTGGTGGTTGACGACGACGACATCGGCCTCCTGGGCCCGCCGGCGCGCCTTCAGCACCGGGCAGTCGTTGATGTGCGGGCAGTCGGAACCGAGGCAGTTGTCGACCGTCGAGGTCACCAGCGGCCAGACCCGGGCGCGCTCCGGAATGCCGGCCAGTTCGCGGATCTCGCCGGTGGTGGTATGGCGTGCCCAGCGCCGGACCTCGTCGAGATGCGAGCGAGTCTCGTCGTCGATTTCGCCCGGAGCGTCGGCAAGGCTCTCGCAGGCCCGCTCCATGCGCTGCGGGCACAGGTAATTGGCGCGCCCCTTGAGCAGCGCCACCGTGCACTCGGCGCCGGTGGCCTTCAGCGCCAGTGGAAGGTCGCGCGCGAAAAGCTGGTCCTGCAGGTTCAGCGTGCCGGTCGAGATGATCACCTTGCCGGGCCGTGATCTTGATATCGATTCGAGCGCCGGCAGCAGGTAGGCCAGCGTCTTGCCGGTGCCGGTGGCGGCCTCGGCGACGAGATCGGTACCGCTCTCCAGGCATTCGGCGATCCGGCTCGCCAGCCGCAACTGGCCCGCCCGCGGCTGGAAATCATCGAGCAACTGGGCCAGCCGGCCGCCGGGGTCGAACTGATGGGCCAGGTCGGACAAGGTCGTCGGGCCGGCGGCGCGGTCAGAAGCGTTCGGGCGGCGCGACCCGGCAGGAATCGAGTCGCTCGCGGGTCCGGCGCGCCCTTTCCGACTGCTGCGAGCGCTCGTGCACGACGATCAGCGTGCGCAGGCTGCGCTCGCAGATTTCGCCGACCTGCGGGCCCAGTTCGAACGCACGCGAGGCGAAGCTGCCGGCCTGGTCTAGGTGACCGCGCGCGAGTTGCACCTCGGCCATCTGCTGCAGAACCTGCGGGTCGCGGCCGTCGATGCGCAAGGCGCGCTCGAGCAGCATTTCGGCGCGTTCGAGGTCGCCGGACGCCTCGGCTTCCTTCGCCTGGCGCCCGAGCGCGACGACCGCCTGGTTGCGGACGCCGAACACCTGCAGTTCATCGGCCGACCCGGCCGACGGCGCGCGCACGCGCTCCTCGACGGTGCCGCCGTCCGGCGCCTCGGCCGTGGGATCCCAGCCGGCGCAGCCGGCCACAAGCACTACCGGGATGCCCAGCCACGGGGCAAGAGACGAACGAGACATTGCACTCCATTGTTCGATAGGGTTCCTGACGCAATGGTAATGCCAAACGCACCTCGGCCCGGCCCGATTCCGGCGTCTGCGGTAGCATTGCCCCGACACTGCCGCGGATCGAACTTCCCCGGATGAACGCCCCGACCACGCCCGCCCCGACCACGCCCGCCCCGACTACGCTGGTAATTGCGCTGACCGGCGGTATCGCCAGCGGCAAGACCGCCGTTTCCGACGCGTTCGCCGCGCTCGGCGTGCCGGTCGTCGACACCGACCGGATCGCGCGCGAAGTCGTCGCGCCGGGCAGCGACGGGCTGGCCGCGGTGCGCGAGGCGTTCGGCGACGCGGTCGTCGACGCCGTAGGCGGCCTGGACCGGGCCCGGCTGCGCGCGCGGATTTTCGAAGACGCCGCCGCGCGCGACAAGCTCGAGGCCATCCTGCACCCGCGGATCGCGGCCGAGGCGCGCCGGCGGCTGGCCGAAATCGAAGCGCCATACGCGATCCTGGTCGTGCCGCTGCTGGTCGAGTCCGGGCTGTTCACGGATGCCGACCGGGTGCTGGTCGTCGACGTGCCCGAAGATATCCAGGTCGAACGGCTGACGCGGCGCGACGGCATGTCCAGGGCGCAGGCCGACGCCGCACTCGCCGCCCAGGCCCGGCGCGCCGACCGGCTCGCCGCGGCCGACGACGTGATCGAAAACACCGGTTCGCTCGATGATCTGAAGCGGCGCGTGGCCGAGCTCGATCGCGAATATCGCAAACGCGCCCGCGCCGAGTAGGAGCGGCGTCCTCGCCGCGATTGGCCGGGCCCGTTCATCGCCGCCTGGAGGCGGCTCCTGCGGCCGATCAAAGGTCTTTCAACACCTTCCTGACCGGCTGCGGCAGACCGGCCGACAGCGCCTCGTACAGCGTGAACCAGCGGCAATCGTCGTCGGCGACGGCGGCGGCATCGGCGATGCGGCCGTGGTCGAACGACATCGTCAGCGCGAAGTGCGTGAACACGTGCCGGATCGGGCGCGGCGCGGGTCGCGCCTCGGCAAGCCCGATGGCCCGGGTGCCGGCTTCCGGCAGGCACCACAACCCGCCCCAGATACCGGCGGGCGGGCGCCGGACCAGCAGCACCCGCCCCTCGTCGTCGCGTGCGATCGTGAACCGGGAACCCCGCTCGGGCAGCGCGCGCGCCGGCCGCGGGGTCGGCAGTTCGTCCTGCTTGCGGGTCTTGCAGGCCGTACAGTCGGCCGCCACCGGGCAGCGGCCGCAGCCGGGAGAACGCGGCATGCACACGGTCGCACCCAGGTCCATCACGGCCTGGGCGTAGTCGGCCGCGCGAGCGGCCGGCGTGCGCGACTCGGCCTCGCGCCAGAGCTGTTTCTCGACCGCCGGCGCGCCCGGCCAGCCGACCACGCCGGCGTGCCGCGCGAGCACGCGCTTGACGTTGCCGTCGAGGATCACGGCGCGCCGGTCGAACGCCTGGGCGACGATGGCCGCGGCGGTCGACCGGCCGATGCCGGGCAGCCGGGTCAGGGTTTCGACGTCATCGGGAAATTCGCCACCGAATTCGTCGCCAACCGCCTGTGCAGCTGCGTGCAGATTGCGGGCGCGGGCGTAGTAACCCAGCCCCGACCACATTGCCAGCACATCATCAAGCTCGGCGGATGCAAGCGCGTCGATATCCGGAAACCGCTGCATGAACCGATCGAAATACCCGACGACGGTCTCGACTCGGGTCTGCTGCAGCATGATCTCGGAGACCCAGACCCGGTAGGCGCTGCGCGGCTTCTGCCACGGCAGGTCGTGCCGGCCGTGCTGGTCCCACCAGGCGAGCAACCGATCGGCGAATGGAGAGGTCAATGGATTACCATTTCACTGGATTCTGGAATGGGACTCGGGACTCGGGACTCGGGACTCGCCTCAGCCTCCGGGATCGAGCGGGTTTTTCGATATCTACAACGTTCAATTCCGCGGGCTCGGATCCCAAACTCCGGCACCGTCCATCGCCTGCCCCCGAGTCCCGAGTCCCAACCATGCTAGTCCACCGGCAGTACTGCATGCACGAACGTGCCGGCGTCGAACGGGCGCAGGTCGATCGCGCGTTCACCGACCCCGATGAAGCGGATCGGGATCTGCATCGCCTCGGCGATCGCGAACACGATGCCGCCGCGGGCGGTACCGTCGAGTTTGGTCACGGTGATGCCGGTCAGCGGCACGGCTTCGTTGAACTGCCGGGCCTGCACCAGCGCGTTCTGGCCGGTGCCGGCGTCGACGACCAGCATCACCTCGTGCGGCGCTTCCGGGTCGATCTTGCCCATCACACGCCGGATCTTGCCCAGCTCGGCCATCAGGTGCTCCTGGGTGTGCAGCCGGCCGGCGGTGTCGGCAATCAGCACGTCGATGCCCCTGGCCTTCGCCGACTGCAGCGCGTCGAAGATCACCGCGGCCGAATCGGCGCCCCGCTTCTGCGCCATGACCGGCACGCCGTTGCGCTCGCCCCAGGTCTGGAGCTGCTCGACGGCCGCGGCCCGGAACGTGTCGCCGGCCGCCAGCATCACCTTCAGGCCGTCGTCGAGATAGCGGCGCGCGAGCTTGCCGATGGTCGTCGTCTTGCCGACGCCGTTGACACCGATCATCAGGATCACGAATGGTCTTTTCTCCGGGTCTACGGCCAGGAATTGCTCGCACGGCTCGACCAGCGCGTACAGCTCGGCCTGCACCGCCGGCAACACGTCGCCGGGCTCGTTCACGACGCCGGCCCGTATGCCTTCCTGCAGCCGGTCCATGATCCGGGTCGTGGCCGCCACGCCCAGATCCGCGGTCAGCAGCGCGGTCTCGATGTCCTCGAGCAGTTCGTCGTCGATCCGGCTCGACGAGCGGACCAGACCGAAAAGCCCGGCCAGGCTGGCACGCGTCCGCTCGAGCCTGGACTCCAGCGGGTCCCGGCCCGAATGCGGCTTTTCGACGACGTCGGACTTTTCCAGCCCGGCGCCGGACTTCTTGCGGCGGAAGATCGAGAACATTGCGGCGGAATCTCTGCGAACGCCGGTATGCTAGCAGGATGGCCGGGAAACTTCGCATCATCGGCGGACAATGGCGCGGGCGCAGGTTGCCCGTGCCGGACGTCCCCGGGCTGCGCCCGACCGGCGACCGCGCGCGCGAAGTGCTGTTCAACTGGCTGCGGGATCGGGTCCGCGGCGCACGCTGCCTCGACCTGTTCGCCGGCACCGGCGCGCTGGGGCTCGAGGCGGCCTCGCGCGGCGCAGCCTCGGTGACGCTGGTCGAGCGCGACCGGAAGCTGGCGGCGCTGCTCGCGCGCGTGGCCGCCGAATGGCCGGCCGGCGACGTGCTGCACATCGTCCGGGGCGATGCGCTGGTCTGGCTGGCGCGGGAGACCGAATCATCGGCCGAGTCGCAGGACCCGTCGCCGGGCGGTGCCCCGTTCGACCTGGTGTTCGTCGATCCGCCGTTCGACGCCGGGCTGTACGCAACAACGCTCGCCGCGTTGCGGCGGCCGGGCCTGCTCGCCGCCGGCGCCCGGATCTACGTCGAGAGCGCGGCACGCTCGCCGGCGCCGGTCGTGGCCGGCGAGACCGCCTGCGTGGCCGCCTCCAGCCCGTGCCTGGCCGCCGATTTCGCCGACCCCGGGCCGGCCTGGGAAATCGTGCGCGAAAAGCGCGTCGGCGACGTGCGGATGCAGCTGCTGGCCGTGCCCGGCGGCTGAGGGCCGGGCAGGTGCGGGCAGGGACGCGTTGGTTATAATCCCGGCCTGCTGACCATTCGCCTGCCGGCATTCAGGATCCCCATGGCTGCCAGTCTCGACTATCCCACTCTCGACTACCGGGTTGCGATCTATCCGGGCACGTTCGACCCCATGACCAACGGCCACACCGACCTGATCGAACGCGCCTCGCGCATGTTCGAGCGGGTCATCGTCGCGATTGCCGAGAGCCCGCACAAGACTCCTGCATTCGAACTCGACCGGCGGATCGCGCTCGCCGAAAAGGTGCTGGGCGAAAGCCGGCCGGAGAACGTCGAAGTGGTCGGTTTCGACAACCTGCTCGCCGACTTCGTCGTCGAACAGCGCGCCGGCGTCATTCTGCGCGGCCTGCGCGCGGTCTCGGACTTCGAATACGAATTCCAGCTCGCGTCGATGAACCGGCACCTGGTCCGGGACGCCGAAACGGTGTTCCTGACCCCGGCCGAGGAATTCAGCTTCATCTCGTCGAGCCTGGTCAAGGAAATCGCCCGGCTGGGCGGCAATGTGTCCGATTTCGTCCACCCGCGCGTCGCCGACGCGCTCCGGGAGCGTTACAGCTAGGTTTCCCGGCATGTCGCGCGCTCGAAAAAGGCCGCCCCGAATTTCGGGGCGGCCTTGAGACGATCGAGCCTTGCTTGTATGGCCGATCAATTTTCGGCAGCTTGAATCACAATCGTATCTGGATGGACTCCAGGTTGCATCAGGAACTGCTGCACATTTCCTTGCGCCACGAGTCCAAGCGGGAAGGTCACATAGTGCGAACGATTCGAGGAATTATCGTCGAAAATCCCGAACCCGATCGTCATGCCATCTTGAAGGTCAATATCGTGGCTGGTTGTCTTCTGGCCTTCAAATGCGCTGCTGAGATCGCGCACGAATGTGACGTAGTACTGACCTGATTCTTCCCAGGACGCCAGCACCATCAATGCGCTTCGTGCGCCATTTGGCTGGACCAGAACACGGCGCGGAATCAGGTCACCGGGGTTCAGGATATCCTTGAGAAACGTTCCGGCAGCCTCACCACCATGGTTGACCATCAGCTCATAGTCGCCTGCCGCTTCATTCCAGGCGAATATGCCATCGTTCTCGAGATTGATCACGTTCTTTTCCGGCCCCTCGCTGATCATCGGCCCGCCACGCTTCTTGAGGAAATCTCCTCGCATGAAGGCCGCAAGCTGAGACTCCGGAATGGCCCAGAACCCGGTGACTTCAGGATCGTAGATGTAGGGCATCAAGTTGCCGCGATCGGGATCGGGATTTTGGCTGAAAAACGTGTCATCACCAGCTGTAGCAAACCCGTTGGTTCCTGAAACCTCGGCGTTGTTGCCCCGACGATAATGAGCGATGTAGTCATCGGTGGCGAAACCCATCGGAACCGATCGCGCCACTCGGGCCTGCCACAGATCGATGAATTCACCCGCTTCCAACGCCGGCAAAAGCTCGTCGGACACATAATCACTCAAGCTGGTCGCGTCGAAGCTGAAGGTGAACAGTTGGTCCAGCGCATTTACGCCCGAACGGCTGTTCAAGATGTAGTGGCGAATGTCCGATTCGCCAAGGCCCGCGTCACCGAGAATCGGATCCGCCCCTACCATCGACTCCGCCTCCTCAGCCGACGGCATATTACGCAGATCATCGTGGCATGCCACAAAGCATCCCGCTCGATTAAATCTTGCACCATTCGGGTCGGTCAGATCCAGTGCCGCGGGCACCATCATCGCGGCCACGCGATCTTCGTAGTTGAAGCGTCGGTTACCGAGTGTCGAGTAGGTCGCACTCAGGGTTCCATCCGGACCGGACTCCTTGGGAATGCCCCGATCACGGAATTCAACGCCGTCGAATCGGTACGTCTGATGGGTTATCGCCGGGCCGGGCTGTTTCGCGTTGGCAAACCGTCCCAACGCATCGGTATTCGAAGTATAGCGAAGCTGCAGGAAAAGCCGCTGCGCGGTATAGGCTGCGCGCGCCTGGAAGTCGAGGGATCGCGGTTTGTCAAACCCGGGATCAACCGTTTCTCCCACATCCGGCGGCGATAGCGTTTCGGGCACGTAGTTCTGGTGGCATTCCACACACGCGGGCCCGTTGCTCAGAACTTCACCCCCGAAATGCCCGCTGAGCGGTGCGGTGCGCGCGACATTGCGTCCGCCGATCCATTCGTAGCTGGCCTGGTTGGGATAGAACGAGGTTGCGTTCGTCCATGGACCGAAGGTCAGGTCCAGCGCTTCTTCGGCGATCGAGATCACGGCAGGATCGCTGATTGCAAGCACATTGAATCGTGCGGCCGCATCATCGGCGCCTGGCTCTCTGCTCTCGCATTCAAACAGATCGCCCTGTGCGCGCTTCTCGAGCGGCATGATTGCGAATTCACCACTGGGACCGGAATCAAGCTGATAGGTCACATTTGCCAGATCACAACCAAGAAACTCGATGGTCATCGTGCCAACTTCACGCGTTTCATGATTTCCGGTATTGGGCATGTTAAATTGCCCTCCGGAAGTGGAATAGACCTTTCCCGAGACGACGTTCGGGCCGGTGACATCAAGATGCCCACTCAACCAGCGCTGGTCCGGAGACCCGACGATACCGAATGCCGGTGCGACTGGCTGATCCTGAAATGTATACCAGGTCAGAAAGACTTGATCTGCAGTCGAGATGAAGTCGAGCGTGATTCCCTGGTTGTTTCCTTCAACCAGTTCGGCCTCGACCCATTGGCCTTGTACGAGAAAGAAATCCGTATCGAGTTGCATGCCCTGTGCGCTAACGACAGGACTGAGCGCCAATCCAAGCGTCAGCCAGCCGAGCGTTTTTCCAAACCTCTTGGTCATGATTGTCTCCCAAAATGGTGACAGCAACCTCATCGTCAAGACAAGGACTTTATCCCCTTAAAGAACACCCATGCTCGTCAAATTGAATATCTGGCGGGACAATGCGCAGGCCGGAGTTTAACCATCGTGATATTGAAGGGTTTGATTCAGGTCAATTGGACGGCGGTCCTTTTCCAGGAAACATCACGATGGATACGAGCCGCCCGTAAAGACGCCGTCCCGCCCGCGCAGGGTTATTCAGAGGTTCCCAAGAACCCATAGACCATTGACCGGCATGCTGGACGAGACAGGTATAATCCGCCGCAACCACGGTATTACCCATTTGTTCAATGGCTGAACTTCGAGAATGACGCTCCCCGCAATCAAACGAATTTTCTCAGCGCTCTTCCTGATCGTATTCGCCGGCCAGTGTCTGGCCGACGGACCCGGCAAGGCGGCGATTTCTTCGGCGCACGAGCTGGCCACCGAGGCCGGCTTCGAGGTGCTCGCCGCCGGCGGCAACGCGTTCGACGCTGCGGTCGCGGTGTCGGCCGCGCTGGCCGTGGTCGAGCCGGCCTCTTCGGGACTGGGCGGCGGCGGCTTCTGGCTGCTCCGGCACGCCGCGACCGGCGATGCCGTCATGATCGACGGCCGCGAGGAGGCGCCGGCGGCGGCCACCGCGGACATGTACATCGGCGACGACGGCGAGGTGGACCGCGATCTGGCCACCAACGGCCCGCTGGCCGCCGGCATTCCGGGCGCCGCGGCCGCGTGGGTGCACATCAGCGAGACCTACGGCGAGCTGCCGCTGGAGCGGGCCCTGGCCCCGGCGATCCGGCTGGCCGAGGAAGGCTTTCCGGTCGACCTCAAGTACCAGCAGCTTCTGAACTGGCGCGCGCACGTGATGCTGCGCTGGGACTACACGGCGAACATCTTCATGCCCGGCGGCGAAGTGCCCGACGTCGGCGACGTCATCGTCCAGAAGGACCTGGCCGCGACCCTGAGGCGGCTGGCCGAACACGGCCACGACGGCTTCTACACCGGCGAGACCGCGAAGCTGCTGGTCGAGGGCTCGCGCGCCGCCGGCGGCGTCTGGACGCTCGAGGATTTCGCCGATTACAAGGCCGTCGAACGCACGCCGATCACGATCGAGCACGGCGACTACACGCTGCTGACCGCGGCGCCCCCGTCGTCGGGCGGCATCGCCATCGCCCAGGTTCTGAACCTGATCAAGCCGTTCGACTGGAGAGAGATGGGCCGGGTCGACCGCGTGCACCTGCTGGCCGAGGCGATGCGCCGCGCCTACCGCGACCGCGCGCTGTACCTGGGCGACCCGGACATGGCCGACATCCCGACCGCGATGCTGCTTAGCGACGATTACGCCGCCGGCCTGCGCACGACGATCCGGATGGACCGCGCGCTGCCGTCGGAATACCTGGCCGCCGACCCGTCGCGCCTGAACGAATCGAACAACACCACTCATTTCTCGCTGATCGACGCGGCCGGAAACATGGTCTCGGCCACACTGACCGTGAACCTGACCTACGGCTCGGCGTTCGCCGCCCCCGGCACCGGCGTGCTGCTGAACAACGAGATGGACGACTTCTCGGCCAAGCCGGGCGAACCGAATGCGTTCGGCCTGATCGGCTTCGAGGCCAACGCGATCGAGCCGGGCAAGCGTCCGCTGTCGTCGATGAGCCCGACGATCGTCGAAGGCCCTGACCGCGTAGCGATCCTCGGCACGCCCGGCGGCTCGCGCATCATCACGATGGTCATCCTAGGCATCCTCGACTTTCTCGAGGGCAACGGGCCGGAGTCGTGGGTGTCGCTGCCGCGCTTCCACCACCAGTACCTGCCCGACGAGATCTCGGCCGAGACCGACGCGCTGACCGACGACGAGATCGCGGCGCTGGAGCAGCGCGGCCACACCGTCAGCGTTCGCGCCCGCCCGTGGGGCAACATGCATGCGGTGCTGTGGGACCGGAAGACCAATGAACTGTCGGCCGCCGACGATCCGCGATGGGAAGCAGGCAAGGCCGCGGTGCGCTGATCCCGGATGAGATAATCTGCATCGTCATCGAGCTCGAAACGATCCATGCGCAATCTCCTCGTCACCGCCGCCCTGCCCTACGCCAACGGGCCGATCCATATCGGCCACATGCTCGAATACGTCCAGACCGACATCTGGGCGCGGTTCCAGCGCGCACGCGGCAACCGGGTGGTGTTTGCCTGGGCCGACGATGCCCACGGCACGCCGATCATGCTCAACGCCGAGAAGCGCGGCGTGACGCCCGAACAGCTGATCGAGCACTTCGGCGCCGAGCACCGGCGCGACTTCACCGATTTCGGCATTTCCTACGACAACTTCTCGTCGACCCATACCGAAACCAACCGTGAAATCGTCGAGGAAATCTGGCGCAAGCTCAACGCGCGCGGCTGCGTCGTCACGCGCGAAATCGAACAGCTGTTCGACCCTGAGAAGGGCATGTTCCTGCCCGACCGCTTCATCCGCGGAAGGTGCCCGAGCTGCGGCGCCGAAGACCAGTACGGAGATTCGTGCGAGGTCTGCAGCGCCACCTACGAACCGACCGACCTGATCGAGCCGCGCTCGGTGGTCTCGGGCTCGAAGCCGGTGCTGAAGAAGACCGAGCACTGGTTCGTCTCGCTCAAGCCGTTCGAGGCGAGCCTGGCCGAATGGATGCGCTCGGGCGCGCTGCAGGACGAGGTCGCCAACAAGCTCGCCGAGTGGTTCGACGCCGGCCTGCGCGACTGGGACGTGACCCGCGACGCGCCGTACTTCGGTTTCCGGATTCCGGGCACCGACGACAAGTTCTTCTACGTCTGGCTGGACGCGCCGGTCGGCTACCTGGCCAGCTTCCGCGAGGTCTGCGAGCGCGACGGGCTGGACTACGACGCCTGGGTCCGGCCCGGCTCGGACGCCGAGATGCACCATTTCATCGGCAAGGACATCGTCTACTTCCACTGCCTGTTCTGGCCGGCCATGCTCGAGGGCGCCGGCTTCCGCCGGCCGACGAAAGTGCACGTGCACGGATTCCTGACCGTCAACGGCACCAAGATGTCGAAGTCGCGCGGCACGTTCATCATGGCCCGGACCTGGCTGAATCATCTGCCGCCGGACTACCTGCGCTACTACCTGGCCGCCAAGCTCGGCCCGGGGCTGGCCGACATCGACCTGAACTTCGACGATTTCACCAGCCGGATCAACGCCGACCTGGTCGGCAAGCTCGTCAATATCGCCAGCCGCGCCGCCGGCTTCATCCACAAATTCGGCCGGGGCCGGCTCGCCGCCGAGCTTCCCGACGAGAAGTTGTACGCGGAATTCGTCGGCCACAGCGACGTGATCGCCGACGACCTCGAGGCCTGCAACTACGCCGGCGCGATCCGCAGGATCATGGCGCTGGCCGACCGCGCCAACCAGTACGTCGACGGCCACAAGCCGTGGCAGATGGCCAGGGAGGACGGCCGCGAGGGCGAAGTCGTGGCGGTCTGCACGCAGGCGCTGAACCTGTTCCGGGTGCTGATGACGTGGCTGTCGCCGATCATTCCGAACATCGCGGCCGCGGCCGGGCAATTCCTGAATTGCCGACTCGACGACTGGCGCGGCGTGGACGAGGCGTTGCTGGACCACGAGGTCGAAAAATTCACCCCGCTGGCCAAGCGGGTCGAACCGAAGCAGATCGAGGCCGTCATGGAAGAATCACGCGAATCCCTGTCGCCGGCCGGCGGCGAGTCGGAACCGGCCGCCGCCACGTTCGAACCGGCCGCCGCCACGTTCGAACCGGCCGCCGCCACGTTCGAACTGGAGCCGGAAATCACGATCGACGAGTTCATGAAAATCGACCTGCGGGTGGCTCGAATCGTCGAGGCCGGGCATGTCGACGGCGCCGACAAGCTGCTGCGGCTGGTGTTGGACCTGGGCGGCGAAACGCGCCAGGTCTTCGCCGGCATCCGGGGCGCCTACGATCCGGCCGACCTCGAGGGCCGGCTCACGGTCATGGTCGCCAACCTCAAGCCGCGCAAGATGCGCTTCGGCGTCTCCGAGGGCATGGTGCTGGCCGCCGGCGGCGACGACGGCGGGCCGTTTTTGCTCGGCCCCGACAGCGGCGCAAAGCCGGGGATGCGGGTACGCTGAAACCGCGGAGAGACTCTCCACCGATTACACGGATGGACACGGATTCCGGAGAGTTTTACAGTCCAACATCCGCGTCAATCTGTGTAATCTGTGGAAAGCCTTTCTGGCGAGCGGTGATCGCATGGACC
>JAVVDX010000036.1:12101-25708 GCA_032251475.1 Wenzhouxiangellaceae bacterium | reverse complement strand
TCTTGCGGAACCGGTTTCCGGCTCCGCGCATACATCGATAATTCGTTGAATGCATCAAGAGAAAATGCGTTTCGCCACGCCCGCTTCGCGGGCTTTCTGGCGAGGCACTTTTGGCAATCGCGCCAAAAGTACCCAAAAACGCTTTTCAGGCGGCGGATGCGGACGCGGCTTCCGGGACGCGGCGGCGGCCTGGTGTCCGCAGCGTGCCGGGGCGGGTTACGGCTGCAGGGTACAGAGGCATTCGGAAACGGTGTAGAAGCCCGGTACTGGCCGACGCCTCGGGGTTTGGGCAAAACCGGGAACGAAGGAGGTTCTTGCCGAACGAAGTCGCGCCAGGAAACCGGCATCGCCTTTGGTTCCTGAAGCCTCTGTACCCTGCAGCCGATCCTGATCCACGGCGGGGTTCGATTCCGGCGCCGGCTGCGTGAGCGAAAGGCTGCGCACCCCGCCGCCTGCTTTGAAGAGCGTTTTTGGGTACTTTTGAGGAAACTGTCAAAAGTACCTCGCCCAGAAAGCGGGCGTAGCCCGCGTGGCGAAACACCTTTCGAGACACGGCCCGATCCGCCTTCATGCGCCGCGCTGTGGCTGAGGCAGGTACGTGATGAGGTAATTATTTGCCCGTCACGACGCCACGAAACCTCTGAAATCAATCAGATATCCAGGTTGGCGACGTTCAGCGCATTGGTTTCGATGAAATCGCGTCGCGGTTCAACCTCGTTGCCCATCAGCGTCGAGAAGATCGCGTCGGCGGCCACCGCGTCCTCGATCGTCACCTTGAGCAGCCGGCGGGTTTCCGGGTTGACGGTCGTGTCCCAGAGCTGTTCCGGGTTCATCTCGCCGAGGCCCTTGAAGCGCTGGATCGAGCGGCCCTTCCTGCTCTCCTCCATCAGCCAGCGGTAGACCTCGCTGAAGCGTCGGACCGGCTGGGCCTGGTTGCCGCGCTCGATCCTTCCGTCTTCTCCGATCAGGTCGTGGACCGAAGCGGCGATCCGGGCCATCGCGCGGTAGTCCGGGCTCTCGAAAAACGTCGCATCGAGCACGGTGTCCTGGCTGATTCCCTGACTGATCCGGCTGATGACGACGCCGCCCTGTTCGAGCGGCGTCAGGGTCCATTTCACGCCGGCCGGAGAGGCAGTTTCGAGCCGCGCCCGGAAACGCTTCGTCCAGCCTTCCACGTCGAACCCAGGCTCCAGAGAAAATGGTTCAAAATCAATCAGTTGATTGATCACTGTGGTGTCATGGCGCCGTTCCTGACGGTCCGCGGCCAGGCGCGCGGCGTGGAAATCGGTCAGCAGGCTGTTGAGGGCATCGCCGTGCACCGGCGGCTGCTCCTTGCCCGGCAGCAACCGGGTGCCGTCGAGCGCCCGATCGATCAGGTAGCGCACCAGTTCGCTTTCGTCCTTGAGGTACCACTCCTGCTTGCCCTGCTTGATCTTGAACAGCGGGGGCTGGGCGATGTAGACGTGGCCGTGCTCGATCAACTCCGGCATCTGGCGATAGAAGAACGTCAGCAGCAGCGTCCGGATGTGCGATCCGTCGACGTCGGCGTCGGTCATGATGATGATCCGGTGGTAACGCAGCTTTTCGAGATTGAACTCATCCTTGCCGATCCCGGTCCCGAGCGCGGTGATCAGCGTGCCGACCTCGGCCGACCCGATCATCTTGTCGAAACGCGCCTTCTCGACGTTCAGGATCTTGCCCTTCAGCGGCAGGATGGCCTGGAACTTCCGGTTGCGGCCCTGCTTGGCCGAACCGCCGGCCGAGTCGCCCTCGACGATGAACAGTTCCGACAGCGCCGGGTCCTTTTCCTGACAGTCGGCGAGCTTGCCCGGCAAGCCGGCCACGTCGAGCACGCCCTTGCGCCGGGTCATGTCGCGCGCCTTGCGCGCGGCCTCGCGGGCGCGCGCCGCCTCGACCGCTTTTGATGCAATCATGCGGGCATCTTGCGGCTTTTCGAGCAGAAAATCGCGCAATTTGTCGCTAACTGCCGCTTCGACAGCCGGCTTGACTTCGCTCGAGACGAGCTTGTCCTTGGTCTGCGACGAGAACTTCGGGTCCGGCACCTTGATCGACAGTACGGCGATCAGGCCCTCGCGGCAATCGTCGCCGGTGACCTGGACCTTGGCTTTCTTCGCAAGCCCGCTTTCCTCGATGTATTGGTTCAGCGTGCGCGTCAGCGCGGCCCGGAAGCCGGCCAGGTGCGTGCCGCCGTCGCGCTGCGGAATCATGTTGGTAAAGCAGAACACGCTTTCCTGGTACGCATCGGTCCACTGCAGCGCGGCCTCGACGGTGATTTCGCCGTGCAGGGCTTCGAAATGCAGGGCATTCCGGTGCAGCGGCGACTTCTTCGCGCTCAGGTGCTCGACGAACGAGCGAATGCCGCCCTCATATTCGAACAGGTCGCGCTTGTCGGTACGATCGTCGATCAGCTCGATCGCGATCCCGGAATTGAGGAAGCTTAGTTCGCGCAGCCGGCGCGCCAGGATGTCGTAATGGAATTCGACATCGCCGAAGATCTCGCCGCTTGGCGTGAATCGGATATCCGTTCCCGTCCGGTCGCTGTTGCCGGTGGCAGTCAGCGGCGCCTCGGGAACGCCCATGTGGTAGGTCTGCGCCCAGCGCTTGCCCTGGCGGTGGACGACCAGCTCGAGAGTTTCAGAAAGCGCGTTGACCACCGAGACCCCGACCCCATGCAGGCCGCCGGAGACCTTGTACGATTTGGTGTCGAACTTGCCGCCGGCGTGCAGCACCGTCATGATGACCTCGGCCGCCGACTTGCCCTCTTCGGTATGCTCGTCGACAGGGATGCCGCGGCCGTTGTCGGTGACGCTGACGGAACCGTCGACGTGCAGCCGGACCGTGATGCGGTCGCAATGGCCGGCCAGCGCTTCGTCGATCGAGTTGTCGACGACTTCGAAAACCATGTGATGCAGGCCGGTCCCGTCATCGGTATCGCCGATGTACATTCCGGGCCGCTTGCGGACGGCGTCGAGGCCCTTGAGTACCTTGATGCTGTCGGACGAATAGGTTTCGGTCATAGAAGATTCACGCAGTCCTGCGGGCCGCGTCGGGCCCGGTATAAAAGAGGTGTCGGGAATCGTTTCCGGACAATTATCCGATTATACCACCGCGTCGATTTTTCCCTGTTCCACGTGGAACATCGTGGAAGGCGGCGACCCGCCCTTGTCGCCCGGTCGCCCGACCGCGGTGACCCAGGCCTGGTTCGGCTGCTCTCCGAGCCATTCCAGCAGGCGCTCCAGGTGATATCGGTCGAGTTCGGACACGGGGTCGTCGAGCAGCACCAGCGGCAACTGGTCGGCGCCGCGAGCCACCTGCATCTGCGCCAGCTTCAGCACCAGCGCCCCGAGCTTCATCTGCCCGCGCGAAAATCGCGTGCCGGCCGGCCGGCCGCCGGCCCGAATTGCCAGCTCTCCGCGCTGCGGACCGTCGCGGGTGAACCCCTGTTCGAGATCGCGCGACCGGCCATCGCGCCAGCGTCGGCAGTAGCTCTCCGCGTCGTCGGCCAACGGCCGGTATTCGAGGTTGATATTCGGCAGCCGGAATGCCAGCGCCTGCTGCAACTGCGCCGTTTGAGCGGCCAGCCGTGCCACGTACTCGCGCCGCAACTGCTCGACCCGCGCCGCGGCAGTGCCCATCGGAGCCTCGAGCGCGCCGAGCATCGCGGACCCGGCGCCGTGCCGAAGCGCCGCATTGCGCTGCCGCAACAGCCGCGAGTAGCGCTTCCAGTCGGCGAGATACGATTGTTCCACGTGAAACAATCCCCAATCGAGAAAGCTCCGGCGTACCGACGGCGCACCTTCAAGCAACTGGTGGTTTTCCGGGTCGATCAGCACCAGCGGAAGCGCCTGCGCGAAATCGCTGAGCTTCTGGTTCGGAAGCCGATCGATCCTCCCGCGCCACCCCCCTGCCTGCCGCTCGACCCCCACCCGCCCCTTCGGATCGGCCAGTCGCGCCGCGACCATCAGCGCTTTCGCCCCATCGCGGATCACCGGGGAAATGCTGGAGGCTCGGAATGAACGCCCGCGCGCCAGCACATGGATGGCCTCCAGCACGCTGGTCTTCCCGGCTCCGTTCGGCCCGAAAAACCAGTTGACACCGGCCCCAGGCGCGACCGACACGTGCTCGAGATTGCGCACGTCCCGGATTTCAAGATCGGAAATCCGCATCACACGCGCGCCGCAGGGGCCCCGCCGGCAGCCCCGTCAAAGGTTCCCTAGAGCTTGAGCGGCATGACCACCTGCCGCACACTGTCGCTCTCCACCCCGGTCACCAGGCAGGAACTGTCCGCGCTCTTCAGCGCCAGCCGCGCGTGCTCGCCATCGATCGCGCCAAGCGCGTCGAGCAGGTAGTTGACGTTGAAGCCAACGACGAGCTCATCGTAGTTGTGCTCGGCCTCGACCTCCTCGGTCGCCTCTTCCTGTTGCGGATTGTGCGCCACGATCCGAATCGTACCGGCATTCGATTCGATGCGAACCCCCCGGTATTTCTCGTTCGACAGGATCGCGGCCCGTTGCAGCGCACGGATGAAATCCCGGCGCGCCAGCGTCATGCCCTTGTCCTGGCTCATCGGAATCACCGCCTCGTAGTCCGGGAAGCGGCCGTCGATCAGCTTGCTCGTCAGCGTCAGTCCCTTGCGCCGAACACGGAGGAAGTTGTTGCCCAGCGCGATTTCGACCTTTTCGTCGCCGCCGGTCAGGATTCTCGCCAGCTCCATCACACCCTTGCGCGGCAGGATCAGCGAACGGCCGTCGCCGCCGACGTCGGCTTCGATCTCGGCCAGCGCCAGCCGGTGCCCGTCGGTCGCCACCGCGCGCAGCATCCCGTTGCGAAATTCGAGCAACAGTCCGTTGAGATAGTGGCGCACATCCTGGCTGGCCATGGCAAACGCGGTCTTGTCGATCAGCCAACCGAGATGCTGTTCCGAAACGCTGAGCCGGTCCGCGTCGCCGCCGGAATCGCTGGACGGAAATTCCGACGCCGGAAGCGTCGCGAGCGTGAAGCGGCTGCGCCCGGCGTGCATCGCCAGTTTTTCACCGTTGAGCTGCACATCAATGCGAACGCCCTCGGGCAGCGCCTTGCAGATATCGACCAGCTTTCGCGCCGGCACCGTGACGCTGCCAGGCTGGGCAACGTCGGCCGCGACTTCCCCGACCATTTCCACTTCCATGTCCGACCCGGTGACCTTCAGCCCGTCGTCGTCGGCCTCGAGCAGGAAATTCGCCAGCACCGGGAGCGTCTGGCGGCGCTCGACGACTCCGACGACCTGCGTGGTCGGCACCAGTAACGCTTCTCGCTGAATCGAAAACTTCATGGCTTCTCCTTCAAGGCCCAGCCGGCTTCCCCGTGTCGCATCGTTTGCGGTTGTAGTGGTCTATTCTTAAAAGAACCAGTAATGACAACGCCTGTGAACATGACGAAAACCCGTAAAAACATTTAATTTTCAACGGGTTACATGGCCCGCATGGCTGGACGGCGTTGTCCGGAACCTGTGGACAAGCACTGGATGATTTCTCCCTCCGAATCTGTCCCCGGGTTGTCCACAACCTCTCCGGCACTCGTTCAACAAACCTGTCCCGCTGTTCCACGACCCGGCTATCCGGCCAGTTCCCGCAACAGTCGTGCCTGGTCCTCACGCAACCGGGCGTCGGTTTCGCACAAGCTCTGGATTTTACGGCACGCATGCAGCACGGTGGTATGGTCCCGGCCACCGAAGGCTTCGCCGATTTCCGGCAGCGAATGCTGCGTGAGCGTCTTCGCCAGGTACATCGCCATCTGCCGCGGCCGCGCGATGTTGCGCGTGCGCCGTTTGGACAGAAGATCGGTCACACGCAGCTGATAGTAACGGGCGACGATCTTCTGGATGTTCTCAACCGTCACCTGCCGGTCGTGCACGGCCAGTACGTCGCGCAGGATCTCGCGCGTGTACTCCTCGTCGATCCTGCGACCGGAAAAGCGCGCGTTCGCGATCAGCGAGTTCAGCGCCCCTTCGAGGTCGCGCACGTTCGAGCGCATCCGGCGCGCGATCAGCATCGCGACGTTCTCGTCCAGGTTCAGTCCCGCTTCCACGGCTTTCTTCATCAGGATCGCCACCCGGGTCTCGAAATCCGGCGGTTCGATCGGCACCGAAAGACCCCAGCCGAAGCGCGAACGCAGCCGCGCCTCGATGCCCTCGACCTCCTTCGGGTAGCGGTCGCAGGTGAGGATGATCTGCTGGCGCGACTCGAGCAGCGCGTTGAACGTGTGGAAGAATTCCTCCTGCGAGCGGTCCTTGCCGGCGAAGAACTGAATGTCGTCGATCAGCAGCGTGTCGGCCGTGCGGTAGCGCGCCTTGAACGCGTCGATGGACGCGTGCCGCAGCGCCTGGATCATCTCGCTGACGAACTTCTCCGAGTGAAGGTAGACGATCTTGAAATCCCGGTTCTGGCGCGCGAGCTCGTGCCCGACCGCGTGCAACAAGTGGGTCTTGCCGAGCCCGGTGCCACCGTAGAGCAGCAGCGGGTTGTAGGCGTTGCCGGGATTCTGCGTGACTTGCTGGGCCGCGGCAAAACCCAATTCGTTGGACTTGCCGAGCACGAAGTTGTCGAAGCGGTAGCGATCGTCGAGTCCCGACGTGAAGCCCTTTCCTGAACCCGCGCGCGCAGGCGCGCCGGCGCGCGCGCCGTTGCCGCCGACCACGACCCGGACCCGATCGCGTACAAACCCCTTGGCGGCGAAAAAATCGCGAATCAATGCGAGGTACTGCGCGTTGACCTGCTCGCAGACGAAATCGTTGGGCGCGAGCAGCCGCACCTGGTCGACGCCGGACCGATCGGCCGCTTCGGCCTGCAACGGACGCAGCCAGGTGTTGATCTCCTCGGGCGGAATCTCGTGCTCGAGCCGCTCGAGACAGTGCCGCCACAATGTGCGTGGATCGTTCAATTCGGGTTCAACCTGCCCTCGCTGTCGGTGTAACCGGACCTCGGCTCGTGCCGGTCTCCGGCGATATTGCCTCAATGCCCGTCCCGGTGCCGATCGGGGTTCCGGAAGGGATTCGGGCAGTATACGTCCCGTCGCTGGCCGGCGCATCCGGCGTCTGCCGGCGCCCGGCGTCCGGTGTTGCTCCCGCCGGCGTGAAAACGCTATAATTGCGGTCTTTTGTATTGCAGGTCCGGGCTGTTCCGGCCGGGCTCGCCCCGATGCCTCGAGGAAATTGAACCATGAAACGTACGTTCCAGCCAAGCCGTCTCAAGCGCGCCCGCCGTCACGGCTTCCGGGCCCGCATGGCCACGCGTTCCGGCCGCGCCATCATCAACGCGCGCCGCGCCAAGGGCCGCAAGCGCCTGTCGGCCTGAATGCGGCGATCGGGCGTCGGCGGCCGTAGCGACGCGGCGGCGTGAAGGCGCCCGGGCGCAGCCATGATCCGGTTCCCCCGCTCGGCCCGGCTGCTTTCGGGTAGCGACTTCAAGCGGGTGTTCGCCGCCCGCGAAGCCCGTCAGAACCGGTTGTTCCGCCTTCATCGAGCACCGCTGCCGGCCGAGGCCGGCGCCAAGGGGCCGCGCCTGGGCATGGCGGTCTCGAAGCGCGCCGCGCGCCGTGCGGTGGACCGCAACCGGATCCGACGCCACATACGCGAGTCGTTCCGCGCAAGGTCGAGCCGGCTTGCTGCGTACGATTACGTCGTGGTGGCTCGATCGGCCGCGGCAGACGCCGACCCGGCAACCCTTCGAGGTGCCCTCGACCAACTCTGGCTACCGTTAGAGAACGAATGAATACCCGAACGCTGCTGATTCTGCTGCTCGCCTTCCTCGGCTTCATGATCTACGTCGAGTGGCAGAGCGACTTCTCCCACCCGACGCCGGCGCCGGTCGAGCCGCTGCCCGGCGAGCGCGAGGCGGCCGCGGCCGACGCCGATCTGCCCGAAGTGCCCGAAGCGCCCGAGGCCGAGCCGGCGAGGCCGGATGCCGCGCGACCCGAAGAAGTCCCGCAGGCGCCCGAGGCCCGGTCCGGTACGCGCATCGAGGTCGAGACCGATCTTCTCATCGCCGCGATCGATCCGCGCGGCGGCACGCTGACGGAGGTCCGGCTCAAGGAATACCCGGTTACGGTCGACAACCCCGACGAGCCGTTCCGATTGCTCAGCGACGAATTGCCCGGCCTGCATGTCGCGATGAGCGGCCTGGTCGACAGCGAGCGGCGTGCCCCCAACCACACGACGCAATACCGCCATGAACGCGAGTCCTACCAGCTGGCCCGGGACGCCGATCGGGTCGTCGTGCCGCTCCGCTGGCGCGACGAAAACGGTCTCGAGGTCGTGCAGTCGTGGGTCTTCAGGCGCGACGACTACGTCATCGAACACCGCTTCGAGATCATCAACAACGGTACGACCGAATGGCAGGGAAGCCGATACCTGCGCCTGCAGCGCACGGTCCGGTCCGACTCAAACGGCATGACGTTTACCAATCCGGAACGAATCAGTTTCGACGGCGCGGCGGTCTACAGCGCCGAAGAAAAGTTCCAGAAACTGCCGTTCGACGAGTTCGACGAAGAACGCTATCGCAACATGATCACCGGCGGCTGGGCCGGCATGGTGCAGCACTACTTCCTCAGCGCCTGGATTCCGCCGGCCGATGAGCCGCATCAGTACACGACCAGCCTGATCGACCGGCAAACGCCGAATCGCTACGCGATCACGGTGACGTCCAGCCCGGTCACGGTCGGCGCCGGGCAGCGCCATGTGTTCGAATCGCGGCTGTACGCCGGCCCGAAACAGCAAAACCGGCTCGACGACATCGCGCCGGGCCTGAGCCTGACGGTCGACTACGGCATTTTTACCGTGTTCTCGAAGCCGCTGTTCTGGTTGCTGGACCACATCCACTCGCTGGTGCGCAACTGGGGGCTGGCGATCATTCTGCTGACGCTTCTGATCAAGCTCGCGTTCTACAAGCTCACCCAGGCCCAGTTCCGTTCCATGGGCAAGATGCGCAAGCTGCAGCCGCGCATCCAGCAGCTCAAGGAGCGTTACGGCGACGACCGCCAGAAGTTCGGCCAGGCGATGATGGAGATCTACAAGCAGGAAAAGGTCAATCCGCTCGGCGGGTGCCTGCCCATTCTGGTACAGATCCCGATCTTCATCGCGCTGTACTGGGTGCTGCTCGAATCGGTCGAACTGCGCCAGGCGAGCTTCCTTTGGGTACCGGATTTGAGCAAGCCCGACCCGCTTTTCATCCTGCCGGTCATCAACGGCGTATTCATGATCGTAACGCAGCGGTTGACGCCGGCGGCCGGCATGGACCCGATGCAGCGCAAGATCATGCAGTTCCTGCCGGTGGCGTTCGCGGTGCTGTTCGCGTTCTTCCCGGCCGGGCTGGTGCTGTACTGGGCCTCCAACAGCGGCATTTCGCTGCTCCAGCAGTGGTACATCCTGCGGCAGATCGACGCCGAGGAAGCACGCGCCCGAAGTTAGGGAATCCGAAAACTCACGCGCGTAGGCCTGACATGAGCGAAACCATCTGCGCGATCGCGACACCACCCGGGCGGGGCGGGGTCGGCATCGTGCGGATCTCCGGTACCCGCATCGGTGCGGTCGCCGAGGCGCTGATCGGCCGGCTGCCGGAAACGCGTCGCGCGCGGCTGGTCGAGGTTCGCGACGCCGACGGCGAGCCCATCGACCGCGGCCTGGCGCTGTATTTCCCCGCCCCGCATTCGTTCACCGGCGAAGACGTGCTCGAGTTGCACCTGCACGGCTCGCCGGTGGTGCTCGAAATGGCGCTGCGCGCGGCCGTTTCCGCCGGCGCCCGGCGGGCCGGGCCAGGCGAGTTCAGCCAGCGCGCGTTCATCAACGACAAACTCGATCTGGCCCAGGCCGAGGCCGTCGCCGACCTGATCGCGGCATCCAGCGAGCAGGCCGCGCGCGCCGCGTCGCGCAGTCTCGAAGGGGCATTTTCGCGCCAGGTCCATGCGCTGGCCGACGCGGTCACCGAGCTGCGCGTCTGGGTCGAGGCGGCGCTGGACTTTCCCGACGAGGAGATCGACTTCCTCGCCGAAGGCCGGGTCCAGGCGCGGATTGAAGGACTGATCTCCGAAACCGACGCGCTGCTCGGCCAGGCGCGCGCCGGGCGCATTCTCAACGACGGGCTTAAGATTGCGATCGTCGGCCGGCCCAACGCCGGCAAGTCCAGCCTGTTCAACGCCCTGGTCCGGCGCGACGCGGCGATCGTCACCGAAATTCCGGGCACTACCCGCGACGTCGTGCGCGAGACCGTCCACCTGGCCGGCGTACCGGTGATACTGGCCGACACCGCCGGACTGCGCGACACCGGGGACGTTGTCGAGCTCGAGGGCGTCAGGCGCGCCCAGGCCGAGTTGCGTGAAGCCGACCTGGTGCTGTGGGTGGTCGACGCGAGCGATCCCGAAGCGGTTCACCGTCCGGAAACCGAAGTGCCGGTCATCCGCGTCGACAACAAGATCGACCGCCTGGAAGCGCCGCCGCCTGCCGATGACGGCGAACGGATTGCGCTTTCGGCGCTGACCGGCCAAGGCCTGGACCGGCTCGACCGCGCCGTGGCCGAACATTTCGGCCTCGACGAATCGGGCATCGGCGAGTTCTCGGCCCGCGCCCGGCACGTCGAGTGTATCGAAGCGGCCGTCGGACGGCTCGCCGCCGCGCGCGACGTGCTGGCCGAGACCGGCTCGGGCGAACTCGTCGCCGAGGAACTCCGGCTCGCGGCCGAGGCGCTCGGCGAGATCACCGGCCACATCCACTCCGACGATCTTCTGGGCCGGATCTTTTCGTCGTTCTGCATCGGCAAGTAGTCGCCACGACCACGCGGCGATTCATGGACCGGACCAATCGCGGCCTGGAAGCCGCTCCTGCGCGAGCCGGGAACCCACGCCCGGAATGTCGATTGACTCTGCCCCCGGATCAGACCTATGCTCAGCAGTCCTGTGCCCGGAGCGGGACGAATGCCGGTATCAGTGCAGCAACAGATCATCGAGCGTGCGCGCTCGACGCCGGACCAGCTCTACCTGTGCCAGCCGGCCGACCGGCAGTGGCGCGATTGGACCTGGGGCCAGGCCTTCGACGAGGCGAGAAGGCTGGCCGCGGCGATGCGCGAACTCGGGCTCCGGGCCGGCGACCGGGTCGGGCTGATCTCGAAGAACTGCGCGCACTGGATCATCGCCGACATGGCGCTGATCCTCGGCGGCTTCGTCAGCGTACCCATCTTCCCGACCGCGAACACGCGCACGATCCGGCAGGTGCTCGAGCACAGCGGTGCGCGCGCCTGCATCGTCGGCAAGCTCGAACACCCCGACGCGCAGCTTCCCGGCATCCCGAACGACCTGATCACGATCGCGATGCCGTACCCGGGTGCGGCCGGAGCACACGACTGGGCGGCTCTGGTGGAGCGTCCGGCCAAAAATTTCGAGCCGCAGCCGGTGACCGACGGCGACCTCGCGACGCTGCTCTACACGTCGGGTTCGACCGGCGAACCCAAGGGTGCGATGCACAGTCACGGAAACTTCGCGTTCGTCGGCGCGGCGCTGGCCGATGCTCTCGGCGTACGCGACGGCGATCGCGTGCTGTCGTACCTGCCGCTGTCGCACTGCACCGAGCGCGCCTACGTCGAGGCCGCCAGTTTCTATGCCGGCACGACGCTGTACTTCGTCGAGACGCTGGAGACGTTCATGGAAGACCTGCAGCACGCGCGCCCGACGCTGTTCGGTTCGGTGCCGCGGCTGTGGAAGAAGTTCCAGCTCGGCGTGCTCGAGCAGATTCCGCCTGACCGGCTCGACTGGATGCTGCGCATCCCCATCGTCTGCACACTGATCCGCCGCAGGATAAAAAAGGGTTTGGGGCTGGACCAGTGCGACTGGTTCGCCAGCGGCTCGGCGCCGCTGGCGCTGCCGCTGATGCAGTGGTGGCAACGCGTCGGCGTGACGATCTGCGAAGGCTGGGGCATGACCGAGACCTTCGCCTACGGCACCCAGATCGGACGCGGGCAGAGGCCCCGCTTCGGCACGATCGGCAAGACGTTGCAGGACGTCAAGCTGAAGACCACCGACGAAGACGAACTGCTGATCCGCTGCCCGTGCCTGATGCAGGGTTATTACCGCAACGATGAACTGACTGCACAAAGCTTCGACAGCGACGGTTTCTTCAGTACCGGCGACCGCGCCTGGATCGACCGCGACGGCTGGGTCCGGATCACAGGCCGGGTCAAGGAGGTGTTCAAGACCACCAAGGGCAAGTACGTCGCACCGGTGCCGCTGGAAAGCCTGCTGGCGCGCAACGAGCTGATCGAGCAGGCCTGCGTGGTCGGCGAGCACCTGCACCAGCCGGTCGCGCTGGTGCAACTGGCCGAGCACATCGACCTGGACATGCGCAGCCTGCGCCGGCGGCTGGTCGAGACGCTGGACCAGGTCAACGAGGAGCTCGAGGCCCATCAGAAGGTCGAGCGCATCATCGTGGTCAAGGAACGCTGGACGATCGACAACGAACTGATCACGCCGACGCTGAAGATCCGGCGCGAGGCGATCGAGCACCGCTACCGCGAGGCGATCGAGCAGACCCGCGACCGCGTCGCATTCGTCGCCGCACCCGAGAGTGCATGAAGCCCGAGCATGACGTCGATATTTCGGATTACGCTTCGCTGATCCGACCTCCATTGTGGAACGAGACCCCCAGCGCTCGAGATCCGCCACTGTGATCGAAAAAGACCATTGGCGGCGACGGTGCTTTGCCCTCGCCGTGATTCCCGTGTAGGCTTTCGGGATTCTTCAATCGGGAACCGTCCGCAATGATCCGAACCGAAACGTCCTGGCTGGCGTCGACCCGCCTGGCAGTGCCATTGGCCGCGTTTCTGGCCGGCTTTGCCGTCTCGGCCGAAATCGAGCCGGGCCCGGACCGCGCGCGCGGCGAAGGTCCATTCGATCAACTGATCCTGCGCGGCGGCATTCTCGTCGACGGCACCGGCGCGCCGCCGATCGGGCCGGTCGACATCGTCATCGAGGGCGACCGGATCGCCGACATCGTCCGGCTCGGCGCGCCGGGCATCGAGATCGAAGACGACAAGCGCCCGGAGCTCGCCGGCGGCGGCCGCGAGATCGACGTCTCGGGCAAGTTCGTGCTGCCGGGTTTCATCGACATGCACGGCCACATCGGCGGCCAGGAGCAGGGTACGCCGGCCGAGTACGTCTACAAGCTCTGGCTCGGCCACGGCATCACGACGATTCGCGACCCGGGTTCCGGCAACGGCATGGAATGGACGCTGAACGAACGCCGGCGCGCCGCCCGCGGCGAAATCGCGGCGCCGCGGATTCTCGCCTATGTCACGTTCGGCCAGGGCCGCGACGAGCCGATCGCGAACGCCGAGCAGGCCCGTCGCTGGGTCCGGGACGTGGCCGAGCGCGGGGCCGACGGCATCAAGTTCTTCGGCGCCCGGCCGGAGGTGCTGTTCGCCGCGCTCGACGAGGCGAAAGAGCGCGGCCTGCGCACCGCGATGCACCACGCGCAGATGGACGTCGCGCGGGCCGACGCGCTCGACACCGCGCGCGCCGGCCTGACGACGATGGAGCACTGGTACGGCCTGCCCGAGGCGTTGTTCGAC
>JAVVDX010000036.1:0-12001 GCA_032251475.1 Wenzhouxiangellaceae bacterium | reverse complement strand
CCGAGCCTGTGGGACTTCTACGCCCCCAGCCGCAAGGCCCACGGCAGCTACTGGTTCGAATGGTCCGCGGCCGATGAGGCGGCCTGGAAGGAAAACTACCGTCGCTGGATGGAGTTTCTCGTCGATTACAAGAACCACGGCGGCCGGGTCACGGTCGGCTCGGATTCCGGCTTCATCTACAAGCTCTACGGCTTCGGCTACATCGAGGAACTGGAATTGCTGCAGGAAGCCGGCTTCCATCCGCTCGAAGTGCTGCGCGCCGCGACGCTCGACGGCGCCGAGGCGCTCGGGATTGCCGCCGAAACCGGCTCGGTCGAGATCGGCAAGCGCGCCGACCTGCTGGTGGTCGAGGACAATCCGCTCGCCGACTGGAAGGTGCTCTACGCCACTGGCGCGATCCGCGTGACCGAAGACAACGAAGTCGTGCGCACGCCGGGCGTCGAGCGCACCATCGTCGGCGGAATCGTCTACGACGCCGGGCGACTGCGCGCCGACGTGCGCGAAATGGTTCGGGCCGCGTGGCGCGAGGCCGGCCGGACGCTGTCCCAGCCCGGCGCCGATTGACCGCGTTCGGCGGCTGAACCTTCACCCGGTCGGAGCTCCGGCATCCAATGACGATTCACGAGCAACACCGGGCGCACCGCGTCGGCTGGTTGCGGGCCGCGGTGCTCGGAGCCAACGACGGCATCGTCTCGACCGCCAGCCTGATCATCGGCGTGGCCGCGGCCGAGGCGGCCAGGGGCGACATACTTCTGGCCGGCGTCGCGGGCCTCGTCGCCGGTGCGATGTCCATGGCCGCCGGCGAATACGTTTCGGTCAGCTCGCAATCCGATACCGAGAAGGCCGACCTCGAACTCGAGAAGCGTTCGCTGAAGGAAAACCCCGAGTTCGAGAAACGCGAGCTTGCGCAGATCTACATCCAGCGCGGCCTTTCCCCCGAACTGGCCCGGAACGTGGCCGAGGAGCTGATGGCCCACGACGCGCTCGAGGCTCACGCGCGCGACGAGATCGGCATCACCGAAAGCGGCAAGGCACGCCCGATCCAGGCGGCGCTGGCCTCGGCCGCGACGTTCACGGTCGGCGCCGGGCTACCGCTGGTCACGGCGTGGTGGGCGCCGGTGTCCAGGGTCATTCCGCTGGTGGCCGTTCTGTCGATCGGGTTTCTGACGGTCATGGGCGGTATTGCCGCGCGCGCCGGCGGCGCACCGCTCGCGCGCGCCGCGCTGCGGGTCGGTTTCTGGGGCGCAATGGCGATGGCGTTGACCGCCGGCGTGGGCCGGTTGTTCGGCATCGCCGTGCACTAATTCGAGCTACGCATTTTCACGGCCGTTCCGTACGCGACGAGTTCTGCCGATCCCTGGCCGATCTGGGCGGTGACGAAGCGGATGCCGACCACGGCGTCGGCGCCCTGTTTTTCGGCCTGGGCGAACATACGGTTCATCGTCTGTGCCGGCACGACCCGGTCCATAATTTTCGTGTAGGGTGTCCGGCACTGACGGAGAGGGCCTGTACCCGCGTCCCGCATGGATTCGATCCAGCTTGTCGTTCTGACCGCCTATTTCGTCGCCGTTTTCGGCATCGGCGTCTACGCCATGCGCTTCATCGGCACCAACACCGACTTCCTGCTCGCCGGTCGGCGGCTGGGGCCGGTGCTGGCGACCGCGACGATGTGCGCAACGCATTTCGGCGGCGGGTTCGTGATGGGCAGCGGCGAGTGGGGGTTCGAATACGGCTTCACGGGGATTGCCTACGCCGCCGGTGTCGGTCTGTCGCTGATCCTGCTTGGCCTGGTCGCCGCGAAGAAGATGCGCCGGCTGGCGATGTTCACGGTGCCGGACTATCTCGAGTTGCGCTACAGGAGCACGACCGTACGGCTGCTCGGCACGCTGCTGTCGCTGATCGCGATCATCGGCATCATCGGCGCCCAGGTCTGGGCCGCGCAGGGCGCGCTTGCCATCGTCGGCTTCGACCCGACCTGGGCGGCGATCGTCGCCACCGGCCTGTTCATCGTCTATACCGCCATGTCGGGGCTTTGGGGCGTGACGCTGACCGATGCGGTGCAACTGGCGATCATCTTCGTCGGCGTTCCGATCGCGGGCGTCGTCGCGCTGGGCGAGGCCGGCGGCCTGGACGGCATCCGCGCCGGGCTGGCGGGACAGGAACTTGCGGTCAGCACCGAAGGATTCTTCCATCCGCTCGGAGCCGGTCTCGGGCTGGTGCTGGCAGCGATCGTACCGACGATGATGTACACGCTGATCGGCCAGGATTTCTACCAGCGTCTGTTCGCCGCGCGCGACGAGAACACGGCGTTTCGCGCCGCGATCGCCGCCGGAGTCTTGCTGATCGGCTTCGCGGTGTTTCCGGTGCTGCTCGGCATGGCTGCGCGTGGTCTGCTCGGGAACCAGGTTCCCGGAGCTTCGCAGGCAATCCCGATGCTGGTCGGCGAGGTTCTGCCCGGCTGGGTCGCTGCTGTCGTGATTGCCGCGATCATCGGCGCAATCATGTCAACGGCCGACTCGCTGCTGATGGCCGGGACTTCCCACGTGACCCACGATATCTACCTGCGGCTCATCGCCCCGGACGCCGAAAACGACCCGCGTCGGCTGCTGCGCGTTTCGCGAATCGTCACCGTGGCCATCGGCGTGCTGGCGCTGTGGATGGCGCTCAATTTCAAGGCCATCATCGGACTGCTGCTGATGTCGTACACGCTGTACGCCGCCGGCGTGTTCGTGCCGGTGGTGCTGGGCCTGTACTGGCGCCGCGGCACGGCACCGGGCGCGATCGCCGCGATCGTCGGCGGGTCGCTGGTCGGCATACTCGGCGAGCTCGGCTGGATCGCACTCGAGCGCGTGCCCGTAATCGGCGCCTTCCCGGTCATCGTCACCGGCGCGCTGGTCTCGCTGGTGCTCCATGTCGCCGTTTCGCTGATGACTCGCGAGATCCGTGACCTGCCCGAAGGCGTTGCATAGTGCCGAGCTCGGGGCGTCGCGCAGAAAGTGATCGATAACCATCCCGGAACTGCGTCGGTTTCGTGCTGGATCGGTCCGATCCTTTGTGATCCGAATCAAAAGCCTGCCGGCGTCTGCGCGCTATGCTCGGCTTCATGCCGCTTGCCGTCCCGACGAATCGCGGTCGACGATTGGGCCCTCGCGCGGTCTGGGCCGGGCAGGCCGGCGTCATGCTGCTGGCGTTGTGGCTGATCTTCGACGGACTGAGCGGCTGGCCGGTCGGATTGGTGGCGGCGGCACTCGGCGGCGTGCTGGCCGGCTGGCTTTCCGAGGGACCGCCGTTCTGGTGGAACCCGCTGCGGCTGATCGGCTTTGCCGGCTTCTTCGTCGCCGAGTCGTTCCGCGGTGGAATCGACGTGGCCTGGCGGACGCTGCACCCGCGAATGCCGGTCGCCCCGCATTTCTTCGAATACGCGATCGCATTGCCCGAAGGGCAGCCGCGCACGCTGCTGATCAGCGTCATCAGCCTGTTGCCGGGTACGCTCAGCGCCGAGCTTGAACGCGGCCGAGACGTTCTGGTCGTCCACGCGCTGGCCGGCGGCGGCCGCGCCGGCGTGGCCCGGCTGGAGCGCTGGATCGCGTGGCTGTTCTCGTTGCCGCCGACCGGCGAGTACGAACGATGACCGAGACGATCCTGCCGTGGGCGATCGTGTTCGTCATGGTCAACCTGGTAGCCGGGTTGTCGCGTGCCTGGAAAGGCCCGACCGACGGCGACCGGATGCTCACCGCACTGCTGTTCGGCACCACCACGGTGGCGCTGCTGCTGTTGATGGCCGAGTGGCTGGGCCGGCCGGAGATCCGGATTGTGGCGCTGCTGCTGGTGCTGCTCGCGACGATCGTCTCGCTCGCATTCTTCGGCATGCCCGAGCACGGCGAGAACGGCGACGATGGCTGACCCGGCCGCGCTGGTTGACCCGGCGGGGCTGGTTGACCCGGCGGGGCTGGTTGACCTGGTCGCGCTGGCGCTGTTGCTGGCCGGCTGCTTCTTCATCTTCGCCGGCACGGTCGGCATGGTGCGGCTGCCGGACGTGTTCTGCCGCCTGCATGCGATGACCAAGGCCGACAATCTGGGGCTGCTGCTGCTGTCGCTTTCGATGGCGCTGCTGGCCGGTACCCCGCGAACGGCCCTGCTGTTGCTGCTCGTCTGGTTGCTGGCGCTGCTCGCATCGACGGTATCGGCCCACCTGATCGCGCGCCATGCGCGCACTCGCCTGCCGCCGGCGTCGGGAACCCGGGAATCGGAGCCGGAGTCGTGAGTGCGCAACTGCTCGTCGACATGCTGCTCGGCACGCTTCTGGCGGGTCTCGCTGGTGCGGTGGCGTTCGGCCGGCACCTGTTTCGCTCGATCGTGTTCTACGTCGCGTTCGGGCTGGCCATGGCCGTGGTCTGGGCCCGCCTCGGCGCGCCGGACCTCGCGCTGGCCGACGCGGCGATCGGGGCCGGGCTGACCGGTGCGCTGATGCTGGTCGCATTTCGACGGCTCGTCGAGATCGACCCGGAGCGGGCCGAGGACGAGGGCACACGGCCGACCGGCGCGGCGGCGTGGATTGCGGTAGCGGTGGCCGTCCTGGTCGCTGCTCTGGTGGCCATCGTCGGTCTCACGGCACTGTCGATCGAGCCGGCGCCGCTGCCGGCCGGAGTGCTGGTGATGAACGCACTCGACGAGACCGGGCTCGGCAACCCGATTACCGCCGTGCTGCTGGTGTTCCGCGGATTCGACACGCTGATCGAGATGGTGGTCCTGCTGACCGCGCTGGTCGCTGCGCGTGTGGTCACGTCGGATGCGCCCCACCGGTCGTTCACGCTGGTCGCCGAGTTCGATCTGCCGCTGGTGCGCACGCTTGTGGCCGTGGTCGTACCGCTGGCCGTGCTGGTTGCGCTGCACCTGCTGTGGGTCGGGGCCGACGACCCCGGGGGAGCGTTCCAGGCAGGCTCGGTGCTCGCCGGTGCCGGCGTCGCGCTGATGCTGAGCGGGACGCTGGTGCCGACCGCGCGCTCGCGCGCGCCCATGCGGCTGGCCGCGGTCGCCGGAGTGGCGGCGCTGAGCGTGCTGCTGGTGGTACCGATGCCGGACGGCCGGCCGCCGCTGGCCTTTCTCGGGCGCGGCTCGCTGCTGTTCGCGGAGGCGGCAATGATGGTCTCGATTGCGGTGACGCTTTCGCTGCTGTTCGCCGGCGCGCCCGGTCTGAGAAGGGGGCTGCAATGAGCGCGGCGATCCTCGTGTTCGCCGCCGCTGCGATATTCGGCATCGGCGCCTATGGACTGCTGATCTCGCGCCACGTCATGCGCAAGCTGCTGGCGCTGAACCTGATGCTCAGTGCCGTATTCCTGTTGCTGATCGTCGTTCCCGCGCCGATCGGCGGACAGCCGGACCCGGTGCCGCAGGCGCTGGTGCTGACCGGCATCGTCATCGCCGTGTCGACCACGGCATTCGCGCTGGCGCTGATGGTCCGGCTGTTCGGCAAGCAGGGTCATGCCTCGATTCCGTCGGATCTCGATCCGCGAGTGTGGCGCGGGCGATGGCGGAACAGCCGGGACGGTCCGGATCCTGAACGCAACGGGGCCGGAGCTGCGTCGGGAGACAAGCCCTGATGAGCCAGCCGGCGCTGCTCACCGGCCTGGTCCTCGTGCCGCTGCTGGCCGCGCTGGCAGCGGTTGCCGCGCCGGCTGGCGCGCGCCGCCCGATCGCGGTGGCGGCCTCGATCGCCTGGCCCTGGCTGCTGATCCCGCTCGGCGGCGGCGTGGTGCGCGGCGACGAGTTGTCGCTGGCCTTCGGCGGCTGGGCGCCGCCGCTGGGGATCGGCTGGCGGCTCGATGCGCTCGGCCTGGTGCTGATGTCGGTGCACGCGGTCGTCGGCATCGCGGCGCTGCCGTCGGCGTGGCAGCGCTTCGCGCCGGGGGCGCCTGATGCCGTCGCGTTCTGGCCGCTGTGGCTGATCCTGACCGCCGGCATCAATCTCGCGCTGCTGGCGGCCGATCTGTTCAACCTGTACGTGGCGCTGGAGCTGACCACACTGGCCGCGGTCGCGCTGATCGCAAGTGAGGATTCGATCGCGGCGCTGACCGCGGCGATGCGATACCTGCTGCTCGCGGTCGCCGGCTCGCTGATGTACGTGCTCGGCGTCGGCCTGGTCTACGCCGAAACCGGCAGCCTGGCCATGGGCACTGCAGTCGCGTCCGGCACGGCCGCTTTCGGCAACACGGCGCTGGCGCTGATGCTGACCGGGCTGATGGTCAAGGCCGCGATCTTCCCGTTGCACGTCTGGCTGCCCGGCGCCTACCGCAACGCGCCGGGGCCGGTCGCGGCGGTGCTGTCGGCGGTCGTCGGCAAGGTCGCGCTGGTGGCGATGTGGCGGGTCTGGTTCGAGGCGGCCGTCGATCCGCCGGCGGCGCTTGCCACGCTGCTCGGTGGCATCGGCGCCGTCGCGATCGGATACGGCGCGCTGATGGCCTACGTCGAGCCACGTCTGCAGGCGGTCATCGCGTGGTCCAGCGTCAGCCAGTTCGGGTTTCTGTTGCTGCTGCTGCCGCTGGCCGGCACGATGGCGTTCCAGGGCGCCGGCTTCCACCTGCTGACCCACGGGCTGGCCAAGGCTGCGATGTTCCTGGCCGCGGCCAACATCGTCGTCGTCCTCGGCTCGGATACCGTGCGTCACCTGCCCGGGCTGGACAAGCGCATGCCGATCGAGGCGTTCACGCTGGCGCTGGCCGGCGTCACGCTGATCGGGCTGCCGCCCAGCGGCGGCTTTACCGGGAAGTGGATGCTGCTCAACGCCGCGTGGGACCAGCAGGGCTGGTTCTGGCTGATCCTGATCGCACTCAGCGGACTGGTGAGCGCGGCCTACGTGTTCCGGATTCTGGCGCTGACGTGCTTCCACCCGGCCCGGCGCGCGGTGCACGCGCTGCACGCCCGGCCGCCGATGGCGACCAGCCTGGCCGCGCTGCTGCTGGCCTTGGCCGCGGTGATGATCGGGCTGTACCCGCACCCGGTGCTGGACCTGCTCGGGCAAGGCGTCCCCGGCGGCGGTGCGGGAGCCTCGCCGTGAACACGGTCGAACACCTCCTGCCGCCGGCAGTCGTGCTGGTCTCGACGCTGGCCGCAGTGATCATCTTCGTCGGCGGCGAAAAGCGCCAGCGGTTGCGTGTCGTCGTCAACCTGACCGCGGCATTGCTCAAGCTGGCGCTGGTGGTCTGGATCGGTCTCGGCGTGCTGGCCGGCCACCGCTACGAATTCAGCTTCGAGCTGGTGCCGGGTCTGGAGCTGATGCTGCACGCCGACGCGCTGAGCATCCTGTTCGCGAGCCTGTCGGCGGTGCTGTGGCTGGTCACGACGGTCTACGCGATCGCCTATCTCGAGCATTCGGCCAACCGGGCCCGGTTCTTCGGCTTCTTCAGCCTGTGCGTCAGCGCGACCATGGGCATCGCCATGGCCGGCAATCTGCTGACGCTGTTCATCTTCTACGAACTTTTGACGCTGACGACCTGGCCGCTGGTCGTCCACCACGGCACGCCCGAAGCGCTCGCGGCCGGGCGCAGCTACCTGCGCTACACGCTCACCGGCGGCGTCGTGCTGCTGACCGCGATGGTCTGGCTGTACGGCCTTGCCGGCAACGTGGTGTTCACGCCGGGCGGATTCCTCGCGCCGCTGGCCGAAGAGAATCGGGCCGCGCTCACCGTCATCTTCGCGCTGCTGATCGGCGGCTTCGGCGTCAAGGCCGCGATCGTGCCGCTGCACGGCTGGCTGCCCAAGGCGATGGTCGCGCCGGCGCCGGTGAGCGCGCTGCTGCACGCGGTTGCAGTGGTCAAGGCCGGCGCGTTCGGCATTATCCGGGTCGTCGAGGACGTCTACGGGCACGAACTCGTGGCCGGGCTCGGGCTGCGCATGCCGCTGGTCGCGGCGGCGTGCTGGACTATCGTGATCGGCTCGCTGTTCGCATTGCGCGAACACAACCTCAAGCGCAGGCTGGCCTATTCGACCGTCAGCCAGGTCTCCTACATCGTGCTCGGCGTCGCCGTCGGCGGGCTGCTGGCGACAAGCGGCGGCATGGTCCACCTGGTCCACCAGGGGCTGATGAAGGTGACGCTGTTCTTCTGCGCCGGCATCTGGGGCCTGCTGCTGGGGCTGGAGCGGATCGGGGAACTCGACGCATTGGGCCGGCGGATGCCGTGGACGGCCGGCGCGTTCACGATCGCCGCGCTCGGCATGATCGGGGTGCCGCCGCTCGTCGGCTTCATCAGCAAGTGGTACCTCGGCGCCGGCGCGCTCGCCGCCGGCGTGCCGTGGGTGCTCGCCGTGCTGATCGCGAGCGCGCTGCTCAACGCCGCCTACTTCCTGCCGCTGATCCGGCGGCTGTGGCTACCGGTCGAAGAGGCCGGGCCCGGTCCCCTGGCCGATCGGCCGATCGGCATCGGCCGCCTGCCGCGACTGGCGCTGGTCGCATCGGCCGCGGCAACCGCGGTGCTGACCGTCTTGCTCGGCGTGCTCGCCGCGCATCCGCTGAGCCCGTTGAACTTCGTTCTGAAAATTGCCGCGGAGTACGTGCCGTGAGCGCGCTGCCGCACCTCGCGCCGGTCATGCTGGCGCTGGCGGCCGCCGCACTGCTGGCGGTTGAGGGCCGGGGTCGGCGGATCGCGATCGCGGCCGCACCGTGGCTGCCGCTGGCGCTCTTGCTGCCGTTGATGGCGGCAGGCGAGGCGCAGGCACCGGTGCTGCTGCTCGGGCTTCGCTTCGGCGTCGACCCGGTCGCCGCACCGCTTGTCGTGTTGTGCGCCGCGGCCTGGACGCTGGCCGGCTGGTTCGCGCGCGACCGGATCAAGCGCGGCCGCGTGCTGTTCTGGGCCGGCTGGCTGATCAGCTTCGCCGGCATCGCGCTGGCGCTGGTGGCGCAGGACCTGGCCGGTTTCTACGCCGGCTATGCGGTGCTGAGCCTGGCGTCGTGGCTGCTGATCGTGCACGCCCGAACCACACAAGCGCGCCGCGCCGGCAGGATCTACCTGGTGCTGGCGCTGGCCGGCGAGATGGCGGTGTTCGCCGGCGTCATGGCAATTGCGGCCACGACCGGAAATGTCGCTCTTTCCGATCTCGCCGCGGCCGCGCCTCTGAATTCCGGCTGGACGTGGCTGGTGCTGGCCGGGTTCGCGGTCAAGATGGGCATCGTGCCGCTGCACGTATGGCTGCCGCTGGCGCACCCGGTCGCGCCGGTGCCGGCGAGCGCGATTCTCTCGGGCGTCATCGTCAAGGCCGGTCTGCTCGGGTGGCTCCGGCTGGTGCCCCCGGGCAGCGAAGCAGCCGCCGCGGCCGCACCGGTGCTCGTGGGACTTGGAATCGCGACCGCGTTCATCGGCGTGGCGATCGGCCTGACACAGCGCCGGGTCAAGGTCGTGCTGGCCTACTCGACGATCAGCCAGATGGGGCTGGTGCTCAGCGCCTGGGCGGCGATGCTGATGGCGCCGGAGGCGGGCGTCATGCTGATGTCGTGGCTCGGCGTGCTCGTGCTGCATCACGGCCTGAACAAGGCCGCGCTGTTTCTGGCCTGCGGCTGCGCGCCGGGCCGGGCCTGGGGCCGCGGCGTGCTGATCGCGCTGCCGGCGCTGGCGCTGGCTGCCGCGCCGCTGACCACCGGCATGCTCGCCAAGACCGGGCTGAAGACGATGTTCGCCGAAGCCGGACTCGCGCACGGCTGGAGCCTGGTGCTGAGCCTGACGTCGACGGCCACGGCGCTGCTGCTGTGGCGCTTCTGGCGCCTGGCGCGCGCCGAGACCGGTTACAGGACCGCGCACCCGGCCTGGATCGCGATGACGCTGGCCGGTCTGTCAGTACCGTGGGCCTGGATGTACGGGCACGGGCTCGATCCGCACTTGATTGGCGGATTGTGGCCGGCGACATGGCCGCTATTGCTGGCCGCGGCGCTGATCGTGCTGGCCGGCCGGGCCGCGCGGATCCGGTTGCCGGAATGGCCGGCCGGCGACATCGTCGTTGTATTCGAACGCCTTGCGGTACGGCTCGGCGCCGGACTGCACCGGCTGGTCGGCGCCGGCGGGTTCGAGTGGCCCAACCTGTATCCGGTGCACGTGCGGGTCAACGCGGTGTTGCTCTGGGCGGAGCGCCGGATGAGCGCGCTGCCGGTTGCGGGTGTTTTGATCCTGGGTGTCGGGGGGTTATTGTGGCTGGCCGCACGGTGGGGTTGATACGGCATTGCCGACGATGCCCCCGCGTTAGAATCCGATCCCGGGGCCGGTCCGGGTCAGCGAAGTCGAGTACCGGCTGTTTCGGGCTTTCAGGAAATGACGCAACGACAGGAATATAACCATGCGGATCGGGGTACCGAAGGAAATCAAGAACCATGAATACCGGATCGGCCTGACGCCGGCCGGCGTGCGCGAGCTGGTCGGCCACGGCCACGAAATCATGGTGCAAAAGGATGGCGGCAAGGCGATCGGGCTGACCGACGACCTGTACCAGCGTGCCGGCGCCGAGATCGTCGAGACCGCCGAGGAGATCTTCGAACGCGCCGAGATGATCATCAAGGTCAAGGAGCCGCAGCCCAACGAATGCGAGATGCTCGGCGAGGGCCAGATCCTCTATACCTACCTGCATCTCGCGCCCGACCCGCAGCAAACGCAAGGCCTGGTCAAGTCCGGCTGCACCGCGATTGCCTATGAAACCGTCACCGACAAAAGCGGTGGCCTGCCGCTGCTGTCGCCGATGTCGGAAGTCGCCGGCCGGATGTCGATCCAGGCCGGCGCGCACGCGCTCGAGCGCGCCCAGGGCGGTTCGGGCGTGCTGCTCGGCGGCGTGCCCGGCGTGCGCCCGGCCGAGGTGATGATCATCGGCGGTGGGGTGGTTGGCCTGAACGCCGCGCGCATGGCGATGGGCATGGGCGCAGACGTCACGGTCTTCGATCGCTCGCTGCCGCGGCTGAAGTATCTCGACGAGCTCTACGGCGAACGGCTCAACACGCTGTACTCGACCGAGGAAGCCATCGAGGAGCACCTGGCCTCGGTGGACCTGGTCGTCGGCGCGGTGCTGATCCCGGGCGCGGCAGCGCCGAAGCTGGTGCGCAAGGACCAGCTTTCCATCATGCAGCCCGGCTCGGTGCTGGTCGACGTCGCGATCGATCAGGGCGGCTGCTTCGAGACCTCGCACGCGACCACTCACCAGGACCCGACCTACGAGGTCGACGGCATCATCCACTACTGCGTCGCCAACATGCCGGGCGCGGTCGCGCGGACTTCGACTTTCGCGCTGACCAATGCGACGCTGGCCTACGCGGTGCAGATTGCCAACAAGGGCGCGAAGAAGGCGCTGCTCGACGACAAGCACCTGCTCGACGGCTTGAACGTCCACCGCGGCCAGGTGACTTACGAAGCCGTCGCGCGCGATCTCGGCTATGACTACGTTCCGGCCGCCGAGGCGCTTGCGGCCGATGGAGACGACTCATGAAACAATTGCTGATCGCGCTGATCGCGCTGATCGCGCTGTCGCTGTGGTGCCCGGTCGGTGCCGATGAACACGACGGGAACGACGGCGAAGAACAGGCCGTGTCCGCCGAGCCGGTTGCGCACACCACTTCGCACCGGGTCACGATCGACGGCAACCGGGTCGAATATACCGCCACGGTCGGCTGGCTGATCATGGAAGACAACGGCAAGCCGGTCGCACGCTTCGGCTACACCGCCTACACGCGCGACGGCGACTTCGCCCCCGGCGAGCGCCCGATCACGTTCGCGTTCAACGGCGGCCCCGGGTCGTCGTCGCTGTGGCTGCACATGGGAATCCTCGGCCCGCAGCGCGTGGTCGTCAACGACGCCGGCTACGCCGACCCGCCGCCGGCCAAACGCGTCGACAACGAATACAGCATCATCGACGTCACCGACCTGGTCATGGTCGACCCGGTCGGCACCGGCTTTTCGAAGCCGCTGGGCAAGGCCGAGGGCAAGAAGTTCTGGGGCGTGGATCAGGACATCGAATCGGTCGCCGCGTTCATCAAGAA
>JAVVDX010000035.1:11524-25925 GCA_032251475.1 Wenzhouxiangellaceae bacterium | reverse complement strand
CCTCCTGTCGATACTGCTGCAAGTCGAAAAACCAATCGCCGTTAAGGAGGTTTCAACATGAAAGCACTGAACACTGCCATTGCAGCGGCACTCACCGCGATGGGCGCAAGCGCGGTCGCGCAGCCCAATCCGGCCACGCTGGAAGACGACACGTGGCTCAGCCTGAACGGTACGGTCACCAGCGTGAGCGATACAACGTTCAGACTCGACTACGGCGACGGCATCGTGACCGTGGAAATGGACGACTGGGACAATTACGGCGAGGCATTCGTGCTGGCCGACGGCGACAACGTAACGGTCTTCGGAGAGGTCGATGACGATCTCTACGAGAAGACCAAGATCGAGGCCAGCAGCGTCTACGTCGAGGATCTCAACAGCTACTTCTACGCCAGCAGCGCCGACGAGGAGGAAATCGGGGAGTGGGCAATAGAACTCGACCCGGAAGTCGGCGACATTACCTACATCGGTACCGTCGAGTCGGTCGACCCGCTGGCCGAGGAATTCACGATCGACACCGGCGCGACCGAGTTGACGGTGGATAGTTCGCCGTTGCTCTACAACCCGCTCGACGACGAAGGATTCCAGCAGATCGAGAAGGGTGACCGCGTCAGCGTCAACGGGGTCGTCGACAGCGACTTCTTCGAAGGCAGCGAACTGAAGGCCGACAGCATCGTCACATTGCGCGACTGATCGCTGCGCGCCGATCATCTGTCCGCCCGCAGTCCCGGTCCGGGGCTGCGGGTTTTTTGCGATTCGAGGATCTGATTCCGCGACACCGTGCAGCCGGCGGCAGCGGTCGCAGCGATATCAGGACCCGCCGCCCCGGGAACCGTCGAAATCACTGCGGAACAGCACGTCGCCGGGGGCCGAATCGGGCCGGCCGTCGCCTTCGGTCAGGCCGAAGTTGCTGGCGAAGATGGTGTCGGCATCAGAGTGGGTGTCGAAACCGGGTGCGGCGCGATGCCCATCCGGCTCGAACACCAGCGCTGCGGCGAGCACGACCAGCCCGAGCGCAGCCGCTGTCGCGACCCCCGAGGCGAGCGATGCGGGCGCCTTGCCGGCATCCAGGCCGAGTGCGGCCGACAGCCCGTCGCGGGCCGCCAGCAGCGTCCGGTAGTCGTCTGCGCAATCACTGCATTCGCCCAGGTGGCGAACGAGCCGGCTTCGCTGCCACGGCCAGACGCTGCCGGCCGCCAGCCGGGCCAGCCGTTCGGCCGCCGGACAGCTTTCCGGCGCCGCGGTTGCCCGGCGGTGCAGCGGCATCAGTTTTCCCCTGAGCTCGTTCATCGGCATTCATTCCTCCCCTTGGTTGTCCTGCATGCTGCTCTTGAGCGCGCGCATCCCGCGGTAGGCCAGGTTGTGCGCGCGGTCGCGGTCGCAATTCATCAATTCAGCAATCTCCGGGACCGTGAACCCCTGCAGGAACAGGCTCACGGCCCGGGCGCGATCGGCCGGAAGCGCGTCGATCGCCGCCTGCAGCCGCCGGGCGCGCAACTCGTCGTCGAAGCGCTGGTCCGGGCCCGGCTCCGGGTTGTCGACCCGTTCGAGCGGATCATCGGCTTCCCCGGGTTCCGGCTCGTCGCGCACCGCGTGCGCCAGCGTTCCGCGATGCCGGCGCAGGCAGTCGACGATCGCGCTGTTGACCACCGTGTAGTAATAAGACGCACGGAAGCGCGCATTCCTGTCACGCTCATAGACCTGCCAGATCCGGATGCGGACCTCCTGGACCAGGTCGTCGGCGGCCAGCGCGGCGTCGCGCGAGCGATGACGCGTCACGGCCGCGCGCACGTGCGGCGCGATCCGGCGCCACAACTCTTCGAACGAAAGTCGCTCCGGGGCCATGGGCGGGGTTCAAAGGCGGCCGAGCTGGTCGACTGGCGCAAACGCCGCCCGATCGATCGAGATGCCGCGCGTCAACGCCATGACCTTGAACTTCTCGCCCATTTCTCCGGGCAGTACCAGGCGCTTGAACTCGCCGGCCAGGCGCAGGCGTTCGAGTTCGTCTTCGGCCTGCTCGATGCGCTCGTGCACGCCGGCGCCGAGGACGAAGCCCGCCTGGCTCGTGAAGGCCGCGACATCGAGCCCGCAGTCGACCGCACCCTCGGCCAGCGCCGTGAAGTCGACAAACGCCGACAGGTCCGTCAGGCCGGGCCAGACGAACGGGTCGAAATGCGCCCGATGCCGGTAATGGCAGACCAGCGTGCCGCGATCGCGGTCCGGGTGGTAGTACTCGCGCCGCGGGTAGCCGTAGTCGACCAAAAGCGCCAGACCTTCGACCAGCGGCCCGGTCAGCGTCGCCAGCCAGTCCGGAAGGTCGATGCAGATCTCGCTCTCGAAACCCGGCGCCGGCGGTTCTTCGAGGTCGGCCAGGGCCCGTTCGAGCGCGGCATTCAGCCGGCCGGCGGCCGGAACCGTCGTCCACCCGAAGCGGCCGTCGGTGTAATCGACCAAGAGCTGCTCGATGCCGTCGCCGCCGACCCGCCAGCGCTCGACCGGCAGCGCATCGATGACTTCGTTGGCGACGATCGCACCGGCAAACGGGTTCGAAGGCGGTCGATCGATCCACTCGATGCGCCGGCGCAACGAAGCATGCAGCTCGGACAGCGTCTCGCGCTGGACTTCGCGCAGCATCGCGCTGGGCTCCAGCAGCAGGCAGCGCGCCGGCGGGCGGGAAATGGCCGGCAGCAGGTTCGCGAGCAGCGCGCCCGAGCCGGGCCCGGCCTCGAGCAGCGTCCAGTCGTCGCCGAGCCCGGCCAGCGCGCGGTCGAGCTGGCGCGCGACGGCCTGCGCGAACAGCGCGCCGTGCTCGGGCGCGGTGACGAAGTCCCCGGCCGCGCCGAACTTGTGCAGGCCGTTGACGTAGTACCCCAGGCCCGGTTCGTAAAGCGCCATCTGCATGTAGCGCGAAAACGGGATGGGGCCGTCGCGCTCGATCGCATCGACGATCCTGGTGCACAATTGTTCGCTCAGCCGGGCCAGTTCGGCCGGCGGTTCGGGCAGCTTGAGCGAGGAACGGGACAATGACGCAACCGGGGCAAGGCCAGATCGCGATTGTAACGGGAGCCGCCCGGCGCATCGGCGCGGCCATCGCGCGCGCGCTGCACGGCCGGGGCCTGAACCTGCTGATCCACTGCCGCCGCTCGATCGCCGAAGCCGACGCGCTGGCCGAGGAATTGAACCGGAGGCGGGCCGGTTCGGCGGCCACCGTCGCGGCCGACCTGAACGACGACCGGGCAACCGGACAGATCGTGCAGCGGGCGCTCGACGCCTTCGGAGGCATCGACGTCCTGGTCAACAACGCCTCGACGTTCTACCCGACGCCGGTGGAGTCGATCACGCGCGAAGACTGGGACCGGCTACTCGACAGCAATCAGCGCGCCCCGTTCTGGCTGTCGCTGGAATGCGCACGCGCCATGGACGAGCGAGGCGGGAGCATCGTCAACCTGACCGACATCCACGGTCTCGTGCCGCTGAAGAACCACGCGATCTACAGCCAGGCCAAGGCCGGGCTGGTGATGCAGACAAGAGCGCTGGCGAAGGATCTCGCACCGCACGTGCGGGTCAACGGCGTCGCGCCCGGAACGATTCTCTGGCCCGAGGGCGAAACCGCGAATTCTCAGGAAGCAATGCGCGAGATCCTCGAACGCGTTCCGCTGGCCCGGCAGGGCACCCCCGAAGACGTCGCCGGCGCGGTCTGCTATCTCGCGCTGGACGCGCCCTACATCACCGGCCAGATCCTGGCCGTCGACGGCGGGCGGCTGTTGAATATGTGATCAACGCGCTGTAGGAGCCGCTTCCAAGCGGCGATCATATGCCACGGTTGATCGCGGCGTGGACGCCGCTCCTACGGAAATTAGCGCCTTTTCACGAACGCGACATCATCATTTGAGCAACCGCGTGACTTCGCGGAAGCGCTCGTGGGTCGCATCGACCATCAGCTCGAACAGCACCATCTCGACGTTGCTCAGATGCGCGCCGGCGCGCTCGAGGCGCCGGAAGCCGATGTCGCGGTTGAACGCGCTTCGCGACGACACCGCATCGGCGATGACGTGAACGCCGTAGCCGGCATCGATCAGCGCCGCGGCGGTCTGCCAGACGCACACGTGCGTCTCGATGCCGCACAGCAGCACCTGGCGGCGACCGGTCTCCTCGATCCGGCCGCGCAGCGTTGCATCGCCCCAGCACCCGAAGCTCGACTTCGCGCACGGCTCGAGTCCTTCCAGCGGTGTCTGCAGCTCATCGACCGTATCCCCGAGCTTGTCGGGCAGCTGCTCGGCCCAGACCACCGGGATGGCGAGCGTCCGGCACGCGCTGATCAGGATCTGCTGCTGCCGGATCATCGCCTCGGACTCGTGCATCAGGCGCGCGAGCCGGCCCTGGACGTCGACGACGACGAGCACGCTGTCGTCCTGCCTCGCCCTCTCGGTTGCTGTCGTGTCGTGCGGTGGTTCCATCGCCGGCCTCCGGTTGCGTTGCATTTGACTTCCCGCGCCAGACCTGTAATGTAACAAGCCATGGACCTCAGCGACTACCGCGCCGGCGATTTTCACGACGAGTTGATCACGCCGGCCGGGCGCCCGCGCGCCGCGGCCCGGGCGGTCTGGAAATACCTCCGCAACCTCGATCCCGACGAACTTGCCGAACGCAAGGCGGCCTGCGAGGTGGCCGCGCTGGTCGCCGGCATCACGTTCCGGGTGTATTTCGAGGACACCGGCGTCGACCGCGCGATGCCGTTCGACCTGATCCCGCGCGTGATCCCGAAAAGCGAGTGGGACCGGATCTCCGAGGGGCTGGAGCAGCGTGTCCGGGCGCTGAACCTGTTCATCGACGACCTCTACAACGACCAGAAGATCATCGCCGACGGCATCGTGCCGGCCGACCTGATCGCGGGGTCGGAGAACTTTCGCGAACAATGCCGGGGCTTCTCGCCGCCGCTGGGGATCTGGGCGCACATCTGCGGCTCGGACCTGGTGCGCGACGCAGACGGCACGGTCTATGTGCTCGAGGACAATCTGCGCATCCCGTCCGGCGTCTCGTACATGCTCGAGAACCGCCAGGTCATGAAACGCGTGTTCCCGGAACTGTTCGAAGCCTCGGGCATCCAGCCGGTCGACGAATACGCGGCCCAGCTGTACGACATGCTGGCCTCGCTGGCGCCGCGCCCGGTCGAATACCCGACCGTCGTCGTGCTCACGCCCGGCGCGTTCAACTCGGCCTACTTCGAGCACGCCTATCTCGCCCAGCAGATGGGCGTGGAGCTGGTCGAAGGCCGCGACCTGGTGGTCGACGACGACAACCGCGTATCCATGCGCACGATCGCCGGACTGGAACCGGTCGACGTGATCTACCGCCGGGTCGACGACGCGTTCCTGGACCCGGAAGTATTCCGGCCCGATTCGCTGCTCGGCGTTCCGGGGCTGATGCGCGCCTGGCGCGCCGGCACCGTCGCACTGGCCAACGCACCCGGCGCCGGCGTGGCCGACGACAAGGTCGTCTACGCATGGGTGCCCGAGATCATCCGCTACTACCTCGACGAGGATCCGAAGCTGGCCAACGTGCCGACGTTCAAGTGCAGCGAGCCGGAGGACCTGAAGTACGTGCTCGCCCACCTCGACGAACTGGTGGTCAAGCCGGCCAACGAGTCGGGCGGTTACGGGATGCTGATCGGTCCGCACTCGACGCAGAAGGAGCGGCGCGAATTCGCGCGCCGGATCAAGGCCGATCCGCGCAACTACATTGCCCAGCCGACGCTCAAGATCTCGACCTGCCCGACGTTCGTGCCCGGCGGCGTCGCGCCGCGCCACGTCGACCTCAGGCCGTTCATCCTGTCGGGCCGACAGATCTCCGTGACCACCGGCGGACTGACCCGGGTCGCGCTCAAGGCCGGCTCGCTGGTCGTCAACTCGTCTCAGGGCGGCGGCAGCAAGGACACCTGGATCGTCGACACGTCGGGAGGACAACGATGATGCTTTCCCGGCTAGCCGACCACCTCTACTGGCACGGACGCTACCTCGAGCGCGCCGAGGGTCTGGCGCGACTGATCAACGTCAACGCCCATCTGAACCTCGACCTGCCCGGCCGGATCGCCCCGGGCTGGGAACCGCTGGTCCGGATCACCGGCCACCAGGCGCTGTTCGCCGAGCTGTACGAGAATGATGCCGGGGAGCGCCAGGTCGCGCGCTTCCTGATCGGCGACGAGCGCAACCCCGGCTCGATCCGCTCGACGCTTGAGCTGGGGCGCGAAAACCTGCGCGCCTCGCGCGACCTGCTGCCGCGCGAGGCCTGGGAAGAGATGAACGGGCTGTACCTGCGCATCACCGAGCAGATTTCGGGCCAGCTGTCCAAGCGCCGCCGGCACGATGTGCTGACCGAACTGATCCGCGGCTCGCAGCTCGTCGCTGGCATCCTGATGGGCACGATGAGCCAGGACCACGCCTACGACTTCATTCTGCTCGGCCGCTATCTCGAGCGCGCCGACGTCACGACCCGGATTCTCGACGTGCGTGCCGACGACCTGCTCGGGGACGAGGTCGAGGAACTGCCGCCGTTCGACTCGATCCAGTGGATGAGCGTGCTGAAATCGCTGACCGGCTACCAGATGTACCGGCGCCACGTCCGGCTGCGCATCACCGGCCCGGACGTGCTCAAGTTCCTGATGCGCGACCGGCTGTTCCCGCGCTCGGTGATGTTCTGCCTCGAGGCGCTCGAAGCGTTGCTGACGGGCCTGCCCGGCGACGACGACACGGCCCTGCGCTCGACGACCAGCCTGATGCGCCGGCTCGACCACACGCGGATGGCCGGGCTGACCGGCGCGCCGCTGTCGGATTTCCTCGACGGCATCCAGCTCGAACTTGGCCAGATCGGCCGGCAGATCGCCGAAACCTGGTTCCTGCCGGGCTCACAGGATTAGAATTCGCCCGTGCGGCCCTGATTGGCTGGAAAAGGCAGGCGGCGAGCACCATGTTGTTGGATCCCATGCCTGCGATGCTCCGGTCCAGGCCTCAATGAATGCGAGTCGCTTCGATTCATGAAAACTTTTCGCTGCACGTGCGGCAACACGCTCTACTTCGAAAACACCGTTTGCCTGCAATGCGGGCGCAAACTCGGTTTTCTGCCCGACGTACTGACCCTTTCTGCACTGGAACCGACCGCCGCCGGCGGGTTTCTCGCGCTGGCTGGCGAAGCGCGGGGTCACCACTATCACGCCTGTCGGAATTACGCCGAGCAGGATACGTGCAACTGGATGATCCCGGTTGACGATCCGACGCCGTTCTGCATTGCCTGCCGGCTCAACCAGGTGATCCCGAATCTGGACAAGCCGGGCAACCGCGAACTCTGGGTCAGGATCGAAAGACGCAAGCGTCGCCTGGTCTACGACCTGCGTCGGCACCGTCTGCCGGTCGTGCCCAAGACCACCGACCCGCATAACGGTCTGGCGTTCGCGTTCCTCGAGGACGATCCCGGCGGGCTGGAATTCCGGGATACCCATGAGGGCTCGCAAATCACGACCGGCCACGCCAACGGTCTGATCACGATCAACATTGCCGAAGCCGACGACGTCGAACGCGAGCGCATGCGAGTGGCCATGAACGAAGCCCAGCGCACGCTGCTCGGGCACTTCCGGCACGAAAGCGGTCACTATTACTGGGATCGGCTGGTCCGCGGCGGTCCGTATCTCGGCCGGGTGCGCGAACTGTTCGGCGACGAGCGCATCGATTACGGCAGCGCGCTCGATCGATACTACAACGAAGGCCCGCGCCCGGGCTGGCAGGAAAACTACGTCAGTGCCTACGCCAGCGCCCACCCGTGGGAAGACTGGGCCGAATGCTGGGCCCACCTGCTGCAGATCGTCGACGCGCTGGAGACCGCCGCGGCGATCGGCATGGCCCCGCCGGGCGCGATCAGCGACGACATGGACGAGCGCATCGAACACTGGGTGAAGCTGGCCACCCGCATCAACCTGCTCAATCGCAGCCTCGACCAGCCCGACCCGTACCCGTTCGTCCTGACCCCGAGCGTCATCGAAAAACTCAAGCTGGTCAACACCGTCATCGAATCGAGCGGTTTCAGCCACTGACCCGGAAACCGCTGAAAAACGTAGCGAGCGGGTGCCTGACGGTGGCCGCCGGAGCGCAGAAACCCGAGTGTACACGCCAGTACATGAGGATTTCGAGCACCGCCGGACGCCGTCAGGCACACGCGCAGTAGTTTTTCAGCGGTTTCCGTCATGCGCGGGCGACCACCCACACATCCACCCGCCCGACGCCGGCCCGTTTGAGTACCCGCGCACATTCGCCCAGCGTGGCCCCGGTGGTCATGACGTCGTCGACGATCGCGACGTGGCCGAGCCCGGGTGGCAACCGGAGCACCGAGAAAGCGCCGCGGACGTTGCCTCCGCGCTTGCCGGCCGGCAACTCGGACTGGGTCGCCGTGGCGCGGTCGCGCCGGATCGCATCGACCCACGGCAGGCCGCCGAAATGCCTGGAGAGGTCGCGGCACAGCAACTCGGCCTGATTGAACCCGCGCCGGAGCCGGCGCCGCCGGTTCAGCGGTACCGGCACCATCGCCTGCGGCCGGATCGCGCCGCAATCGGCGAGCCGTTCGGCCGTCAGCCGGGCCAGCACGCGGCCGGCGGCAAGATCGGCGTTGAACTTGAACCGCTGGATCAGGCCCGCGATCGGCGGCCGGTAATGGAACGCGGCCTCGGCCGCGTCGAACGCCGGCGCGCGCGCAAGGCACAGCCCGCAGGCGTCGACCATCGCCGGCAGCGCGACCGCACATTGCCGGCAGCGGGCGGCGAGCACCGGCAGCGCCGCCCGGCACCCGGTACAGCAATCCTCGTCGGCGTCACTGGCCCGCCCGCAGACCAGACAGACCCGCGGCCACAACAGCTCGAGCGCTCGCCCGGCCGCAACCCGGAATCCGTTCCGCGGTCGCTGCCGGCCGGTCCCCGGCCTCGCTCGCGTCCAGCCCCGCCGCATCGATGCATGCCGCCCGTTCATCGCTCGCCATATTGCCATGGCCTCGCGCCGGCTCACGCACCCGCGTGCCGCCGTGGTCGGCGACAATAATGGGACCGGCCGGCCGTCCACCCGGCCGCATCCGGGAGTTCATCGGCAATGGCTGATCCGAAATCGCTGCGAAATCTGATCGGCTGGCTGCGCCGCCGCGCCGGCAATCGGCCCGAGCCGTCGCCGATCCGGAACGAGGCCGCGAACCGGCTGCTCGACCGCCTGGAGGGTCTGAAGTTCGCACCGCACACGATCGTGAACCTGGGCTCGGGGCCGGGGGAGGCGACCGGCGCGCTGGCCGGGCGCTACGGCGACGCGCACGTGCTCGTGCTCGAGGAAATGCCGGACTCCGTCGTGGGCGGACGGCCCAGGCAAGGACGGGCCCTCGTGGCCGATGCTGCCCGGATGCCGCTGGCCGAGAGCAGCGTCGATCTGCTGTTCTCGAACCTGGCGCTGCAGCGCTTCGGCGAACTGCCGGACGTGCTCAACGGCTTCCGCCGCGTGCTGCGTCCCGGCGGCCTGCTGCTGGTCTCCGTCTTCGGCCCGGACACGTTGTCGGAACTGCGACAGGACGCGCAGGAGGCCGGCCAAGCCCTGGCGCTGCGTGCGCGTCTCGATGTCCAGACCGTCGGCGACGCGCTGATCCGCGCCGGCTTCACAGAACCGGTGCTCGATACCGACTGGATCACCCAGACCTTCACCGAGCCGGCCGCGTTGGTCGACGCGGGAGCGGCTGCCGGCGTGCTCCAGTCCAATGCCGATCATGCGCCGCTGCGCGCGCGTCTCGAACAACTGCACGGGGATCGGGACGAATTCCCGACCACCTGGGAGATCGTCTACGCCTCGGCCTGGGCGCCCGACGAGGGCGCGCCCATCCGCACCGGCGGCGGCGAGGAGGCTTCGGTCTCGATCGCCGGCATCGGCCGCCGGAAGCGACCGTGACGGTCAGAACACGAGATTGACCATCCCGAGCATCGCCGCGATGAACAGCACGCTCATCGGAATGCCGACGCGCATGAAATCGCGCACCTTGTAGCCACCCGGGCCGATGATCAGCGCGTTGACCGGGTGCGTCGGCAGGATGAAAGCGTTCGACGTGCCCAGCCCGATGATCAGCGCGTACACGGCAGGGTTGGCGCCGGTCGCCAGCGCGATGTTGATCGCGATCGGCACCAGCAGCACGGTCGCGCCGACGTTGGACATGACCAGCGTGAACAGCGTGGCCAGCACCGCCAGCGCGAGCTGCATCCAGATGTCGCCGACGTTGCCGATCAATGCGAGCATTTCCTGCACCAGCCACGCGGCGGTGCCGGTGACTTCCATCGCGAAGCCGAGCGGAATCAGGCTGGCCATCAGGAACACCGTCTTCCAGCTCACGGCGCTGTAGGCCTCGTCCATGCTCACTACGCCCGAAAGGATCATGCCAACCGCGCCGGTCAGCAGCGCGACCGACAGATTGAAATCGGTGAACACGACCAGCGCCATAGCCAGCAAAAAGAACGCCAGTGCGTGCAAGACCTTCTGCGGCCGCGCCTCTTCCTTGGGCACGTCGGTGGCGACGATGAAGTCACGGTCCTTCGCCACCGACGACAGGTCGCGCCAGGTCGAATGCGACACCAGGCAGTCGCCGACCCGCAGCTTTTCTCCGCGCAGTTGATCACGCACGATCCCGTCGCCGCGGTTGATCGCGAGCACCGAGATGCCGAAGCGCGAACGCAGCCGGGCCTCGCCGATGGCCTTGCCGACCAGGTTCGATCCGGGCGGGATGACGACCTCGGAAATCCCGGCCCGGCCCGGGTCGAACAGCGAGCCGAACGTGCGCAGCCGCGGCTGCAGCCGGAGCTTGTTGTCGACGGCGAACCGTCCGACCTGCTCGCGCGTGCCCATGACCCCGAGCACGGTACCGACCCAGATCATTTCGTCGGCCGGCGGCGCCAGGCGCGGCTCGTCGGTCGACTGGATCGCCAGCAGCAGCGGTGCGCCGTCGAGCTGCTCGGCCTCGGCCACGCGCATCCCGACCAGCGGCGAATCGACCGTGACCAGCAGCTCGTAGACGTTGCCGGTGATGCCGTAGACCTCGGCGAAGTAGTTCTTGGTCCGCCCGGGCGAGGCCGGACGCCCGGCCTGCGCGACCGGCAGCATTTTCTGGCCGACGACGATCATGAACGCCAGTGCCACACCGAGAAGCGCAATGCCGACCGGCGTGACCGAGAACAGTCCGAACGGCTCCAACGCCTCGGCACCCGGGGGCAGCGACCGGTTCGAGGTTTCGATCAGGTCGTTGAGCAGGATCAGTGGCGACGAGCCGACCATCGTCAGCGTGCCGCCGACGATGGCGCTGAAGCCGATCGGGATCAGGAGCTTCGAGAGCGGGATGTCGAGGCGGCTCGAAACGCGACCGGCCACCGGCAGGAACAGCGCCGTCGCCCCGGCGTTCTGCATGAACGCCGAGATCACGCCGACGGTCGAGGCCAGCAGCGCAACGATGCGGCTCTCCGAACCCGCGCCGTAGCGCACGATCAAAGCCGAGACGGTGTTCATGACCCCGGTCCGGTCGAGCCCGGCGCCGATGATCATCACCGCGATCACGGCGATCACCGCGTTCGACGAGAAGCCGTTGAACAGCTCGTCGCCGGGCACCAGCCCGAACAGCCCGAGCAGCACCATGATCGAGATCCCGGCGATGTCGATGCGGACGATCTCGGTGGCGAACATGAAGATGGTCAGGCCGAGCAGGGCCAGCACCAGCAGCATGTCGCCGTTGAGACTCAGTTCGCCTTCCATTGCCGCGCGCAAACCATCAGGGTTCGATTACAGGTTACACGGTTAATGTTTGCCGATCCGGGAAATAATCAGCCCGAGCGAAAGTTCCTTTTTTCTTACCGCAGATGAACGCGGATGAACGCAGATGAAAGGCAATAAAGTCAGGCAACTTTATAAATCTTGAATTCAACCACGAAGGGCATGAAGAACGCAAAGGGGGCACAACATAGGCTTTCTTCGAGCTCTTCGTGCCCTTCGTGGTTCATTTGGTCTTGTCTGCGTCCATCTGCGTTCATCTGCGGTAGTAAAAGTCTCTCACTCCCGGTTGGCACGGATTTCGTTGAGCCGGGCTTCGATCCGGCCCAGTTCGAGATCACCGCAGCCGCCCGGCGAGACGCGCGCGGCGAGGCTTTCGGCCGCATCGCGCCGGCCCAGCGCGTCGAGCTCGTCACCGACCTTGCGGTAGGCGTCGCGGAAGCTCATGCCACCGGCAACCAGTTCGTTGGCGCGATCGGTGGCGTGCATGGCCGGGCCGATCGCCTCGCGCATGCGTTCTTCGTTCCACTCGATGCCGGCCAGCAGCGCCGGCACCAGCGCCAGGCCCTCGAGGCCGCGCGCGAACGCCCGGATCAGCGGCGGCTTGGTGTCCTGCAGGTCGCGCTGGTAGCCCGACGGCAGGCTCAGCACCGCGTCCAGTTCGGCCCGGGCGCCGACGACGCTCGCATGCAGCGCCCGCAGCAGCTCGACGCAGTCGGGGTTGAGCTTGTTCGGCATGATCGACGAGCCGGTGCAGAACTCGGCCGGCACGTTCGCGTAACCGAATTCCCGGCTCGCGTACAGGCTCAGGTCCCACGCCAGCCGGCGCAGGTCGCCGGTCGCCGCGGCCAGCGCGTCGAGCGCGCGCAACTCGACCTTGCCGCGCTGGGCCTGGGCGTTCTGCGGGTTGACGACCAGCCGGCCGAAACCCAGTTCGTCGGCTACGCCGTCGCGGTCCAGCGCGATGTTGACGCCGAAGCCCGACGCGGTCCCCAGCGGCGAGGCATCGAGCCAGCCCCGGAGCAGGCCGGCCAGCTCGGCGTCGTCGACGAACGCCTCGGCGTGACCGGCCCACCACAGCCCGAGCGAGCTCGGCATTGCCTGCTGCAGGTGCGTGTGGCCGGGCATCGGCACGTCGCGCTCGCGCCCGGCCCGGGCCAGCGCGACCTCGGCGATGTCGCAGCAAACGCCGACCAGCCGGTCCAGCCGGTCCTTGAGATACAGCCTGAGCGCGACGGCCACCTGGTCGTTGCGGCTGCGGCCGGTATGGATGCGCTTGCCGGTCTCGCTCAGCCGCTCGGTGAGCCACACCTCGATCGCCGAGTGGCCGTCCTCGAAGCGCCGGTCGAGCACGAACTCGCCTGCCTCGAAGGCACGCGCCAGCGCGTCGAGCTCGCGGCACACCGCCGCGGCCTCGTCGTCGCCGATGACGCCGATCCGCGCCAGGCCACGCGCGTGCGCGCAGCTGGCCCGAATATCGAACGGCAGCAGCTCGCGGTCCAGCTCGACGTCCTGGCCGGCCAGGAAACGCATGATCGCGGCCGGCACCCGGGCCTGGCCCGATTTCTTCCAGACCGGCTCGCTTTCCGGAGCCTCGGTCCCGGCTCCGCTGTTTTCTTCGCTCATGGCTCCTCTCCTTCCGGTACACGCGCCGGCTCGCGCTCGTCCGCGTCCGTGTTCTCGATCGCGATCGCCGTCAGCTCATCGAATCCGCACGCCAGGTTGATGTTCTGCAACGCCTGCGAAGCCGCGCCCTTGAGCAGGTTGTCGAGCACGACGACCAAGCTGGCGCGCGTCGCGTCGCGCGAATCGACGCTGAACCCGCCGATCGCGATCCCGGTGCGCGGCGAAAGCGTGCGGATTTCCGGAATGTCCGGGCTGACCCGGACCAGCGGTTCGTGTCCGAGCGGTTCGCTGAAATGCGCGGCCAGCGATTCGGGCGACTGCGGCTCGCCCAGCTCGACCGCGATCGTCAGCGAGATGCCGCGGAAGAACGCCGCGACGTGCGGGTGAAAGCGCACCGGCCGGCCCAGGTGGGCGCCGATCTCGCGTTCATGCACGTGGCCGGTCAGGGCGTACGGAATCAGGTTGTCGCGCAGCCGTTCCGGGTCGTTTCGCGGCGACGGCGTGCGGCCGGCGCCCGAGTACCCGGACACGCCGAAGATCACCGGCGGCGCGGTCAGCAGGTCGCGCAGCGGCAACAGTCCGAACGCCGCACCGGTCGCGTAGCAGCCCGGGTTCGAGATCCGGCGCGCCGCGCGGACGGAGTCGCGGTTGAATTCGGTCAGGCCGTAGATCCAGGTCTCGTCGAAACGGTAGTCGGCGCCGAGATCGACGATGCGGGCGTGGCGGTGGGCGTCCTCGATCGCCTCGACCCAAGGCGCGCTCTGCCCGTTCGGCACCGCCAGAACCCAGATGCCGGCGTCGACCCCGGCGACGTCGTCCGGCGCCAGCGCGACGAACGCCTGCTCGCGGTCCGGCCAGTCCGGCACCTCGCCGGCGATCGGCCGCCCGGCCTGCGCGTTCGACACGGCCAGCACCAACTCGATGCCCGGATGCGCGGCCAGCAAGCCGAGCAGCTCCCGCCCGGT
>JAVVDX010000035.1:2072-11424 GCA_032251475.1 Wenzhouxiangellaceae bacterium | reverse complement strand
GCACCAACTCGATGCCCGGATGCGCGGCCAGCAAGCCGAGCAGCTCCCGCCCGGTGTAGCCGCGCGCTCCGATCAGCGCCAGCCGATGTCGTTTGTGGCCGGTCATGTCGCCCCGTCCTCGGTCCAGCCCGAATCGCGCGCGGCGGCGTCGGCGACGAGACGCTGCATCGTGCCGAAGTCGTCGACGCCGATGGTATAGACCACCCACTGGCCGCGGCGATGCGAAGTTTCGGCCTGCTGGAAGTACCAGCCGGCGATCGGGTTGTTCTGGCGCGCGCGCCAGTACATCGCCGGGGCGCGCGCGCGCAGCGCCTGCCACAGCGCCGCTCCCAGGCCCTCGCCGCGCGCCTCGGGCGTGACCACGATCTTGTCCAGGTACGGAATGCCGTCGACACCGTCGACCCCGTCAACGATCAGCGCCGCGGCCCGGCCGCTTTCGGCCATCAGCAGGCCGCGCACGCGCCGCGAGTCGAGCCAGTCGGCGCGCAGCTCGCGCCCGAACGCCGTCTCGAGCAACCGCTCCAGCGCGTGCCGGCGGTCGTCGGGAATGTGCTCGAACCACTCGATCTTTTCGCCCTTGCGCACCAGCGTGCCGGCGCCGGTGTGCGTGAACAGCTCGCGCGTGAGCTTCTCGGCCGAAGTGATCGAAACGGAAGCCGACGGCGGCAGCGGCTCGAGCATCTCGCGGATCTGGGCCAGCTTGAGCTGCATGCCCGAGTGCACCCACGACTGGGCCATCAGACCCTCGTAGTCCTCGCTCAGGCTGATCGCCGAAATGATGCGCCCGTTCTCGTCGAGCAGCCCGCCGGTCGGCGTCAGGAAGATGATCTTGTACGGCCGGATCGCCCAGACCAGCTCGCGCGTGGCGACGTCGGCGTTGATGTTCATGACCTGGCCGGACCGCGTTTCTCCCAGGCACGCGACCACCGGCAGCGCGCCGGCCGCCACCGCGGCGCGGATCGGGTCCAGGTGCACCCGGCCGACGTGGCCGACCAGGCCCAGCTTCTCGCGGTCGGCGTAGTCGCACTCGAAGATCCCGTGCAGCAGCCCGCGTGCGCGCACGCCGTGATGTTCCAGCGCATCGACCAGGCGCGTGTTTTCGCGGTAGATTACCGGGCGCGCGATGGCCATGACCTCCTCGGACGTCACGCGCAGGCCTTCGTGCCGGGCGGTTTCGATGCCGGCCTCGGCCAGCGCCTCGTCGAGCTGCGGCCCGGCGCCGTGCATCACGATCGGGTACAGCCCCAGCCGGTGCAGGAATGCCAGCGCCGCGACCAGACTGTCGAGGTTGTCGGCCAGCACGCCACCGCCGACCTTGATCACCGCGAACCGGCTCTCGTTGACGCGCGAGAACTGCTCCAGGTACTGCCGGGCCTCGCGCGACGAGCCGAGCTGCCCGAGCAGCTCGACGACGGTGGAGCGGACCTGCTCGGTCATCGGCGGGCCTCCCTGGCGCCGGCCTCGACCGCGCCGGTCTCGACAATCCTGCGGTACCGTACCTCGGCCTGTTCGAGCTGCTCCAGCGATACCCATTCGTCGACCGTATGCGCCTGCCCGATATGACCCGGGCCAAGCACGATGGCTTCCATGCCGGCGGCCGAGAACAGCGAGGCCTCGGTCCAGAAATCGACGCTTTCGGTCACCTCCAGGCCGTGCCCGGCGGCGAAGGTCCGCGCCGGATCGGCGCTGCGCCCGGCCGCCGGCAGCGGCGGGCCGGAAAACGGCACCTGCCAGTCGGCGCGGCTGTCGGCGCCGGACAGCGGCGACAGTGCGGCCAGCAATGCGTCGTTGTCGCCGCCCGGCGCGAGCCGCGCCGAGTAGTGCAGCCGGCAGGTATCGGCGATGACGTTGCTCTTGAGCCCGCCGTCGATCAGGCCGACGTTGAAGCAGGTCTGGCGGCCGGCCGCGGCCTCGGCGCGGCAGTATTCGGTCGCCGCGTGAATCCACCGGCCGGCGGCGTGGATCGCGCTGTCGGCCAGCGCGCGCGGTTCGGACGAGTGCCCGCCGCGGCCGCGGAAGGCGCCCTTGACCGACAGGAACCCGCGGTGCGACAGCACGGCGCGGTTGCCGGTCGGCTCGCAGACCACGGCGAACCGGTACACCGAGGCCGTGTCGGTGGCCAGAAACTCGCGCACGCAACAGCCGCCGGCGCCCTCCTCATCTGACGTGAACAAAAGCGCCAGCGGCGCGTCCGTGGTCTCGGCCACGGCCAGCAGGACGGCCGCGGCGCCCTTGATGTCGCACGCCCCGCGCCCCCAGGCTCGGCCGTCGTCGACGGTCAGTTCGAACGGCGGCACGCGCCAGCCGTCACCGGCCGGCACGGTGTCGAGATGGCAGTTGAAGACCAGCCCGGGCTTGCCGCGCACGGCGTACAGCGTCACGTGACCGTCGCCGTGATCGGCGGTCTCGACCTCGAAGCCGTCGGACAGCATCTTCCGAGCGTATTCGAACATCGCCGAGTCGGCGGTGATCCTGCGCGGCGGGTTCTGGCTGTCGCAGGCGATCAGCTCGGCCAGGTGGGCGAGGATGCGTTGCAGCGCCGGGCTCGCGGAGGTCATTGGCCGGCCCGCACCTTCTGCGCCAGCGTCGAGCTCTGGCCGATCAGCTTGACGAAGCCCTCGGCTTCCTCGGGCGTCCACGACGCCGACTGCGCGTAGACCGCGTCCGGGTCGGCCAGAATGAAATCGGATTCGACCGCGACCGCGGTCACCTCGCCGCCCTCGCTGGCCAGCCGCACGCGGCCGGTCACATAGCGGTTGGCCGATTCGAGGTAGGCCTCGAGATCGCGCTTGTGCGGCTCGAAGAAGAAGCCGGTATAGACCAGTTCGGCCCAGCGCGCGGCGATGATGTGGCGGAACTGGTTCTGAAGCCGCGTGTTGACCGCTTCCATCAGCGCCCGGTGCGCGACCATCAGTCCGTCGATGCCGGGACACTCGAACACGATCCGCCCCTTCAGCCCGATCGACACGTCGCCGGTGTAGAGATGCCGGCCGACGCCGTAGGCGCCCAGCGCGCGGTTGAGCGCGTCGAGCATCGCCGGTCCGTCCAGCGCCCTGCCGTCCAGCGTCGCGGCACGACCGTGCTCGAAGCCGATCGTCCATTCGCTGCGCCCGGCCGGCCATTCGGCGCGCGGCCGGCACAGCACGCGCGTGTCGTCGGCCGGGGCCTCGAAGCGGTCGATTTCGCGCCCTGAAAGCGTCACCCCGAGCAGGTTCTCGTTGATCGAGTACTTGCTCGAAGATTCCGGTACCTCGACGCCGGCCTCGTCCATCAGCTTCAGCTCGTGCGCGCGCACGTCGGCACTCTCGCGCTGCAGGTCGCGGATCGGCGCGTGGATGACGCAGTCGCCCAGCGATCGCACCGACTGGTCGAAGCGCAACTGATCGTTGCCCATGCCGGTACAGCCGTGCGCGAAGTGCCGGGTGCCGAGCCGTTCGGCCAGCGCAAGGCATTGCTCGACGATGACGTAGCGGTCCGAGCACAGCATCGGGTACTGGTCGAGCATGCGCGCGCCGGACCACAGCAGCGGCACGACGAAGGCGTCCCACAACGGCCGGGCGGCATCGAGTTCGTGGTGCTCCACCGCGCCCAGCGCCAGCGCCCGCTCGGCGATCCATTTGCGCCGCCTGTCGTCGACCCCGCCGGTATCGACGAACGCCGTGTGCACGTCGAAACCCTGTTGCTTGAGCGCCAGCACGCAGTAACTGGTATCCAGCCCGCCGGAAAACGCCAGTACGATCTTTTCGTTGCTCATGTTTATCTCTCGAAAGTCAAAAGCCGTTTTCAACCGCAGATGAACGCAGATTAAAAACCAAAAAGTACCTTGAACCACGAAGGACACGAAGAAAGTGTAAACACGAGCCCGGCGAGCCAGGAGCGACGGGGGTTGCAGCTTCGATCCGTGCGCCTTGAGACCATGGGCTTTTTTGATCTGCGTTCATCTGCGTTTATCTGCGGTCAAAAATCATTCTCCGCCCATCAACTCAAGCATCAGCGCCTTCTGCACGTGCAGCCGGTTTTCGGCCTCGTCGAGGGCGACGCAGTAGTCGGCGTCCATGACCTCGTCGGTGGCCTTGACGTTGCGCCGCAGCGGCAGGCAGTGGCTGAAGCGGGCCTGGCGCGTCAGCTCCATCTTGGCGCCGTCGACGATGAAGTGCCGGAAGGGCTCGCGCAGCTTCGCCTCTTCATCGGGGCGGCCGTACAAAGGCAATGCCCCCCAGCTCTTGGCGTAGACCCAGTCGGCGCCGGTGTAGGCCTGCTCGATGTCGGTCGTGACCTCGAGGCTGCCGCCGGTCTCGCACGCCTGCGCGGCCGCGGTGTCCATGAATTGCGGGTCCAGCCGGTAGGCCTCGTCGGGAATCAGCAGCGTGATGTCCATTCCGAACTTGCTCGCGATCAGAAGCGCCGAGTTGGCCACGGCGGTATTCAGCGGCCGCGGGTGCCATGTCCAGGTCAGTACGAACTTGCGGTTGTCGGGCGCCTCCAGGTGGTCCTGGACCGTGCGCATGATCGCCAGCTCCTGGCATGGGTGGACGATGGTTTCCATGTTGACCACCGGCACGCTCGCGTGCTCGGCCAGCGCCCGGATGACGCGGTTCTCGCGATCGACCTGCCAGTCGCGAAACTGCGGGAACGCGCGCAGCGCAATCGCATCGCAGTAGCGCGACAGCACGCCGGCGACTTCGGCGATGTGTTCCTCGGCCTCGTCCTCCATCACCGCACCGCGCTCGAACTCGATGCCCCATGCGCCCTTGCCGGGCTCGAGCACGACGGCGTGCGCACCGAGCTGGAACGCGCCGACCTCGAAAGACGTGCGCGTGCGCAGAGAAGGGTTCAGGAACAGCAGCGCGATGGTCCTGCCGGCCAGCGCGCGCGAGACCGGCGCGGCCTTCAGTTCGGCGGCGCGATCGAGCAGCGCCTGCAGTTCGGCGCGCGAATGGTCGATAGTGCTCAGAAAGTGATTCACGTTGTCGTGGTTCCGGGGTCGATGGCAAAAAAAACCCAGCCGCGGGGCTGGGTCGGTCAGATCGTGCAATCGGATACGAAATGCGCGCTATGGGGCCGCCCAGCCAGTATTGGCCTCGTTTCGGTCCCCGCCTCGGCGTCGCGGCCGCGGGTCGAGGGCAATGCTTCGGCGAACGGAAAGAGATATCCGGCTCATCGGGCGACTTTGCCACAGATGCCGGGATTGCACAAGCCCGCATAGCCCGCCCCCGACGGAGCCGGGCTTGAAGGAGACCGGTCAACCGTCCCGACCCGGCCGGTACAATCGGATCCCACGGCCCTTCAGACAAGGAGAATCGCATGAAATCGCTTGAAAAATCCCGACTCGCCGCGGCGGCCGCCATGAGCGTGGCGCTTGCGGGCATGGCGGTGCTGGCGAGCACGCCCGCCGCGAGCCAGGTCCAGCCTGAAAAACTCGAATTGCCGGCCGGTTATTCGATCGCGCTTTACGCCGACGGCGTCGAAAACGCCCGCCAGATGGCGCTCGGTGCCAACGGCACGATCTTCGTCGGCTCGCGCCGCGCCGGCAAGGTGCACGCCGTGGTCGATGATGACGGGGACAACCGGGCCGATCGCGTCGTGCTGATCGATGAGGGACTGCAAATGCCGTCGGGCGTGGCGTTCCGCGACGGCAGCCTGTACGTGGCCGCCGTCGGCGACCTGTTCCGCTACGACGACATCGAATCCAGGCTCGACGACCCGCCCGAACGGGTACTCGTGACCGACCGGTTCCCGACCGATGAGCATCACGGCTGGAAGCACATCGAATTCGGCCCGGACGACAAGCTGTACGTACCGATCGGGGCGCCGTGCAACATCTGCCTCGAGGAGGGCTACGCCCGGATCGTGAGGATCGACGCCGACGGCAGCGGCCTGGAGGTGGTCGCCGAGGGCGTGCGCAACTCGGTGGGCTTCGATTTCGATCCGGTCACCGGCGACCTGTGGTTCACCGACAACGGCCGCGACATGCTCGGGGACAACCTGCCGCCGTGCGAACTCAACCACGTCACCGAACCCGGCCAGCACTTCGGCTATCCGTTCTGGCACGCCGGCCTGGTGCGCGACCCGGAATTCGGCGGCCAGCGCAGCCACGACGAGTTCGAGCCCCCGGCGCAGCAGCTGATGGCCCACGTCGCACCGCTGGGCATGCTGTTCTACCGCGGCGAGATGCTGCCCGGGGAGCTGAAGCACGACATCCTGATCGCCGAGCACGGCTCGTGGAACCGGACGACCAAGAGCGGTTACCGGGTCATGCGCGCACATCTGGACGGCGAACGCAACGTGATCAAGTACGAACCGTTCATCACCGGATGGCTGCAGGGCGAGGAATCGTGGGGCCGGCCGGTGGACCTGCTGGAACTGCCCGACGGCTCGATCCTGATCTCCGACGACCAGGCCGGGGTGATCTACCGGCTGTCCCGGAACGATCCGGCCTGACCGGGCCGTTTCCGTCCGCCCGGCCCCTGCAATCGGGTGGGGTCCGGGCGGGACGGAAATTTGATCCGTCGCAAATCATGGCACGCCGAATAAATATAATAAGAATCATTCCCAAACAGGCCCGGCCATGCGCTTGCGCCCGCCCGTTCAGAAGTCCGCTGCCGGATCCGCGCCGGTTTCGCGGCTGGCCACGCTCGACAAGGTGCCCGCCGCGACCCGCGTCCGGGTCACGGCGATCGCCGGCGAGCGCCGGCTGCGTCTGAGGCTGCTCGGCATGGGCCTGCCGGTCGGCGCACTCGTCGACGTGCTGGAAAACCGGCGCGGCAGCGTCGTCGTCGGCATCGGCGGGCTGCGCCTCGGCCTTGGCCGGGAGCTCGGCCGCAAGCTGATCGTGGTGCGGCCGTGAGCGCCTGTCACGGCCGGCCCGGATCCGGTCTGCGGGGCAACGGGCCCGTCATCGCGCTGGCCGGCAATCCGAACTGCGGCAAGACCACGCTGTTCAACGCGCTGACCGGCATCCGGCAGCACACCGGAAACTGGCCCGGCGTGACGGTCGAGCGCCGCGAAGGCCGGTTTCCGCTCGAAACCGCGGCCGGGCGGCTGGTCGACCTGCCGGGCGTCCACTCGCTGGCCGTGGCGGCGGCTTCGCTCGACGAGTCGCTGGCACGCGACTACCTGGCCGGCGGCGAGGTCGACTGCGTCGTCAACGTGCTCGACGCGGCCTGCCTCGAACGCGGGCTTTACCTGACCGTGCAACTGCTGGAACTGGGCATCCCGGTCGTGGTCGCGCTGAACCGAATGGATCTGGCCGGGCAGCGCGGCATCGATATTGACACCGAAGCGCTCGCGCTCGCGCTCGGTTGTCCCGTCGTGCCGGTCGTCGCGCGCCGGCGCCAGGGACTGGAACGGCTGCGCGCGGCGGTTTCGACGGCGATCCGCGAGGGCTGCGGGCCGCCCGTGGCCGGCCCGCGCTACGCGCCGGAAATCGAGCAAGCCGTCGGCGATCTGGCCGGCCGGACCGGGACAACCGACCTGCGTGCAGCCCGCCGCAACGCGCTCGAGTGGCTGCAAGCGCCGCCCGCGCCCGGCACCCTGCCGCCGGAGTCGGCAGCCCTGGCCGATCACTGGCGCGAACGAATCGAGCGCGGCACCGGCGAGCCGATGGACCTGCTCGTGGCCGACGCGCGCTACCAGTTCGCCCACGATGTCGCGCTCGGGGTGCAGGGCGCGGCCCGCCTCGGCCGGCACCACTCGGACCGGATCGACCGCCTCGTCGTGCATCGCTGGCTGGGCGTGCCGATCTTTCTCGGGGTGATTTACCTGTTGTTCACGCTGACGATCAACTTCGGCGGCGCATTCATCGACTTCTTCGACCTTGCCGCCGGCGCGATATTCGTCGACGCGCCGGCCCGCGCACTCGACGCCGCGGGCGCGCCCGAATGGCTGAAGGTGCTGGTCGCCGACGGCGCCGGCGGCGGCATCCAGGTGGTCGCAACCTTCATTCCGATCATCGGCGTGCTGTACCTGCTGCTGTCGCTGCTCGAGGACTCCGGCTACATGGCGCGCGCGGCGTTCGTGATGGACCGTTCGCTGCGCGCCATCGGCCTGCCGGGCAAGGCGTTCGTGCCGCTGATCATCGGCTTCGGCTGCAACGTCCCGGCGATCACCGCCACACGCACGCTGGAAAGCCACCGCGAGCGCATCCTGACGGTGCTGATGACGCCGTTCATGTCGTGCGGCGCGAGGCTGTCGGTCTATGCGCTGTTCGCCGCGGCGTTCTTCCCGCACAACGGCGCCAACATCGTGTTCGCGCTGTACCTGGTCGGAATCGGTGCGGCGCTGTTCACGGCCTGGATCCTGAAGAACTCGTTGCTGGCCGGCGAGCCCGACGACTTCGTGATGGAAATGCCGGCCTATCAATGGCCCGGCCTGCGCGACCTGCTGCTGAGCACCTGGAGCAAGCTGCGCGGCTTCATCGCCGATGCCGGCAAGCTCATCGTCGCGATGGTCGTCGTGCTCAACGTCCTCGGCTCGGTCGGCACCGATGGCAGCTTCGGCCACGAGAACAGCCGCGACTCGGTGCTCGCGGCCACCGCGCGCGCCGTCACCCCGGCATTCGCGCCGATGGGGCTGGAACGCGACAACTGGCCGGCGACGGTCGGCATTCTCACCGGGGTACTGGCCAAGGAAGTCGTCGTCGGCACGCTCGACTCGCTGTATTCGACGCTCGATGCCGGGCCGGCCCCGAACGCGCCGGGCCCCGGGGACGACGAACTCGCCCTGCTGCCGGCGCTGCGCGAGGCATTGGCGACGATCCCGCCGGGGCTGGCCGACGCCGCGCGCGGACTGCTGGACCCGCTCGGCCTGGGCATCCTCGCCGATTCGGCCAGCCGCGACCGGGCCGCCGCGGCCCAGGCCGTCGACGTGGCGACGTTCGGCGCGATGGCCGAGCGCTTCGACGGCCGCACCGGCGCGTTCGCCTACCTGTTGTTCATCCTGCTGTATTTCCCGTGCGTCGCCGCGACGTCGGCGGTCCGGCGCGAGGCCGGCGGGCGCTGGGCGCTGTTTGCGGTGTGCTGGAGCACCGGCCTGGCCTGGTCGGTCGCGACGCTGTTCTACCAGACCGTCACGTTCGTTCGCCATCCGGCACCGTCGGCGATCTGGATCACCGGCCTGGCCGGGCTGGGCGCACTGTTCGTGGCGGCCACCCGCATGGCGGCCCAGCGCCGCGCGCTCGGAGTCCCGGCGTGATCCTGCTGGACGTGCGCCGCCATATCCGCGAGCGGGGCGCGACGCCGCTTCCCCACCTGTGTGCGCATTTCGACCTCGACGAGGCGACGATGCTGTCGCTGCTCGGCGAGCTCGAGGCGCGCGGAATGATCGTCGAAAAGCCGTCCGGAAGCCCGTGCCC
>JAVVDX010000035.1:0-1972 GCA_032251475.1 Wenzhouxiangellaceae bacterium | reverse complement strand
GCGAGCTCGAGGCGCGCGGAATGATCGTCGAAAAGCCGTCCGGAAGCCCGTGCCCCGGCGGTTGTACCCGCTGCACGCCCGCCGCCATCCGGCTGTTTGCGGCCTCCGACCCGTAAGCCGGGGCGGCGTCCCCGACGATATATCGACCGCCCTTACTGCCCGAGCTCGGTCGGCAGCGGCGGCACCGGCGGAACCGGCGACTCGTGCCGCTCGAGTTCGGCCAGGATGTGTTCGATCCCGCGCTCGAGCTGGGTATCGCGGCCGTTGTTGGTCGCGATCGGGTCGAGCTCGACCTCGATGTCCGGCGCCACGCCCTCGTTCTCGATCGACCAGTTGCCCTCGGCGTCGACGAAGCGGAAGAACGGTACCGTCAGGAAGCCGCCGTCGACCAGCCGCGGGTTGGCCGAAATGCCGATCAGGCCGCCCCAGGTACGGGTACCGACGAGCTTGCCGATCCCAAGCTGGCGGAACGCATACGGCAGGTAGTCGCCGCCGGAACCGGCGTCCTGGTCGATCATCATCACCTTCGGTCCGTGCAGCGCGCCGGCCGGCGTGTTGTAAGGCATGCCGTCGCGGTCCTTCCAGCGCGACAGGTGCCGGCGGTTGAGCACCTCGACGATGTAGTTGGCCGCCTGGCCGCCGCCGTTGGCGCGCTCGTCAATGATCAGCGCTTCCTTGTCGACCTGGTTGAAGAACATCCGGTTGAAGAACGTGTAGCCCGCGCCGGCCGTGTTCGGCAGGTAGATATAGCCGACCCGGCCGCCGGTGGTCTCGTAGACCTGTTTCCGGTTGTCCTCGATCCAGGCCCACAGCCTGAGCGCGTTTTCCGAGTCGGTCGGCTCGACGACGATGTCGCGGGCCTCGCTGCCGTCGGCGTTCGGGCCGACCGTCAGCGTGGTCTGCTTGCCGACCGTGCCTTCGAGCATCTGGAAAATGTTGTCGTCGGCGGTCAGTTGCTCGCCGTTGACGGCGAGGATGTATTCGCCGGCACGCGCCTCGTTGCCCGGCTCGGTCAGCGGGCCGCGCAGGAACGGGTTCCACGACTCGCCCGAATAGACGCGCGCGAGCCGGTAGCGGCCGTTGGCGATCTCGAAATTGGCACCCAGCAGACCGGCCTTGACGCCGTTCTCAGCCCCGTTCTGGTGGTGGGTGTCGCCGCCGCCGACGCGATTGTGCCCGACCTGGAGTTCGGCGATCATTTCGACCATCACCGCGTTGAGGTCCTCGCGCCGGCCGACGTGATCGACGAGCGGCCGGTACTTGTCGTAGATCGCGTCCCAGTCGATGCCGTGCAGGTTTTCGGCGTAGAAATACTGCTGCTCCATGCGCCAGGCCTCGTCGAAGATCTGGGCCCATTCGGCGCGCGGGTCGATGTACATGCGAAGCCCGCCGGTGTCGACCGCTTCGGGCTCGATCTTCTTGTCGATCTTCGCGATCGCCAGCCCCTTGCCGGTCTGCAGCAGCATGTGCTTGCCCTCGGCGGCAATCCGGAACGCCCGCACGCCGCGCTCGACCGTCGACGCCTCGCGCTCTTCGAAGTCGAACCGGACCAGCTCATTGTCGTCGGCGGGCGATTCGCCCGGCGGCGGGTTGGTCGCGCCCGGCTGCGGTGCCATCAGATAGAACAGGTCGCCCTCGCCGGCGACCTGCAATGCCCGGTAATTGCCTTCGGCCACCGGCAGGCCGACGATGCGCCGGTCGATGCCGTCGAACTCGATCACGACTTCCGGCGGCTCGTCGTTCTTGTCCTTTTTGCCCTTCCCGTTCTTCTTGCCGTTGCCGTCGCCATTTTCATTGTCGTCCTCGGCCTTCTCGTCGCCGGTCTCCGGCGCCAGCGGCGATTCGCCGTCGGCGGCCAGCACCGCCGCATAGAGGCCGGCCCGGTAAGGCCGTTCCCGGCTGGTCATGTTCAGGCCTACCTGCAGCGGCCCGGAGTTGGTCGAGGCGGCGAAGTACAGGTACTTGCCCTTGG
>JAVVDX010000034.1:23728-25976 GCA_032251475.1 Wenzhouxiangellaceae bacterium | reverse complement strand
CCGTGCCCAGCCATTACATGTCGCGCCTGTTCGGGCGCTCGCCGGTCAAGCCGATTCAGGAGCATTTCGAGCAGGCCGCCGGCTGTGCCATGGAGCTCGTTCCGTTCTTCCGGGCGGTTGTCGACATGGACTGAGACGCGGCCACCGGGGCGCGCGAGCGCATCACCCGGTTCGAGGATGCGGCCGACGATCTCAAGCAGGAGTTCCGGCTGAACCCGCCCAAGAGCATGTTCATGCCGGTCAGCCGCTCCGACCTGCTGGATCTGATCTCGATGCAGGACCGCATTGCCAACAAGGCCAAGGACATTTCCGGCCTGGTGATCGGCCGCAAGATGCAACTGCCGGAGCCCCTCGCGGAAAGTTACCTGGATTTGCTGCGTAGCAGCCTGCGGGCCGTGGCCCAGGCCCAGAAATCCGTTGCCGAGCTCGATGAACTTTTCGAGGCCGGATTTCGCGGACAGGAAGTGGACCTGGTGATGGCCATGACCGAAGAGCTCGGCCGGATCGAAAGCGAGGCCGACCGCATGCAGATCGAACTTCGAGCCCAACTGTTCCGAATCGAAAAGGACCTGCCGCCCGTGGAAGTGATGTTCCTGTACCGAATATTTGAATTGACCGGCGACCTCGGCGACCTCGCCCAGGGGGTTGGCGGCCGACTGCACCTGATAATTTCCGGCTGAATCGACCCGGCGGATGGAGCTCGCCGTTCTATTCATCGTGCTGGCTGTTCGTCAGTGTACAGCGGCTGATCCTGGATCGCGACGACCCGCTGGCGGCAGCGCGCCGCTACGGGCCGTTTTACATTTTTCTGTCGGGCTTCTTCATTTCTCTGGTGACGCTGCTCAAGGGGATCTCGCACATCGGCGTCGAGCTGAGCGCAGTCCAGAGCCTTGCACTTTCGGCGCTGATCGGCGGATTCATGGCTTTGGCCGGGCACCTCCACATCCAGCGGATTCGCGGCGACCGGGCCATGGAACGCGACTCCCAGTACGCCAGTGTCGAAAAGGTGTTCGGCGTGCTGATGCTGGTCACGGCCTGCGCCATGGCGTTTGCCCACGGCTCCAACGACGTGGCCAACGCGGTCGGCCCGCTGGCGGCGGTCGTCAGCATTTCAGCCAACGGCGAAGTCGGCCAGGAAGCTGTCGTTTCACCGTGGGTGCTGGTGCTGGGCGGCGTGGGCATCGTGATCGGCCTGGCCACCTACGGGCACAAGGTGATCCGCACCGTCGGCAGCAGGATCACGCCCCTGACGCCCAGCCGGGGGTTCTGCGCCGGCATTGCCGCGGCCGCGACCATCGTGATGGCCTCCGGCACCGGGCTTCCCATTTCCACGACCCACACCCTGGTCGGCGCGGTACTGGGCGTGGGTCTGGTGCGCGGCATGACGGCGATCAACCTGCGCGTGGTCGGAACCATCTTCGTGTCCTGGTTCGTGACCGTGCCCGCCGGCGCCTTGTTGTCGGTCATCTTCTTCTTCATGCTGCGCGCGATACTAGGCTAGCAGCCTCTGCACACCGACGGGCGGATTTGCGCCCGTGATGCCGACGTGGCATGGTATCCGGAGAGTTTCCCGAGCGAAGCTCGACCCATGGCCCCCGAACCGAGCAAATCGCACTCCGGACAACGCCAGCGACTCAAGCTGTTCCTGGCCGGAGATGTCATGACCGGCCGCGGCATCGACCAGATTCTCCCCCACCCGTCCGACCCGGTGCTGTTCGAGGCGTTCGTGCGCGATGCGCGCGACTACGTCGAGCTGGCCGAGCGGCGCAACGGCGAGATCGACGAGCCGGTCGGGCTCGACTACATCTGGGGCGACGCGCCGGCGGTGCTGGACCGCGCCGGCGTCGACTGCCGCATCGTCAACCTGGAGACCGCGGTCACCGACCACGACGAGCCGTGGCCGCGCAAGGGCATCAATTACCGGATGCACCCGGCCAACGTGCCGGTGCTCAAGGCGCTGCATCCCGACGTATGCGCGCTGGCCAACAACCACGTGCTGGACTGGATGCACGCGGGCCTGCTGGAGACCGTGGAAACGCTGGATGGCGCCGGGATCGGCCATGCCGGCGCCGGCGCCTCGCTCGAGCGTGCGCGCGCCCCGGCCATTGTCGCGCACGGCGACCGGCGGATACTGGTCTTCGCGTTCGGTGCGGCTTCCAGCGGCATCCCGGCGGCCTGGGCGGCCGGGCCCGACTCGCCGGGCGTGAATTTCCTGCCCGATTTATCGACTGCTTCGATCGAGACCGCC
>JAVVDX010000034.1:17777-23628 GCA_032251475.1 Wenzhouxiangellaceae bacterium | reverse complement strand
GATCCGCCGGATGCGGCTCGAGCATGCCGGCCGCACCGACGCGAACTGGCTGGCAAGAACACTGACGCGCCACAGCGCGTCGCTGGGCGACGGCATCCGGATTTCGCCCCGGCGCAACCCCTCGGCAGACGGATACACGCTGAAAGTCAGGTGACGGACTTCCCCGGAACGGACGTAAACTTCTCATTTTCGAACCCCACTGGAGCACCCCATGATCGGCTACGTAACCCTGGGTACCAACGACTTGCAACGCGCCGCAGCATTTTACGATGCGCTTCTGGCCGAACTCGGCGCCAGGGACGAGGGTCCGGCCGGATTCCGGGACGCCATGCCCGGTTTCTATGCAGGCTACTTCCGCGACCTGGACGGCAACAAGCTCAACGTTTTCTGCATTACCGAGCAGTGAGCGAGCCGCGTAGGTCGGATTAGCGTAGCGTAATCCGACGGTTCCATCCGATTGTCGGATTACGCTACGCTAATCCGATCTACGTCCTACTTCCTGCCGACGCAAATCTTAACTTGCACGTTGTCGGGCAAACGCCAGACGTTTCGGTCCCGAATGTCGGATTACGCTTCGCTGATCCGACCTGCGTCCCGCGTCCTGTCGACACATATCTGAACTTACATCTTGCCGGGCAAACTCCAGTCGATCGGCTCCCTGCCCTGCTCTTCCAGCCAGCGATTGGCCTTCGAGAAATGGCGGCAGCCGAGGAAGCCGCGGTGGGCCGACAGCGGCGACGGGTGCGGGGCGGTGAGCACGAGGTGGCGGCCGCGATCGATGGCCGCGCCCTTTCTCTGGGCCTGCGCACCCCAGAGGAAGAACGCGACCGGGTGGTCGCCGCCGTTGACGACGTCGACGACGCGGTCGGTGAAGCGCTCCCAGCCCTTGCCCTGGTGGGCGCCGGCGCGGCCGCGCTCGACCGTGAGCACGGCATTGAGCAGCAGCACCCCGTGATCGGCCCAGGCCTGCAGGCAGCCGTGATTCGGGACCTCGAAGCCGATGTCGTCCTTCAGTTCGCGGAAGATGTTGACCAGCGACGGCGGCACCGGCACGCCCGGACGCACCGAGAAGCACAGCCCGTGGGCCTGGCCGGGGCCGTGGTACGGGTCCTGGCCGAGGATCACCGCGCGCACCTTCGACGGCGGGGTCGAGTCCAGCGCGTTGAAGATCAGCGGCCCCGGCGGGTAAATCGTCGCCCCGGCGGAGATGCGCGCGCTCAGAAATTCGCGCAATTTGCGCAAGTAGTCGAGCTCGAACTCGCCGCCCAGCTTTTCCAGCCACTCCGGGTTCAGCCGGATCGTCCGGCCGGACGCGTGGCCCGACCCGACAGCGTGCTCCGAACCGGGATCTCCGACCTTGGACATGCAACCGTTCGCCTTCATGTAATCTACCCGAGTGCCCATGCTACCCGGCCCACGCGCCCGTGACCGGCCCGCGTGCGCCGGTGGGCCCGTTGAAACTCCAATCCAAGGATTTACCGAATGACGATCAAGACCGATGCGGTCATTGTCGGCGCAGGCCCGGTCGGGCTGTTCCAGGTCTTCGAACTGGGGCTGCTCGGCCTGAAGGCCGAACTGGTCGATTCGCTGGCCCAGGTCGGCGGCCAGTGCGCCGAGCTGTACCCGGAAAAGCCGATCTACGATATCCCGGCCTGGCCGGTGATCGGCGCGCAGGAACTGGTCGACAAGCTGGTCGAGCAGATCCGGCCGTTCGATCCGGGCGTGCACCTGGGCCAGGAAGTCACCGAATTCGAGGCCCACGAAGACGGCCGCTTCCGCGTCGTGACCTCGAAGGGGACCGAGTTCGACGCCGGAGCGGTCATCATCGCCGCCGGGCTGGGCGCGTTCCAGCCGCGCCGGCTGCGGGCGAAGGGCCTGGACGACCTGCACGCCGAAAACGTCCACTACAAGGTCACCGACCGGCAGCGGTTCGCCGGCAAGCGCCTCGTGATCCTCGGCGGCGGCGATTCGGCGCTGGACTGGACGCTGGATCTGGCCGGCATCGCCGAACACGTCACGCTGGTGCACCGGCGAAAGGAATACCGGGCCCAGCAGGCCTCGGTCGAGCGGATGAAGAAGCTCGTCGCAGACGGCAGGGTCACCGAACAGCAGGGCACGGTCAGAGAGGCCATCGGCGTGCCCGGCCGCATCGAGGCGCTGGAACTGACGACGCTGGAGCGCGAGAAGGTCACCGTCGAGGGCAACGAGGTGCTGGTGTTCTGGGGCCTGGCCCCGAACCTCGGCCCGATCGCCGACTGGGAATTGGAAATCGAGAAAAAGCAGATTCCGGTCGATACCGAGAAGTTCCAGACCTCGATCCCGGGCGTGTTCGCCGTCGGCGACATCAACACCTACCCGGGCAAGAAAAAGCTCATTCTGTCGGGCTTCCACGAGGCCGCACTGGCCGCGTTCGGCGTCCAGAAGCACCTGAACCCGGAGGCGCGGCAATTCCTGCAGTACACCACGACCAGCCCGATCATGCACAAGCGGCTGGGCGTGGCCGACGGCAAGGGCCGCTAGACCCGCCGTGCTCGGCTGGCTCTACCGCCGCCGGCTTGCCCGCGAAGCCGCCGCGCTCGAGCCGAGCGAGGCCGAATTCGACGCAATCGTACGCGCATCGCCGTGCCTGGCCCGGCTGAGTCCCGAGCAGCGCGAGCGCCTGCGCCGGCGCGCCGGCGAGGTCCTCGCAGCCAAGGAATTCCGCGGCGCCGGCGGGCTGGCCCCGGACCGCGGCGACTGCCTGCCGGTGGCCGTGCACGCGGCGCTGCCGATGCTGGAGCTCGGCCTGGAACCGTTCCGGCATTTCCGGACCTTCATCCTCTACCGCGACGAGTTCGAAGTCGACATCGAGGAAACCGACGACGACGGACTCGTGCACCGCGGGCGCGATCTGCGCGCCGGCGAGGCCTGGCATCGCGGTCCGGTCGTGCTGTCGCTGGCCGATGTCGCCGCGTCGGGGCAAGGCGAGGGCTACCACGTCGTCGTGCACGAACTCGCTCACCAGCTCGATCAGGCCAACGGCGACGCCGACGGCTACCCGCCCCTGCCGGCGGGCGTCTCGGGCCGCGACTGGAGCGAGACGTTCAGCGCGGCGTTCGAGCGCCTGCAGGCAAAGCTCGACGCCGGGGCCGAACCCGCCATCGACGAATATGCCGCCGAGAGCCCGGCCGAGTTCTTCGCCGTGGCCAGCGAGTACTTCTTCGACGCCCCGGAAATCCTTCAGCGAGCCGAGCCGGGCGTGTACCGGCTGCTTGCGTCGCTCTATGGCCGCGATCCGGCCTGACCGGCGGCCAGTCGCCCGAAGCGGTGGAGCAGCGCGGCGGTGGCGCCCCAGATCCAGTGTTCGGGGTGCTCCAGCGTCAGCACTTCGAAGCAGCGACCGCGATAGTCGACCCGCTCGCGCCGGTAGCGGGCCTCGTCGGCGACGTGCTCCAGCGGCACCGTGAACACCGACTCGACCTCGCAGCGATCGGGCCGGGCCCGGAAATCGGCCGCCAGCGCGCCGACCAGCGCGGTGATCCGGTAGCCGGTCACGGTGTCGTAGCGGCCCAGGTAACCCAGCGGCCGGACGCTGTCGGCGTCGATCCCGGTCTCCTCGCTGGTCTCGCGCAACGCGGTCTCGACCACCGAAGCGTCGTCGTGCTCGCGCGCGCCGCCGGGGAACGCGACCTGGCCCGCGTGCAGCGGCAGATCGCGGGATCGTACCGTCAGCAGGATCCGCGGGTCGGATTCATCGGTCACGCCGATCAGCACGGCCGCGGGGCGCGGCCGGTCGAGATCTTCGGGACGGTAGCCGCCGATCGGCAGGCGGCCGATCGGCGTTGCGAGCGGGAACAGTCTGGCGGCGAGTCCGGCAACGGGTACGCAGATGCGCCCGGGTTGCGCGTGCCGGGATGTGCCGGTCACCCCTGTGCGAACCGGCCCTCGGCACGTGCCGGCAGCCGGTCCATGATTTCGCGCCGCCGGCCCGGGGAGTAGGCCAGCCATTCGGCGATTTCGCGCCGGCTGCGGCAACAGCCGACGCACAGGTCGTTCTCGTCCAGCCGGCACACGCCGATGCAGGGCGATTCGATCTGCTCGAGCTGTCGCGCGGGATCGCTCATCGCGGCCGGGTGGCTCGAATCACCTTTACTGCTGCTGTTGCTGTTGCTGCTGCTGGTCTTCGGGCGCGCCGATCCGGACGAGCTGGATATCGAACTTCAGCGCCTCGTTCGGGCCGATCAGCGGCGGATCGCCGCGTACGCCGAAGGCCAGTTCCGGCGGCAGGAACACCTGCCAGGTCGAACCCTCGCGCATCAGCGGCAGCACTTCCTGCCAGCCCTCGAGCACGCTGTCGACCTGGAACACGGCCGGCACGCCGCGCGCGAACGAGCTGTCGAACTCGCGCCCGTCGATCTTGGAGCCGCGGTAGTGCACGGTCACGGTATCGTTCAGGCTCGGGCGCTCGCCGTCGCCTTCCTCGATGACACGGTACTGGACACCGCTGGGCAGCGTGACGATGCCGTTCTTGCCGGCGTTTTCGGCCAGAAACTTCTCGGCCTTGGCCTGGTTTTCTTCCGCCAGCTTCTGGAACTGCTCCATTCGCTCGGCGCGCATGCGCTCGTTGAACGCGGTGAGCACCTGCTGCATTTCCTCGGCCGGAACCTGCGGATCGTTGCCGGCCGCGGCATCGCGAATCGCGGCGATGACGGCCTCGATGTCGACATCCCATTGGCTGGTTTCGGACCCGAACTCGTAGCCGATCGCGTAGCCGAGCTTGCCCTGCTCGGACTCGAGATCCTGGGCCAGGGCCGGCAGCGCCGTGGCCATGACCAGCGCCGACAGCAGCGGCGCGGTGAAAACTCCCTTCGACATATTTCCTCCAGATTGGAATTTCGGAGTATTGCAAACCCGCTATTGTACCCGAGCGCTCCATGATGAGCAGGCGGGTTCGATTTGGACCCGAAACCGCCGCCACGGTTCCGAATCGTCCGAATCGGCTTGCAGCCGCGGGGCCGGCGCCGGTCCGTCCGACCGGCTAGACTGCCGGCGAACTGCCGCACGGAGTCCGTCCCATGGAATTCAGGAATATCGCCGTCGAACGCGCCGGGCGCGTCGCCACCGTTACCGTCAACCGTCCCGACAAGCTCAACGCGCTGGACGCCGCGACCATCACGGAACTGAACCGGGCGTTCGAGCATCTCGAAGCCGATCCCGAGGTTCGCGCCGTGGTGCTGACCGGCGCCGGCGACAAGGCGTTCGTCGCCGGCGCCGACATTGGCGAGATCCGGGCCTGCAATCCGACCCGGGCGCACGAGTTCTCGCTTGCCGGCCAGCGGCTGATGCGGCGGATCGAACGCTGCGACAAGCCCGTCCTCGCCGCGATCAACGGTTTTGCGCTGGGCGGCGGACTGGAGCTGGCCATGGCCTGTCATCTGCGGCTGGCCGCCGACAGCGCCCGGCTCGGTCTGCCCGAGATCACGCTGGGGCTGATGCCCGGTTTCGGCGGCACGCAACGGCTGACGCGGCTGGTCGGGCGCGGCCGGGCGCTCGAGATGATGATGACCGGCACGCCGATCGATGCCGCGACGGCACGCGAGTTCGGGCTGGTCAACGCCGTCGTCGAATCCGGCGCGGTCGTCGAGTCGGCCGGCGAGATCGCCGCACGGCTTGCCGCCGCGGCGCCGCTGGCGCTTGCCGGCATCATTGCTGCCGTCGACCAGGCCGGCGACGTGCCGCCGGACCAGGCGCTGGCCTACGAGTCGGCCCGCTTCGCGCTGTGCTGCGCCACCGACGACATGCGCGAGGGTACCGGGGCGTTTCTGGAGAAGAGGACGCCCGAGTTCACCGGCCGCTGAAGGACACGCCGAGA
>JAVVDX010000034.1:9208-17677 GCA_032251475.1 Wenzhouxiangellaceae bacterium | reverse complement strand
GGGGCGAGTTCCATTTCCGGGTACAGGCCGGGATTCGGGCTGCCCTGAATCTGGTGCTCGAGCACTTCGAGCAGAAACTCGCGGTTGTAGTGATCGAGCAGGTGCACGAACGAATCCCGGAACATCAGCATCGCGTAGTACGCCCTCAGCTGCACGTCGGACTCGGCGAAATCCAGGCCGCGCGTATTCATCCAGGCGCGCGCCCGGAACCGTTCCGGGTAGTAAATCTGTTGCAGCGCGAACGGGTAGCTGAACAGCCAGTTGCCCGGCGCTTCGGAAGCTTCCGCGGTACCGGCCAGCGATTCGATCGCCGCGGCCGGCATCAGCACCTCGGTCGCACCGGTCGCGTCCTGCCATTGCCGGAGCAGCTCCGCGTCCGGGTCATCGGTCCAGACGACCAGCACGTCGGCCCGCACCGACTCCCCGCCGCCCTCGGGCGGGACTTGCCAGTCGTCGATCGAGCGGGTCGACAGCCCGATCTCTGCCTGCTTGCGTGCTGCGGTCTGTTCGAAGTGCGCGGCCGAAGCGCGTGCTTCGACGGTCCGGTCCACGAGCTGGAGAACCCGCGCCGGCGCGGACGCGATGACCCGTTCGCACAACAGCTCGGCTTCGAGCAGCCGGCCGGCATTGAAATAGACGGTGTATCCGCCCAGCGGACCGATTTCGCCCGGCAGTTCGGTGATCGGAAAAATCGTCGGCAGGCCGGCAGCATCGGCGTAGCGCGCAATCTCGTCCCACCGGCCGACGACCTGGCCACTGATCATCGCGAACACCGGTTGGCGCGCGTAGTGCGCCTGGAGCTGCTCGCGCCAGGTTTCTTCCGGGCCTTCGATTTCCCAGACGCTCAGGCGATACAGCCGCGAGTAGCGCGTGTACAGGCTGGAGCCGTAGACCGAATGGCCCGCCAGCTGGAGATCACCAAGGGTTCGCTTGTTGTACCAGTCGACGAAGCTTGCCATCGTCCCGATCATCGCTTCGCGCCGGTCCTCGGGAACGTCGCGGTGAACCACGGTGGCGAGGTGGACGTACTGCTCGCCCACCCCCGGCGAGATCTCGGCCGAAAGCGTGCGCAGGTAGGCCTCGAGATTGGCGAGATCCGCATCCGATAGCGAGTAGCGGGGCATCAGCCGCTCGAGTTCGCGCCCCTCCGGGTCGATGCCTTCGCGCAGGACACGCGCCAGGGTCTCGGAGGTATACGGCGCGCGATCGCGCACGCGCCGGACCTGGTGGCGGAACTCGGCGCTCTGGGCCTGCATGAACAGCGCCCGGAAACGGTCGTCGCGCGAGATCTGGCGTCCGCCGAACAGGTACGGCTGGGTGATCGGCGGGATGTAATAGCCGCCTTCGTACGAACCGAAACCGCTGCGCCGGTGGCAACGCACGCAGGCGGCGTACTCCGACTTCAGCTCGACGCCCCCGAAGCCCTCTCCGGCCAGCGCTTCGCCCGAGGCCAGCACGCCGTGCTGGTACAGCATCCGGCCCGCCTCGACGTCGCCGCCGCCGGCCGAGGCGGTCGCGGCGACGAGCAATGCGGTCGCCAGCCCCGCGAATTTCGTTCGCATCGGCGTCAGCTCGCCTGGCCGGCGGAGGTCGTCACGACGTCGCGATATTGCTCGACCAGCACCTCGCTTCCGATCAGGCCGTCGATGCGCAGCCAGCGGCCGGGCGCATCCAGCGAGATCAGCGTGACCGGCTGGTGATTCATCTTGTTGTCGCCCTCGTAGTGGGCGTCCATGCTCCGCAGCACCTTGAACACGTCCCGGCTCGAACCGGTCAGGAATTCGATCTTCGAGCCGGCGCGGAATCGCTCGGCATATTCCGCCAGACGACGGGGCGTGTCGAATTCGGGGTCGACCGAGATCAGCACGATGCGATAGTCGGACCGGATGTCGTCGAGCTCCGGAACCGCGCGGACCATGTTGGCCGTGATCATCGGACAGATGCCGGCGCAACTGGTGAAGATGAAGCTGACGATCGTCCGCTCCCCGTCACCGGCCAGCGAACGCGCGGGCACTGGCCGGCCGTGCGTATCCACCAGCGTCACGTCGGGCAACTCGTATTCGCGCTGGCTGACCAGGTAATTGTCTTTTTCGCCCGCGGCGAGTGGCTCGTTTCCGGCCACCCCGAGCATCAGCCCGGCGAAAACCGGTGCCATCCAGGCGACTCGATAATCCAATTTCATGACATCCTCATCAGGCTTGGGTTCAAAACGGAAAATTCCGCCGGGCTCGACCGAGCCCGGCGGAAGCCACTGATCGCTCCCTGTCCGGTCAGTGGATGGACCACACCGCCACGTCATGGTGCAGCGGGTCGAACTGGTACATGCGCAATCGTTTCGACGGCGTATGGTTCATGTGGAATTCGAGCGGCAGAACACCCAGCGTCGAACCGTTGATGTCCTGGGTCCGCTGGAATTCCTTCAGGATGCTCGGCGATTCGCTGAAATTCAGCCAGTCCGGGTAGATTCCGCCAGCCGATTTGCCTGGAAGAGAACCGGATCCGGCCCGCGCGACCGACTGTGCGCCGAGCATGGTCCATTGCATGGCCGAGTCGATTGTCTTGACCTTCGCGACCCCTTCGGCGGGCGTTGCCGCCGGCACCAGGGGCGCCGGGTTCAGCATCGGCCACCAGTGGGTGCGGCCGAACGTGAACCACGGCCCGGCACCACCGTGCTCGATCGTGCTGTGGAAGGTGTTTTCCCAGCCGCGGTTGCCGCCGAAGTCGACGAACATGTAAGCGTGCGGAAAATAGTCGCCGTTGAGCACCTTGACCCGAACCACGTCGCCGGGCTTGTCGAAGTCGACCGACTGCTCCCAGTTGCCCTGTCCTCGGGCCTGACCGTAGATCGTGTTGTTCAGGTAGACGATGTTGACGTCGAAATCGTCGTCGTACTCGATGCCCGACGGCAGACTCAGGCGGTCCTTCCAGTCGTAGAACGCGTCGGCGAACGCCTCCACGGCCTCCTCGTCGACGAGGTTGGGGGCGTCGCGCAATTCGCGCATGAGGTTCCACATGCGCTTGGCCGGCGCCAGGTCGCCGATCATCGAGATGGCCGCCAGTTTGGCCTCCTCGCCGGCCTGCGGATCTTCCCCGAACACGAACTCTTCCCATTCGACCAGCGAACGGCGGTTTTCGCCCATGCCGGCCATCTTGAGCGCGTTTTCGGTCACCTGGACCCGCGGCGGGTGGATTCTCCAGCCCCAGTAGTAGGTCAGGTTGAAGAACCGGCCCGGCGCCATCTTCAGCTCGTAGGTGGTCCGGGTGCCGTCTTCCATCGGGAAGAAGGTCATGTCCATGGCCACGTGCGGCAGCGGGCCGCCGGACGGGCTTCGGATCTCGTCCGGATCGTCGAAATACATCTGGAACGGTGCGAAATCCTCGTGGCCGTTGTTCAGCGTATCGGCATGCACGACCATGGTCCACGGCACGTCCCGCACGTCGCTTGGGTCGATGAACGCGGTATCGCTCATGATCCGGCCGTCGAACCAGACCTGGTGCAATTCGACCCGGCCGCCGACCTTCACGCCGTTCTCGTACACCGCTTTGACTTTCTCGACCTTGTTCGGGCCGTTGTAATGCAGCAGCGGCATGCCGGAGTAGGCGCGGTCGATCGGATTGCCTTCGAGAATGTCGAGCGCGAACTGGATATCGGCCGCGTTCGGAAGCTCTCCGTTCGCGACCGATTGGCGCAGCGAATCGAGCACCGCCTTGAGATCGTCGCTGGGCGAGCGCGGATCGATCGGTTCCATGGTCGGTTTCGGATGCAGGTTGTACGGCTCGTCCGGCGTCGACGGCAGCGTGTGCGGAATCTCCGCGCCGCTGTGACTGCGGGCGTTTTCGTACACCGTCGGACACAGGTTCTTCGGCAGATTGTCCAGCGCGCTGGACGGCTCGAACGTCGTCTCAGGCGTCGTCACGACCCAGACGCCGCGCTCGGCCACGAACTCCATTTTCGAGAATCCGGGCCGCGGACGCACGCCCGGGTGGCCCGGGCAGGCATCGGCCGCAGGGGCCTGCGGAGACGTCGGATCCGCCGCGTCCTCTTGTTCCTCGCATTCATCGGACGTGCTCGTCACGCCGAGCATGCCGAGCAGAATGCACATGCTCTGCGGCATCGGCGCCGCATCGCCCGACTCGGCCAGACCATGGAGCGGGACCAGTACCAGCGCCAGCAGTCCACCGTGGATACAGCTCTTGATCGTATTCATCATGGTGATTCCTTCCTTGATTCGGTTACGCCGGTCGCGGTCACGCCCTGGCCGGGCGATCGCGATGGTGAATCTGCGGCCCGTCGGCTTCAATTCTTCGCGGCCCCGCGCGACGGGGTTTGCCCGTCGGGGCGGCGGCTGCCGGGAAGACCGAAGAAACGCGCTCGACCGCGAAATCCAGATCGGATATTTCGGCCGACATCGTGCCCCACAGGCCAACGCGAGCGTTTCCGTAATGGATCAGGTCGGTCTTCATCGAGCTTCGGAAACGCCCCTCGGTGCGGTACAGCCGATACCCGAGCGCGACCACGTCTTCCGGGGTCGCCGCCAGGAACTTCCAGCCCGAAGGCGCGTTGAATCGTGCCGCGAACCGGGCCAGCCGCTCCGGCGTGTCGGCAGCGTCGTAGCTGATCGAGAACGCATGAATGTCGCGTCCGATCCGGTCGCCGAATGCCCCGACCAGGCCGGCCATGCTGCGCGTGATCGGCAGCTCCGGCTCGCGTGCGATCGACATGAAATTGATCAGCACGACGCGATCGCGCACCAGGTCCTCGTAGAACCGGAAGACCTCGCCGGTATGCGCCGTCACCCGGGTATCCGGGAATCCCTGGTTGCGGACCCGGTCGATGACCCTGGCGGCGCGCTTTTCCACCAGCGCGGCCGGCAGGTTTCCGAACGCCAGCGCCGGAAGGCCGGCGGCGGCCCCGAGCGATACCCCGGCCAGCACGCGGCGGCGAGACTGGAGGACCCGCTCCTGGGCAGTGGCCTGACTCGTCACGTTGTTCGTCGGTTTTTTGCTTTGCATGATCAATCTCCATCTCCCGGCGGCACGATGCGCCACTGGATCATCATTTCGTGGTCTTCGTGCACGACGTTGTGACAGTGCATGACGTGCGTGCCGAAAAAGTCGCGCCACCGTCCGAAGAACCTGATTTCCTGGTTCGGGCCGAGCTCGACGATGTCCTTGCGCGAGCGCTTCAGGTCGCCGTCCGGGACCGGTCGGCCGTCGATTTCCAGAATCTGGAATTCCTCGAAATGGCTGTGGATCGGGTGCGCCCAGCTGTTGCCGGCGTTGCGGATGGTCCAGATTTCGGCCGTGCCCTGCTCGATCTTGGCGTCGATCCGGTTGGCGTCCATCAGCTTGCCGTTGACCGTCCACAGGCCGTTGTCGTAGTCGAACACCCACAGCCGTTCGCGGCGGACTTCGCTCAGGTCGATTTCGGGCAGCTCGCGCATGAAATCCGGGATCCGGCTCGGGTCCTCGGCGAGGGCGGGCATGACGTCGAAACGCATCGCGAGTTCGCCCTCGTCGAGCAGCCTGCCGGTCGGGCCGGCGCCGTCGCGGCGCATGTCCATGCGGTTGACCAGGTAGACCTTGTCGCCCGGCTGGAATGCCGAGAAATCGACGATCACGTCGAAGCGATTGGCGACCCAGACCTCGACATGTTCCGTGACGATCGGTTCGGGCAACAGGTTGCCGTCGTTGCTGAGCACATAGAATTTCAGCCCGGGGTGGTTATCGATGACCTGCCCGCCGCGCTCGAGCCTGAGGTAGAAGTCGTAGAAGCGCGACGGCCCGCCGTTGAGCAGCCGGAAGCGGTACTTGCGCGCCTCGACGTCCAGCCGGGGCTGGATGAGCCGGTTGACGGTGATCTTGTCGCCGAGCATGCCGAACAGCGTGATGTTGTCGGTGCCCTTGTACGGGATGTCGATCGACGAGTCTCCCGGTTCCTTCTCCTGGATCCCGGGCAATTCGCCGGCCGCGAAGAAATCGAACACGGCCTGGCCGTCCTGGGTGTACTGCACGTCGTGGAAGATCAGCGGAATGTCGTACTCGCCGCTGGGCAGGCGGAACGCATTCGGGTTCGGGTCGTTCTCGTTGTTCGAATCGAGTTCGTCGAACAGCAGGTAGAAGCCCGACAGGCCGGCGTAGACATTCGGCGCGGTGAAATCGAGCCGGTGGTCGTGGTACCACAGCGTGCTCATGATTTCCCGAGTGTCGAAACCGGCCGGGAAATTCGCGTAGTGGTGATCCCAGAACTCGCCGGGGTTCATGAAGTCGGTCGGAATTCCGTCGGACTCCGACGCCGTATGCGCGTTGTGCAGGTGCATCGTCGTCGACGGCAGCGCGAACGAAACCTTGCCGGTACCGACCGCCGGAAGTTCGTTGACCCGGCGCACGAAGACCGCTTCGCCGTAATACGCGTGGTAGGTCGGACCGGGCATCGCGCCGTTCATCGTGTAGCCCCATGAACCGCGGTTGTAAGGCGGGTCGCTGTGGTAGCGCCAGCGCTGCTCCCGGAGCACCTCCTTGTAGAACTTGACCGGCGGGAAGTCCAGATACCGCTGGTGCCGGTTCGGGTCCGGCCGCGGGTCAAGCGTGTTCGGGTTGACGGGCCGCGCGACCGGCATCCGGTACAGCGGGTCCTTGAACGGCGTTGCCGGCGGGCTCGGCCGTTCGAAGATCGAAGGCGTGAACCCGTCGGGAAAGACCAGCCCGCTCTCGGGTACGCCGCCGCGGGCGAGTGCGCTCGAAGAGATTGCACCCAGCCCCCCCGCGACGGTACCCAACTTGAGTACGTCTCTGCGTCTTGGCATTTTCTGCTCCCTGTCTAGAGCCGTCCAGGCTCGAAATTGGATCGATCGATACGCAAGGGCCGTCCGATTCGTCGTGCCGCTGCGTCGAGATTCGAGCCTAACTACGGGATGCCGCGGAAAGAAACGCCAAAAGTGTGAAATTTTCTTGAAAACCGTGAAAATCGGGGAAGCAACGCGAAATTTTCCGTCATCAACGTGCCGTCCACCCCGAATCGGTCACGCATTGGTCCGCCGCGTCTGCGGCGGCAACATCGCGGCGGATCGAGCGTTCCGGCTCGGGCTCGGTGCCGTTGCGGGCACGCGGTGGCCGGAATTCCGGCTCAGCGTCCGGCCGAACGCTGCGAGAGCGCTCGCGGCGATTCGAGGCCCGTCGTTCCGGCGTACTGCATCTCGCCGGCGCGGACCCACGCGTCGATGCGGTTGGCCGGCGGCGGCAGCGGACAGGTCGTGAACGCGTTGAAGGCGCACGGCGGGTTGTGGGCCTGGTTGAAATCGAGAATCACGCGACCGCCTCTGGGCAGGTCCGCGTACAGAAACCGCCCCAGCCCGTAGGTCTCGCGCCCCGAGGTCCGGTCGGCAAAGATGAAGAACAGCTTGTCGTCCTCCAGCACCGCCTCGAGCGAGACGGTCTTGCCGTCGATTTGGAACCGGGCCGCGCCCGGGTTGGGCTCGTCGATCAACTGGCCCATGACGTTGGCGATCTGGATCGTCTTGCCCTCGGGGTGCGCGACGAACTCGGCATCGATGCGCCAGTTTCGGTCGAGCGGATAGTATTCGAGGCCGACGAATTCGGTGCGCGCCGGCGACTCGGGATCGCGGATCCGCAGCGCCGGCCGGCCGCCGGGCGCGACCAGGTGTACCCGGATCCGGTCCGCCTCGATCGTCGTCGGCTCGCCGGGCCCGGTCGCGAGCAGCGTTCGGGCCCCGGTTGGCCCATCGTCGACCGGCGCGCCGTCGATCGTCAGCCCCCGGGCCGTCTCGGCGGGCTCGAACCGGACCTCGCCCGTCTTCTCGTCCAGAACCACGACGCCCCAGAAATCCGGCCCGCCGGCCAATTCGACGTCATTGTCCGGCGAGCTGCCCAGCGTCGTCTCGCCCGGCGCCAGCATGACCAGCCCGGTCAGGCTGAGCCAGCCGTACGGCTCGGTCAGGCGCGCCAGGCGTCGCTCGCGCCAGGCGCGGTTGATTCGTTCGAACTGCGGCCCGGAAATCCCGGCCTCCGGGTGCCGGGCCTCGCTGCCGCCGCAGCCGGCCAGCCCCGCCAGCACGACCATTCCGGACAGCAACGCCAGCCCGGCGGCGATTCCTGCCAGGCCGTTGCGCACCCGGCCCGGGCGCCGGCCGCTCCGATCAGGCCCGCCCATAGAGATCCTCCAGCCGCTCGATATCGTCCTCGCCGAAATACGATCCGGTCTGGACCTCGACGATATGGACATCGGCGCGGCCCGGATTCTCGAGCCGGTGCAGCGTGCCGGCCGGAATCTGCACGGTCCGGTTCGGGCCCAGCTCCATTTCCTCGTCACCGATCCGGACCTTCGCGGTACCGGCCACGACCGTCCAGTGTTCGCTGCGATGGCGGTGCCGCTGCAGCGACAGCACGCCGCCGGGCTTGACGACCAGCCGCTTGACCTTGCAGTCGTCGGCGTCCTCGAGCACCGTGAAG
>JAVVDX010000034.1:0-9108 GCA_032251475.1 Wenzhouxiangellaceae bacterium | reverse complement strand
TCGCTGATCGCCTGCCACGAACCGATGTCGCTCCAGCCGCAGGCCATAGGAACGACCGCGCGGCGCGGCGCCTTTTCCATCACCGCGAAGTCGATCGAATCGCTGCGCACCGCCGCGAACCCCTGCGGGTCGAGTTCGACCGGCTCGCCGTCGTGCACGCTTTCGGCCCAGACCGCCTCGACCGCCGCCAGGATGTCGGCCGCCTGCTCGCCCAGCGCCGCGAGGATGGCGTCGGCCCGGAAACAGAACATGCCGGCGTTCCAGAGGTATTGACGGCTTTCGAAATAGCGCTTCGCCGTCTCGGCGTCGGGCTTTTCGACGAACGCCTCGATGCGCGCGCCTTCGGCGCCGATCGCCTCGCCGGCGCGAATGTAGCCGTAACCGGTCTCGGCGTGCGTGGGCTGGACGCCGAGGCAGACCAGCCAGCCGTCGGCGGCGAGCCGGTCAGCCTTTCCGACGGCCTCGGCGAACGCGTCCAGGTCCCGGACGAGGTGGTCGGCCGGCAGCACCAGCATGCGCGCATCGTCGCCGAACCGGTCGCGCACCCACAGCGCCGCCGCGGCGATCGCCGCGGCCGTATTGCGACCCTCGGGTTCGAGAATGAAGCGGTGCGCGGCATCGGGTGCAACCTCGCGGTACAGATCGCGGGTCAGGAAGTAGTAGTCGCGACCGGTCACGGTCAGCACGGTCGGCTCTTCGGCCACGGCCAGGGCGCGCTTCAGCGTCGTGCCGGCCAGCGTCTGGCCGTCGGCCAGGCGCATGAACGGTTTCGGGTGGGCCTTGCGCGAGACGGGCCACAGCCGTGTCCCGGAGCCCCCCGAGAGAATGACCGGGATCAGCATATCGAATCCTTCCACTTTTCAAGGCAGGCGTCGAGCCCCTGCTCCACCGTCGGCAGCGACGTGCCGGTGAATCGCTGGTATCGGCCGCAATCGAGTACCGACCAGACCGGCCGCCGCGCCTTCTGCGGCCACTTCGCGCTATCGATCGGCTCGACCGGAACCGGCGCGTCGAGCCCGCCGGCGGCCACCGCCTTGTCGACCGCGAGCGAGCCGAATTCGAACCATGACATCCGGCCCTGCCCGGCGACGTGAAACAGGCCGAAGCGCTCGTCCATCCGGTCGCGCCGCTTCAGCAGTTCGACGCTCGCGTCGGCCAGGTGCCCGGCCCAGGTCGGCGAGCCGGCCTGGTCGGAGACGATCTTCAGCGCCGAACCCTGCGCGGCCCGGGTCAGGATGGCCGACAGGAAGTTGCCCGGCAGGTGGCTGTACAGCCACGCGGTGCGCACGACGATGGCGCGCGCGCCCGATTCGGCCACGCGCCGCTCGCCGGCCAGCTTGGTGCGGCCGTAGACGTTGCCGGGGGCCGGCTCGTCGTCCTCGCGCCAGGCGCGCCCGCCATCGCCCGCGGACGGTTCACCGGAGAACACGTAGTCGGTCGAAAAGTGCAGCATCAGCGCATCATGGGCCGCGCACCATTCTGCGATCCAGCCCGGCATCTCACCGTTCATGCGCTCGGCCATTCCCGGCTCGTCCTCGGCCTTGTCCACCGCGGTCCACGCCGCCGGGTTGACGACCACGTCCGGCCGGACCCGGTTCAGCGACTTCTCGAGCAGCCGGCGGTCGGACAGGTCGCACTGGAAATCGCCGCCGCCGGCCCGGTCGGTCTGCACGACTTCGCCCAGCCGGGTCAGCCGCGGGGCGAGATGGCGACCGAGCTGGCCGCTGCAACCGGTCAGCAGGATTCGCATGTCGGCAAACGCTCCCCTGGGATATCGTCCAGTCCGGCCGCGGCGGCGTCGCGAGCCGACAGGGCCGTCGGCTCCAACGGCCATACGACGCCGATGCGGGCGTCGTTCCAGGCGATGCAGGCATCGCAGGCCGGGCGGTACGGGCGCGTGCAAAGATACGAGAACGTGGCCGCCTCCGACAGCACCTGGAAGCCGTGGGCGAAGCCTTCCGGAATCCACAGCTGGGCGTGGTTGTCGGCGCTCAGCTCGTAACCGACCCAGCGGCCGAAATCGGGCGAATCGGGACGGATGTCTACCGCCACGTCGAACACCTGCCCGGCCGTGACCCAGACCAGCTTGCCCTGCGGTTCCGGCCACTGGTAGTGCAGACCGCGCAGCACGCCGCGGCGGCTGCGGCTGGTATTGACCTGGGCGAAGCGCAGGTCCAGGCCGGCGTCGGCGAAATGCTCGGCGCGCCAGTTCTCGAGGAACCAGCCGCGCTCGTCGCCGAACACGTCGGGCTCGATCAGCCGCACGCCGCCGAGGCCGGTCTCGCGGAAATTCATCGATCGTCCCCCGTTCGGGTTCCGCCCCGCGAACCGGTCGCCAACGACGCCCGAATCATTGCACGCTTCCGCGGATTCCCAGCCGCTCGCCGCGGTACGAGCCGTCCTGGATCCGGCGCCACCAGCGTTCGTTTTCCAGGTACCAGTCGACGGTCTGTTCGAGCCCGGCGGCGAACTCGACCTGGGGCCGCCAGCCCAGCTCGTCGCGCATGCGTGCGGCATCGATCGCGTAGCGGCGATCGTGCCCGGGCCGGTCGGTAACGTGGCGGACCAGTTCGGTGCGGGGCCGCTGCCCGGGCCGGCGCCGGTCCAGGATCTCGCAAAGCGTCGTCACGACTTCGAGGTTGGTGCGCTCGGCGTTGCCGCCGATGTTGTAGGTGCGGCCCGGCGCGCCGCGCTCGAGCACGCATTCGAGCGCGCGGCAATGGTCGCCGACGTGCAGCCAGTCGCGGCGCTGCCGGCCGTCGCCGTAGACCGGCAACTCGCGACCTTCGAGCGCGTTGATCAGCATCAGCGGGATGAGCTTTTCCGGGAACTGGCGCGGGCCGTAGTTGTTCGAGCAGTTCGTGATCAGCACCGGCAATCCCCAGGTCCGGTGCCAGGCCCGCACCAGGTGATCGGCCGCTGCCTTGCTCGCGGCGTACGGCGAACTGGGCTTGTACGGATTGCTTTCGGTGAACGCCGGTTCGTCGGGATCCAGGTCGCCGTAGACTTCGTCGGTCGAGACGTGCAGGAAGCGAAAGTCCGGGCGGCCGTCCCTGAAGTAGTCGAGCGCGGCGTCGAGCAGCGCCTGGGTGCCGAGCACGTTGGTCTCGATGAACGCCGCCGGGTTGTCGATCGAACGGTCGACGTGGCTCTCGGCCGCGAAGTGCACGATCGCATCGGGCGCGTGCCGGGCAAGCAGCCGGCGCACCAGCGCACCGTCGCGGATGTCGCCGTGCACGAACTCGTGCCGGCCCTCCGGCAGCCCGTCCAGCGACTCCGGGTTACCGGCGTAGGTCAGCAAATCCAGGTTGATCACGGCCCGGTCGCCGCGGTCGCAGACGTGATGGACGAAGTTGGCGCCGATGAAGCCGGCCCCGCCGGTCACCAGTATTTTCTTCATCCTAGAACGGGATGTCGTCATCGCTCATCTCGTCGCCCGCCGACTGCGCCTCCGGCTGCCGGCGCTGTCGACCGCCGCCGTAACCGTCGTTACCCATCGGCGCCGTTCCGCCGCGGCTGTCGAGCATCTGCATGTCGTTGGCGATGACCTCGGTGGTGTAGCGGTCCTGGCCGTCCTGGCCCTGCCACTTGCGCGTCTGCAGCCGGCCTTCGATGTAGACCTTGCTGCCCTTCTTCAGGTACTCGCCGGCGATTTCGCCGAGCCGGCCGAACAACACCACGTTGTGCCATTCGGTGCGCTCCTGCTGCTCGCCGGTCTGCTTGTCCCGCCACTGCTCGCTGGTCGCGATGCGCACGTTGCACACCGCCGTGTTGGCCGGCGTGTAGCGGACTTCCGGGTCGGCCCCGAGGTTGCCGATAAGAATCACCTTGTTGATACCGCGCGCCATTTCGCTTGCTCTCGATCTGGTTGGAAGCCCGAAAGTCTAGCACACGCCCCCGCGGCCTCCGGGCCCCGCCGCGCTGCCGCGATCCCATCCGAACCCGGCGCGAACGCCGCGGGCCGTATAATCCCGGATCATGAACCAAGTCAGTTCAATTTCGCCGCTGGGCTCGCTCGTCGAGGTCATGGAACTGACCGCGGCCGACCGGCGGGCCATGGACAGCCTGATCCGCAAGCGGTTGAAATCGGACGTTCTGCTCGTCAATCAGATCGCCGAGTACATCGTCAACGCCGGCGGCAAGCGCCTGCGGCCGCTGGTGCACCTGCTCGCGGCCCGCGCCTGCGGCTACAACGGCACCGCGCACGTGCAGCTGGCCGCGGTCATCGAGTTCATCCACACCGCCACGCTGCTGCACGACGACGTCGTCGACGGCTCCGAACGCCGCCGGGGCCAGCGCGCCGCGCACCGGGTATGGGGCAACGCCGCGTCGGTGCTGGTCGGCGACTTCCTCTATTCGCGCAGCTTCCAGCTGATGGTCGAACTCGAGTCGAGCCGGGTGATGTCCATCCTGGCCGACACGACCAACACGATCGCCGCAGGCGAAGTGCTGCAACTGATGCAGCTCGGCGACACGGACCTCGACGAGGCGGGCTATTTGCGCGTCATCGGCGACAAGACCGCGTGCCTGTTCGCCGCCGCCGCGCGCCTCGGCGCGGTGCTGTCGCGGCGCCCGGAGCCGACCGAGAAGGCGCTGGCCGAGTTCGGCTTCGCGCTGGGCCAGGCCTTCCAGATCACCGACGACTGGCTCGACTACTCGGGCGAAGACGAGTCGCTGGGCAAGAACCTCGGCGACGACCTGGCCGAGGGCAAGGTCACGCTGCCGCTGATCCTGGCGCTGCGGGCTGCCGAAACGGCCGACCGCGATTTCCTGGTCAGGACAATCCGCGCCGGCGGCACCGACGAACTCGACCGCGTGCGCTCGGTACTGACCGAGACCGGCGCGCTGGACGATTCCCAGCAGCGCGCGGTGGAATTCTCGCGTCGCGCCTGCGCCGCGCTGGCCGAAATCCCGCCCAGCGCCGAGCGCGAAGCGCTGGAGCTGCTGGCCAGGTTCGCGGTGGACCGGTCGTTATAGGGAACCTCTGATCCCGCGGCACGTCGCCGCCGGTCAAACTTTCGAATGCGTTACGACGTTCCGGATCGCGCCTGCTGCGCGTCCGGAATGACGCGGTGCCGGTGCTCGGATTTCGGAGCGTTCATTATCCGCCGATCGAGCCGTGCCGTTATTCTGCAGTTATCACCTTCACCGCCTCCGCGAACGCCTCGCCGCGCTGCTCGAAGTCGCGGAAATGCGGAAAGCTCGGGGCACCGGGCGACAGCAGCACGCAGCCGCCCGGCGGGCAGAGATTGGCGGCCGCTCGGACGGCAGCCTCCATGTTTTCGGCATACGCGACCCGGTCCGCGGCCACGCCGCCGGCGTCAAGGATTGCGGAAACGATCCGGGGTCCGTTGTCGGGCAGCGCGACCAGCCCCGCGAGCGGCCGCCGCCGGCAGTAGCCCGCGACCTCGCTCCAGTCGGCGCCGCGCTCCAGACCGCCGACGATCAGCACCGGCGGGGTCCGGCAGCTCTCGAGGGCGGCCAGCGCCGAAAACGGCGTCGTCGAGATCGAGTCGTCGATCCAGGTCCTCGAATCAGCCGCCGCGACCGGCTCGATCCGGTGCGGAAGCGGCGCGAAATCGGACAGCGCCCGAACCAGAATATCGACGTCAGCGCCCAGCGATGCGACAACCGCAAGCGCCAGCGCGATGTTGTCGAGGTTGTGCCGGCCGGTCAGCGGGCTGTCGGCGCGCGCCAGCAGGCGCCGGTCGCCGACGAATACGCCGTCGTCGCGGGCGTGGATGCCGGGCGCCCGGTTCGCCGACCGCACGCCGGGCAGGCTGGACGTCGTGTTTTCCAGCAGCCGGTCGGCGGCGTTGGTCCACAGCGGCCGTTCATTCAGCAGTTCCACCAGGCGCAGCTTGGCGGCGTAATAGGCGTCGACGCCGCCGTGCCAGTCCTGGTGCTCCGGGAACAGCCGGGTGATGACGCCAACGTCAGCCCGGCCGTCGAGGTCGGCGAGCTGGTAGCTGGACAACTCGAGCACGAACCAGTCCGGCTTCGCGTCGACCAGGTTCAGCACCGGCCGCCCGATGTTGCCGGCAAGCTCGACCGAAAAGCCCGCCGCTCGCAACAGGTGGGCGATCAGCGCCGCAGTCGTACTTTTGCCCTTGCTGCCGGTTACCGCGATCACGCGCGCGTCGGGCCGCTCGCCGAACCAAAGCGAAGAGATGCACGTCACCGGCACGCCGCGCTCCCGCCACGCGGCAAGAACCGGCGATTCCACCGGGACCCCGGGAGAGCGCAGCACCCGCGCCGGGTGTCCGGCGTCGTTCGCGGCGAAGGCGGAAAGCTCCGAGACGTGCACCGGCCAGTGCCCCGGCGCGATTTCCGGCGGCTTGTCGCAAACCACCTCGACGCGCGCCCCGGGCACCCGCTCGAGCACGACGCGCTCGAGCGAGCGCGCCTCGCGCCCGAACCCAAGCACCAGCGTGGGACCCGTCGCCAGGTCAGCCAGACGCACGGGTAAAACGCTCCGGGATCCGCTCGGCCGAGCCGGCGGCGAGCAGCGACTCGGGCGCCGGCACCTCATGCCCGGCCAGCCGCGCCTCCAGCGCCCGGACGACGGGGCGGTCGCGCCAGCGCGGGTCGCCGGCCAGCAGGCTCACGGCCGCGCGCGCCTCGCCGGCCTCGCCGACGCACTCGAACGGCCGCGGCCCGTCGAGTTCGAGCAGTTCGGCAAACCGGCTTTCCTGCCCGGGCTCGGCCAGCAGGTCACGCCCGAAGACCCGGCGCAGGGACTCGGGATCCATGAATGGCGCCAGCGCCAGGAACACGAAGCGGCATTTCGGACAGTCGCAGCACCAGCGCCCGGTGCGTGGCCCTGCGAGGTGAAAGTTGCGGTTGCAGCTCGAGAACACGTCGTGGTAGCGCTCGAGTCCGGCGAATTCGCGGCACACCGCGAGTTCGCGGTCGCCGCGCAGGATGGAGAACACGTCGAGGTCGGACGCGACCGCGTGCCGGACCCAGCCTGCGAACAGCTCCTCGAACCGCCGGCTCTTCGAGAACTGGTGATTGATCTCGCGCCCGTCGGCCGCGACCAGCGTCGGCGTGTCGGCCGAGCGCTCGTTGGCGAATACCACCGCGTCGAAATCCCACAACAGCGCCGCGACGACCAGCGCCGCGGCGTTGATGGCCGTGATCGGGACATGCCCGTTGATCGCGCCGGATCGCTCGTTGAGCCCGGCCAGTTCCGGCGCCAGCCGGCGGCGCACGATCCAGTGGGGCAGGCCGGTGCGGGCCGCGACGCGGCCGATCAGCGCGGCCGAACCGACCTGCACCGTTTCGACCCCGATCCCGGCCGCGCGCACGCGCTCGAGCGCGACCAGCGAATCCTTGCCGCCGCCCATCGGCACCAGCGCGCGCCGCGCGAGCCCGGCCGGACCGGCCGGCGGCGCGTCCGGGCCCGCCGTGCAGGATGCGAAATCGGGCCAGTAGCGTCGCCCGATGCCGTTGCGCCAGGCCAGTTCGGCCAGGCCCTCGCGGTAGACCGTCTCCAGCGCCGAAGCCTGCCGCGAAGTGGGCCGGCGATCGCCGAATTCGACCCGGCCGCGGCAGGCCAGCTTCCAGTAGCTGACCCCGGCAATCCAGTGCAGCAGGTCGAGTGCCGCGTCGAGCGCTACCCCGGGAAAATTCCCGAGCCTGTCGCCGGGGCCGAAATCGAACGTCTCGACCAGCTCCAGCGTTCGCTCGCCGTCGTCGAGCCGGTAGCGCAGCCGGAGATGACCCGTTGCCGGGTCGAATTCGCGTCCGGCAAACCCGAACCGGCGGATGCGCTCGAGCCGAACCACCGGATCAGTCGCTTTCGGACAGCGGGTCGCTTTCCGGTCGCTGGTGCGGGGGAACCTGGCCGCGCGGCCAGGCCCGCAGGACCGCGTTGACCAGCGTGGCCAGCGGGATCGCGAAGAACACCCCCCAGAAACCCCAGATGCCGCCGAACACCAGCACCGCGATGATGATCGCCACCGGGTGAAGGCTGACGACCTCGGAGAACAGCACCGGCACCAGCACGTTGCCGTCGAGCAGCTGAATGATCGCGTAGGCGATCATGACCCAGGCGAACTGCATCGTGAACCCGAACTCGATGAATGCGACGATCGCCACCGGAATGGTCACGACCGCCGCTCCGATGTAGGGAATCAGCACCGAGAAGCCGACCAGCATCGAGATCAGCATCGCGAACGGCAGTCCGAGCAGCGCGAAGGTCGCGTACGTCACGACCCAGACGATCAGGATCTCGAGCACCTTGCCGCGAACGTAATTGCCGATCTGCGCGTCGACCTCTTGCCAGACCTGCATCGCGAGCGCCCGGTTGCGCGGCAGGTAGTTCCGGAACCAGGCCAGGATCTGGTCCTTGTCCTTGAGAAAGAAAAACACCAGGATCGGCATCAGCACCAGGAACACGACCAGCCCGATCAGGTAGATCAGCCCCGAAGGCGAGACCACCTTGCCGCTCTGCTCGGTGATGTACTTGCGAATGCTCTCGAGGATGTCGTTGACCTGGCTGTCACCGACGATCTGCGGGTAGCGCTCGGGCAACTGGACGACGAAGGCCTGCAACTGGCTGATGTAGTCGGGAAACACGCGCGCGGCGTCGACCACCTGGCGGGTGATCATCGGCGTGATGCCGAAGAACAGCACCAGCAGCAGCGCCATGAAGCCGCTGAACACAGCCAGCACCGCGATCAGCCGGGGAATTCCGAACGATTCGAGCCGCGCGACCATCCCTTCGAGCAGGTAGGCGACGATGATGCTGGCGAAGACCGGCGCGAGCATCTGCCCGAGGGTCATGACCAGCACCACGCCGGCCAGTAGCAGCAGCGCCAGAATCACGACCTGCGGGTCGGAAAAATTCCGGTGGTACCACTCCCGGATTTGCGCGAACATGGTCATGGCCTCGGCCGAGACGTGACGGGGATTCAGAGCTTAGCCTACTCCGAACCGGCCCGGACGTGCACCCTGCCGGAAACCCCCGGATAGGGGTCCGGGGCAGGCTCCGCGCAGGAATCGGAGTGTATATGCGAACCTGGTTACGTACCTACCTCAGCCACACCGCGGCGCATGAAGCCGGATCGGACCATGTCTGGAAAAGCGTTTCGCCACGCGGGC
>JAVVDX010000033.1:22429-26184 GCA_032251475.1 Wenzhouxiangellaceae bacterium | reverse complement strand
TTTACCTGGTGAACCGATGGACGGGAATCTGCGCAACCAGCGCCAGCACCGCGAGCGTCCAGACCACGACCGCGCCGCTGGGCAGATCGAAAAGCGCCGACAGCGCCAGGCCGGCGAGGTATCCGCCGGCGCCGATCGTCCAGGCCGCGATCAGGCGGCACTTCCCGGCCAGCGCGCGCGTTGCCAGCGCCGGAATGATCAGCGTGGCGAATACCAGGTAGATGCCGACGAGCTGCACCGACGCGGTGACGGCAATCGCGAACAGCACGTAGAACAGCCAGCGGCCGTGGCGCATGCCGAACGCGAACCAAAGTGCCAGCACAGCGGCATAGAGCAGGGCGATCGGCCACAATACTTCCGGCCGTACCCACAGGATCTGGCCGACCAGCAGATCTTTCAGGTACTCGCCGCCGTGCGGATTGCCGGACAGGAACAGGATGCCGGCCGTGGCCGCAAGCACGAACAGCGTGCCGATCAGCGCTTCCTGGACCTGGGGTAACCGTTTCTCGCTCCAGTTGAGCCCGGCCGCGGCCAGCAACGCGGCGCCGGCGGCCGACAGTTGCAGCGCCCAGCCCGATTCCGCCATGCCCAGCGTATGCGCGATGATCACCCCCAGACCGGCAATCTGCGCGATCGCCAGGTCAATGAAAATGATGCCGCGCCTGAGTACCTCCTGGCCCAGCGGCACGTGCGTGGCGACCACGAGCAGGCCGGCGACGAACGCCGGCCCGAGGATCTGGACGTCGAGCGCGCTCCAGTTCATTTCGCCAGTTGCTCAAGCCTGGAAATCGTGACCTCGAACAGCCCGAACAGGTCGTCGGCACCCGGCGCGCCGCCGACCGTGTACGGCAGAATCGCGTCGGGCACGGCCAGCCGCTCGACCAGCCATTGCGACGGCCGCGGGTCCGAGTAAGGCGTCCGGACGACCGCGACCGGCGGGTTGGCGCGGAACCTGTCGAGCAGCCCGGACAGGTGGCCGCTGGTCGGCGGAAGGCCCGGCTTGGGCTCGAGATGGTCGACGATCTCCAGTTCGGCCCATTCGGCCAGGTATCGGAAGGCCGTGTGGTGCGAGATCAATCGCATGCCTTCGAGCGGTTCGACGCGCTCTTCCCAGCGCCCGACGGCCTCGGCCCAGCGTTCCTCGAACGCTTTCCGGCGCTGCGCATAGAGATCGGCGTTGGCCGGGTCCAGCGCGGCCATGCGTTCGGCCAGCGCGCGCGAGATCAGCCGGACGTTGCGCGGGTCGAGGTGAATATGCGGATTGCCCGACGGGTGAATGTCGCCCTGCGCCCGGCTGACCGTGCTCGGCACGTCGAGCTTGCGCACGTGGTCGGCGGCGGCGAAATGGCCTTCGCTGCCTTCATTGACCTTGGGGTTGCTGGCGCGCCGGAGCAGCAGCGGCAGCCAGCCGATCTCGAGCTGGGCGCCGGTGCAGACGACCAGGTCGGCCTCGCGTACCCGGGCGATCAGGCCCGGACGCGCCTGGATATAGTGCGGATCCTGCTGCGCGGTGGTCGCGACCGCGATGTCGGCGGTATCGCCGGCCAGTTCGGCTGCAAGCGCGCCCCACTCGGGTTCGCAGGCAAAAACGTTCAGGTCGGCGTGCGCCGGACCGGCGACCGCGGCGACGGCGAACAGCAGCAATGCGATCTTGGTCTTCATTTTCCACCTCGAGTCAGAACTTGTGCGCGGCGTGCGCGCCGAAGCTCAACACGTAGTTGAGCAGGAACTGGTCGTCGTCGACCGGCGTCGATTCGTCGCGGATGTACTGGCCGCGAATGCGCGAGAAATCGGTATTCGACCATTCGATCATGATGCTGTGGCGCATCGGGTCCAGCCCCAGCGGGTCGAGGAACAAGCCGGGCACGACGATGCCCCGGTTGTCCGAGTCCAGCGCGTCGAAGCGGTAGCCGAAGCGCCAGCCCGGCTGCCACTGGTAGACACCCTGGACGTAATAGCCGCTTTGCTCGCCGTCGAACGGCAGCCCGGCCAGCCTCCCTTCCTCCTCGCGCACGAAGCCTTCGCCCTGGAATACGAAGTTGCGCACCGTGGCGTTGCCGTTCGGAGCCCACTTGTAGACGAAATCCAGCCCCCAGGTCCGGCTTTCGCCGTCGAATACAGGATCGGCGACGACCGGACTTTCCGGGTCGGATGGGTCGAGCGCCAGTTCGCGCTCCTCGAGGGTGCGTTCGTCGACGTCGGCCTCGAGGTACGAGGCGCCCAGGCGCCAGCTGCTCCCGGTGCCGAAATCGCCGCCGAGATGACTGAACAGCGTGAACGCGCCCAGGCCGTCGCCGGCCGCGCCGGGAAAGCCGTCGCCCTGCATGACTTCGCCGCCGAACTCGAACAGCAGCGCGTCGATCGGTTTCAGCCAGCTCAGCTGCACGCCGTCGTCGGCGTAGCGCTTGCCGAACAGCGCCTGGTACGGCAGCGGCCGGTCGATGAAGTCGTCGGCGTGGGTGTGGAACGAGTTCAGGTAGCCGATCGCCGAAAAAAAGCGTCCGCCGCGCAGCTTCAGCCCGGCCGGAAGCGCCAGCGTTTCGAACCAGGCCTCGTCGAGCTCGACTTCGGTCCCGCCGCCCTCGTCCTCCAGCGCGACGGTTAGGTTGCCATAGAACTTGTCGTCGATCGCGGTCTGGAAATTGATCTCGGTCTCGCCCAGCGAAAAGCCCTTGTTGGCGGTCCCGGCCGACTCCGGCGGCGTGAACCCGGGCACCGCATAACCTTCCGCCTCGACGTCCAGCGTTGCCGCGGTGGCCTGGATCACGACGCCGATTTCCGGGTTCAACACGTTGCGCGAAGTCGAACCCCCGGACGATGCGCGCGGCGCCAGCGCCAGTTCCTCGGCCTGTTGCCGGGCTTCCTCGGCGTCCTCCGCGCTCTCGCCGATCTTCTTCTCGGCCTCGGCCAGACGCCGCTCCAGCGTATCGATCCGGGCCTCGTACTGGGTCTTGAGCTCGTCCAGCGCCTGCCTCAATTGCTCGATTTCATCCCCGTGATCGGGTTGTTGCGCGCCGGTGCCGCCGCTGAGCGCGAGCATGGCCACGCATCCGTATTGCCATCGCATTGACTTGTCTCCACCATGAATTGCCGGATTGTTCGGATTTTCCGACACGGTCACGAACCGTGCCGGAAGCACGATTGCCGCGTGCGCAACGCCCCGTCAGGGCGGCGGAGCGCGACGCGGATTTCGGTTCAGGCCAGGTGGGGAGGCTCGCGGGCGCGGGGAGTGTGGGCGGATCGGGTGACAACCCCGGCGGGCGCCGATATCGGCGAGGCGTTGACGGACGCCAGCTCGAATACCGGCGTGTTGTCCGGTGCCGAGGCGGTCAGCGATGGTCCGGCCGTGCACAATTCGCACTGCGAGACCGGGTGCGGGGAGTGATGGCGCACATCGTGCAGGGCCAGCGCCGTCTGGGCCAGGGCCAGGGAAACCGCGAGTCCCAGCCCGATCCAGACCCGGCATGGTGATCTTCTCGTGCGCATCGCGTTATATTGTAGCAATCCTGAATCCGAAGCAAGAGGCGACGCCGTCGAATGGCTACCGATTCCGCGCAGGCACCCATGCCGCCGTTCCACCTCGCCCTGCCGGTGACCGACCTTGACCGGACCCGGGCGTTCTACACTGACGTGCTCGGGTGCAAGACCGGGCGCGCGGCCGACCGCTGGCTGGATCTGGACTTTTTCGGCCATCAGCTCGTGCTGCATCTCGTCGACCCGGCCGACCACCCGGCCGCCGCGACCAACCCGGTCGA
>JAVVDX010000033.1:19571-22329 GCA_032251475.1 Wenzhouxiangellaceae bacterium | reverse complement strand
TATTCGCACCCCGGCGAGGTCACCCATTTCCAGGCCCTGGCGACGGCGCTTTCGGGCACCGTGGGGCTGGGCAATATCGCCGGCGTCGCGATCGCGGTGTCGGTCGGCGGGCCGGGTGCCGTGCCGTGGATGATGCTGGCCGGCTTTCTCGGCATGTCGTCGAAGTTCTGCGAGTGCACGCTGGGCGTGAAATATCGCCGGCACCACGACGACGGGTCGGTCTCGGGCGGGCCGATGTGGTACCTGTCGCGCGGGCTGGCCGAGCGCGGTCCGGGGTTCGCGCGCCTCGGCCGTGCGTTGGCGGCGATGTTCGCGCTGTTCGCGGTCATGGCGTCGTTCGGCGGCGCCAACATGTTCCAGTCCAACCAGACGTTCCGCCAGTTCGTCGAGATCACCGGCGGCGAGGCCTCGTGGTGGGCCGGCAAGGGCTGGCTGTTCGGGCTGCTGCTGGCGGCGCTGATCGGCCTGGTGATCATCGGCGGCATCCGCTCGATCGCGCGTGTGGCCTCGAAGGTCGTGCCGATCATGGCGCTGGTCTACGTGCTTTCGGCCGTCGCGATCATCTGGGTCAACGGCGCGCAGATTCCGGCAGCGTTCGGATTGATGTTCGAGAGCATGTTCGGCATCGAGTCGGTGGCCGGCGGCGCGCTGGGCGTGCTCGCGGTCGGGTTCCAGCGCGCGGCGTTCTCGTCCGAGGCCGGCGTGGGGCTCGCGGCGATCACGCACTCGGCGGTCAAGACCGACCGGCCGGTCACCGAGGGGCTGGTCGCGCTGTACGAACCGTTCATCGACACGGTCGTCATCTGCACGCTGACCGGGCTGGTGATCGTGCTTTCGGGTGCGTATCTGGATACCACCGGCATGGGCGGGGTCGAACTGACCTCGCGGGCGTTCGCCACCGTCATCGACTGGTTTCCGGTCGTGCTGTCGGTTGCCGTCATGCTGTTCGCGTTCTCGACCATGCTGGCCGCGTCGTACTACGGCATGAAGAGCTGGACCTACCTGGTCGGGCGCACGCCGGCGACCGAGGGGGTCTACAAGACGCTGTTTCTGCTGTTCGCCGTCATCGGCAGCTCGATGCAGCTCGGCGCCGTCATCGGCCTGGCCGACGCGGTTCTGCTGGCCGCGGCGTTCCCGAACGTGCTCGGCATGTACTTCCTGATGCCGAAAGTGCGTGACGAGTTGCGGACGTATCTCGCCGACTACCGTGCCGGCCAGCTCGCTCAGCCGGCCGGCAGATCCCCGGCCAGCAGGTCCTGATAATCGGGGTGCCGCTCGATCCACGCCTTGACGTAGGGACAGCGCGGAACGACCTTCCAGCCGTTTTCGCGGCTGTAATCGAGCGCGTGGCGCGTGATCGCGCCGGCGATGCCGCGGCCCTCGACCGGCGGCGGCACGTAGACCCGGTTCATCGAGATCACGTCGTCGGCCAGCGTGTAATCGAGCACGCATTGGTGGCCGTCGACCTCGGTCTCGAAGCGGCTCGCGCCCGCGTTGTGTCGGATGTCGTGGCTCATGGCGGCTACCTCAGGTAGCGGGTGCGGATCGTGGCGGGGATTTCGTTCAGACCCCGGAGCACCGGGCCGGCATCGTCGGTCTCGACGTCCATGACCACGTAGCCGACGTCTGGCAGAGTCTGCAGGTACTGGCCGGCGATGTTGATGCCGGCTTCGGAAAACACGTTGTTGATCGCGTGCAGCACGCCCGGTTCGTTCTTGTGGATGTGCATGATGCGGCGGGCCGTGGCGTGGTCCGGCAGGTTGACTTCCGGAAAGTTGACGGCGCCGGTGGTCGAGCCGTTGTCGGAATACAGGATCAGCTTGGTCGCGACGTCGAAGGCGATGTTCTGCTGCGCTTCCCGGGTCGAGCCGCCGATGTGCGGAGTCAGCAGCACGTTGTCGAACTCGCGCAGCTCGGAGACGAATTCGTCTTCCTTCGAGGCCGGCTCGGACGGGAACACGTCGATCGCGGCGCCGGCCAGGTGGCCGCTCTCGATCGCGCTCGCCAGCGCCGGGATCGAGACCACCTTGCCGCGGGATGCGTTGATCAGGTGCGCGCCTTCCTTCATCCGGCCCAGTTCGGCCGCATCGATCATGCCGCGGGTGTCTTCGGTGTCGGGCACGTGCAGCGAGACGACGTCGGATGCCCCGAGAACCTCGTTCAGGCTGCCGACCGGCTGTGCGTTGCCCAGCGGCAGCTTGCGCACGATGTCGTGATAGATGACGTGCATGCCCAGCCCCTCGGCCAGGATGCCGAGCTGCGAGCCGATGTGGCCGTAGCCGACGATGCCCAGCGTCTTTCCGCGGACTTCGTAGGCGTCCTTCGCGGTCTTCATCCAGCGTCCGCGGTGGGCGGCGGCGTTCCTGGCCGGAATGCCGCGCATCAGCATGACGATCTCGGCCAGCACCAGTTCGGCCACCGATCGGGTGTTAGCATAAGGTGCGTTGAATACCGGGATGCCCATGTGGCGTGCCCTGGCCAGGTCGACCTGGTCGGTGCCGATGCAGAAGCAGCCGATCGCGGTCAGCTTGCGGGCTTTTTCGAGAACCGTCGAGGTCAGTTTCGTGCGCGACCGGATGCCGATGAAATGCACGTCGGCGATCCGCTCGGCCAGTTCGTCGGCGCCGACCGCGGCGGGAAGGCTTTCGACCTGCGTATAGCCGGCTTCCCGAAAGCAGTCGACCGCGCTTTGCTGGATGCCCTCCAGAAGAAGAATTCGGATCTTGTCCTTGGCGAGCGAGTAGTTCGGCTGGGTCAT
>JAVVDX010000033.1:0-19471 GCA_032251475.1 Wenzhouxiangellaceae bacterium | reverse complement strand
CGCAATGACCGAATTTCCGAATATCGAACTGCACGACGATCCGTCCTCGCTCGAGCATTACGGCCGCGACTGGACCCGTTTCTGGGCGCCGAAGCCGCGCTCGGTCGCGTTTCCGCGCACGACCGGCGACGTCGTCGAGCTTGTGCGCTGGGCGCGCGCCGAAAGCGTTGCGCTGGTGCCGTCGGGCGGACGCACCGGTCTATCCGGCGGCGCGGTGGCGGCCGACGGCGAAATGGTCGTGTCGTTCGAAAAGATGCGCGAAATCGTGCAGTTCGACGAGACCGAGCCGTCGATTACGGTCGAGGCCGGGCTGCCGGTCGGCGAGCTGCAGCGGCATGTGGCCGACAGGCGTCTGTATTACCCGGTCGACTGGGCCGCGGCCGACTCGGCCCAGGCCGGCGGCTCGGTCGCCACCAATGCCGGCGGCATCCGCGTGCTGCGCTACGGCATGACCCGCGACTGGGTGCGCGGCCTGACCGTCGTGACCGGCGCCGGCGACGTGCTCGAACTCAACCGCGGCCTGGTCAAGAACAACGCCGGGCCGGACCTGAGCCACCTGATGATCGGCAGCGAGGGCACGCTGGGGCTGATCACGTCGGTGACGTTCGGTCTGATCGGCCCGCCGCCGCAGCGCTCGGTGCTGCTGCTCGCGTTCGCCGGTCTGGATTCGATCATGCCGGCGTTCCGCGCGCTGCGCGCCGGGCTGGCGCTTTCGGCGTTCGAGTTCTTCGACGCCGCCAGCGTCGAGCACGTCGCCCGGGCCGGCGACGGCGCGTTCCCGCTCGAATCGGAGGCGCCGTTCTACGCCGTCGTCGAATTCGACGACCCCGACGGTGCGCGCCAGGAAGACGCCCTGGTCGTGTTCGAGCGCCTGGCCGAGGACGGGCAGGTGGTCGACGGCCTGATCAGCCAGAGCGAGGGCCAGGCCGAAGAACTGTGGCACTGGCGCGAGGCGATCAGCGAGGCCATCGCCGGGCTGACGCCGTACAAGAACGATCTGTCGGTGCGGATCTCGGCGGTGCCCGAGTTCCTGACCGCGCTCGATGCGCTGGTCGAAAAGCGCTACCCGGATTTCCGGGTCGTCTGGTTCGGCCATATCGGCGACGGCAATCTGCACATGAACGTGCTCAAGCCCGACGACTGGTCGGTCGATGCGTTTCGCGAAGCCTGCGACGGACTGAGCCCCGAGGTATTCGGGCTGGTCGGCCGTTTCGGCGGCAGCCTGTCGGCCGAGCACGGTGTCGGCCTGCTCAAGCGCGATTATCTCGACCTGGTCAAGAGCCCGGCCGAAATCGGCCTGTTGCAGGCCGTCAAGCGCGCGTTCGATCCGGACAACATCCTCAACCCGGGCAAATTGCTGAAATAAATACGGTTCGTCAGGGGTCTGATTCGGCTGGTGCATCGTTCTCGGAAACCGGGCATGTCGCTGATTGCGCGTTTCTCCATCGTCCTGTTGCTGGCGGTCGGCTTGCCGCCGCCCGGTGCGTCGAGTGCCGGGGGCGCGACGCGCGACGCCGACGGCGCTCCTATCGAGCGGGTCGTCGAGCGCGCATTCGCGACGCGCGACCTCTCCGCGCTCGGCGAAATACTCGACGTTCTCGACCGGGACGATCGCGTCGGCGCGCTGCGTTTGCGCGCCCGGCTGGCCGACCGGATGGGTGCGCCGGGGCAGGCCCTGGACCTGACCGGGCGAGCGATCGAGCTCGCCCCCGTCGATCGGCGGCCCGGCCTGCTCGTCGAGCAGGCCGGCTACCGCGCGCGCATGGTCGACGGTGCGGGCATGCTGGCGTCGCTGGGCATTGCGCGCGCCCTGCACGACGATCTCGAGCAGGCGATTGCGCTGGAGCCCGAAAACGTGGATGCGCTCGACGCGTTGATCGCGTTTCACCGGCGCGCCCCGGGGATCGCCGGCGGTGACCGCGCCCGCGCCCGCGAACTGCAGCAGCGCCTCGCGGGCCTCGACCGGGCCCGCGCGCTGTATCGCGACGCCAGAAGCCATGCGCGCCGCGGCGACCCGGGGGCGGCGCTGGCGGCATTGCGCCGGGCCATCGATGCCGGGCCCGACGCGCCGCGCGAGTGGTTGCTGCAGGCGGCGCGCTGGGCTGATCGGCTCGAGCGCCCGGACGAGGCTGTCGAGTGGCTGGAGCAATTGCTCGATGAATTGCCCGACGATCCGGCGGTGCTGTACGAACTGGGCCGCATCGGGGCCCGGCACGGCACGCGCCTGGCGCGGGCCGTGGAAGCGCTGGAGCGTTACCTGGTGCTGCCGAAGTGGCCCGGCGACCCCGGGCCCGAACAGGCCTGGATGCAGCTCGGTCTGGCGCTGCAGCGCTGCGGCCGGCCGGACGCGGCGGCCGAGGCGTTCTCCCGGGCGCTGGCTCTCGATCCCGGGCTCGGTCAGGCGCGCAAGGCGCTGGCCGAGCTCGAACCGGACGGCGCCGACGCTGCGCTGTAACAGCGCCGGTGCGCTGGCGCCTCAGCGTTCCGCGGACTCCAGCACCATGATCGTCAGGCGCGCCTCGGCCACCAGGCGGCCGGACTCGTCGGCGATGCCGATGCGCCACAGGTGGGTCGTACGCCCGAGATGCACCGGCTCGGCGCGCGCGGTCAGCGAGCCGCCTGTCACGGCCCGGATATGGTTGATCGACAGTTCGAGTCCGACCGGGTGGCGGCCGGTGCCGTGCAGCCGGATCCCCGAGGCCGCGCTGCCGACGCTTTCGGCCAGCGCCGCGGTCGCGCCCCCGTGCAGCAGCTTCATCGGCTGCAGATGGCGTTCGTCGACCGGCATCGTCGCCTCGAGAAAATCCTCTCCGGCGTCGGTATAGCGGATCCCCAGCGTTTCCATCAGCGTGCCGGGCACGATCCGGTTTATCTGCTCCAGCGCCTTGTTCTTTTCCATTCGGCCCGGCTCCGGTTGCCACGTTTCGAATCGGTGTCCGGGATTCTTGCACAGCGCGGCGCCTTCCGACCGGCTGTCCGGCGTTGTCGTTCGTGCGTTCACTCCGATGAGGCACACTGGCGGCATGAGCGGGACGGCCCTGGTCTGGTTTCGACGGGATTTCCGGCTGGCGGACAACCCGGCGCTGGACCATGCGCGCGGCCGTCACCGGCGCGTGGTGCCGGTCTACGTCCACGATCCGGAATCGGAAGGCCACTGGGCGCCGGGTGCCGCAAGCCGGTGGTGGCTGCACGACGCGCTGGGAGACCTCGATGAGCGGCTGGCCTCGCGCGGGTCGCGCCTGATCGTGCGCGCCGGCGAAACCGGCGGGCAGCTCGACGAACTGGTGCGCGAGACCGGTGCGGTCGCGGTGTACTGGAACCGGCTGTACGAGCCGGCGATCGTCGAGCGCGACCGGCGGATCAAGCGCCGGCTGCGGCGGGCCGGGCTCGAGGCGACGGGCTTTCGCGCCGCGGTGCTGTTCGAGCCGTGGGAATTGCAGCGCGACGGCAGCGCCTCGTCCGGCGGCGGGCCGTACAAGGTATTCACGCCGTACTGGAACCGGATGCAGCGCGACTGGCGGGGGGTCGCACGCAGGCCCGAGCCGCGCGAGCTGCCGGGCGTGGATCCCGGGATCCGGTCGCAAACCGTCGAGTCGCTCGGGCTGCTGCCCGACCATCCGTGGCCCGATTCGCTGGCCGAACACTGGGAGATCGGCGAACTGGCCGGCCGGCGGCGGCTGGGCGAGTTCGCCGACGACGCGGTGCGCCATTACCACGGCCGGCGCGACCGGCCCGACCGGCCCGGTACCTCGCGGCTGTCGCCGTACCTGCATTTCGGGCACGTCTCGCCGGCGCAGGCGGTCGCGGCGCTGTCGCCCTCGGGCGAACTTCCGGGCGGCAGGGGTCCGCTGGCCTTCGTGCGGGAACTGGCCTGGCGGGAGTTCTCGACCATGCTGCTGCATCACTTTCCGGAGACGCCGGATCGCCCGCTCCAGGGCCGTTTCGAGGCGTTTCCCTGGCGCAAGCCGGACGACTACGCCGACGACCTTCACGCCTGGCAGCGCGGGCGCACCGGCGTGCCGCTGGTCGATGCCGGCATGCGCGAGCTGCGCGCGACCGGCTGGATGCACAACCGGGTGCGCATGGTCGTCGCGTCGTACCTGACCAAGAATCTGTTGATCCCGTGGCTGGAAGGGGCCCGCTGGTTCTGGGACGAGCTGGTCGACGCCGATCTGGCCAACAACACCCAGGGCTGGCAATGGACCGCCGGCTGCGGCGCCGATGCCGCGCCGTATTTCCGGGTCTTCAACCCCGAACTGCAGGCCGGGCGCTTCGATCCCGACGCGGCCTATATCGGCCGCTGGTGTCCGGAACTTGGAGGTCTGGGGCCGAAGGCGCTCGCGCGGCTCGGCGACGACGAGCGTCGGCGGCGCGGCTATCCGGCCATGCGCATCGACCTCAAGGCCGGCCGCGAACGCGCGCTGGCCGCGTACGGACGGGTCTCGGGCTGACCGCTAGAAGCTCGCGGGTCGGCTCAGCGCCTGGCCGAAGGATCGAACAGCTTGCGGTAGCACCAGTGCCACGGTTCCCATTCGAGGCCGTGCCGGTTGTGCTTCGGGAACGATTCGCGGAAGCCGTACAGCCGGGCGTGGGTCTTGAGCCACTCGTAGGCCTTGGACGAGGCGAAGTCCTCGCTCAGCGGCGTCAAGCCGGGTGCCGTGATATCCAGCGCATTGCCGGCGTGGTGCTCGCTGTAGCCGGGCGCCGCCGACGACTTGAGGATGGTCTCGATCGGCTGGCCTTCGGCCAGCTTCTTGCGGATCAGCTCGGCCTGGTAGGTCGTGCTCCGGTAGCCCGAGACCGGATTGAGTTCGACCCCGTGGTTCAGCGCCACGCCGCGCATCCGGATCCAGGCCTGGGCCGCGTCCGGCGTCAACTCGGTGTCGCGGTTGAAGATATCCAGCCCGATCGAGGTCCGCTCGGTCGTGTCGGGCACCATTCGCAGGCGGTGCCGGGCGCCGTAGTTGGGCGGGATGCCCAGATCGCGATGGATCTCGAAGACCTTCTGTTCCCACTGGCCGGCGTGGTCGAACAGCTTTTTCGACAGGTCCACCGGCTGGTCCTCGTCGGGCAGGCCGGTCGCCTGGTAGCCCATCCGCTCCATGAACGCCCAGGCCTGCGGCTTGACCGTGCAGTACAGACGGTGGACGCCGTATTGCCGGGCCGTGTCCTCGACCGCCTCGATGAGCTGGCGTGCAGTGTCGGCGCGCGCGCTGTTCGGGTCCAGATACATGGCCATCAGCCGGGCCCGGTCCAGGTCCAGCGCGGCCATGCCGGTGAGCTTGCGTTCCGAGATTGCCAGCAGCAGCGCTTCGTCGGGCAGCAGGCTGGCCAGGCGCTTGCGAACGTTGTCGGCCTGGGTCGAGGCGGCCGACTTCATCAGATCCGGGAGTCGGCCGCGCACCAGGTCTGCCAGCTTGGCCAATTCCGAAGCGCGTGCCGGTCGAATGCGAATCGCGTCCGGGTTGGAGGTCATTGCAAGGTCCCCATGCTATATTTATTCTGATGACGAGTTCCCCCAGACTCGCGGCCTCTCTCCGTTCCGCGCTAGTATGGCTCACCTTGTTCCCGATTGCAGCACTGATAATGTGCGCTCCGTTCCATCGCCTGCTCGTGCCGATGTGGCCCGAAACCATCGTCGAACGGGTCTATCCGGACGGTCGCATCGTGCTGGTGGAGGCCGACCGGCGCCTGTTCGACGACGGCTTCAGCCGCAGCCGGCCGCTCAACGCCGCGCGGCTGGATCTGGGCGGCGGGTTCGAACTGGGCTACGTGGTCTCGGTCCGAAGCGGCGGACAAATTGCCTTGCCCCCGTCGGACCGGGTCTGGCAGCCGGACAGCGACGACTGTGAGCTAGGTCTCAGGATTCCCGGCGAAAAGGTGCGCTGGGTTCCTTGCCAGCGGATCCGCCGGGTCGTTCAGCCGAACCGGCTGACGCTGGTCGAGCGCGTCGAAGTCGCGTTCCGCCGCGTGCTCGCGCGGCATCAGGAAGCGACTGCGGCGCCGTCGATCCCGTAGGTTCCCAAGGAACCTTTGAAAAACGTAGCGAGCGGGTGCCTGGCGGTGGCCGCCGGAGCGCAGGAACCGCAGTGTATATGTGCATACATGAGGATTCCGAGCACCGCCGGACGCCGCCAGGCGCATGCGCAGTAGTTTTTCAGAGGTTCCTTTAGAATTGCCACTCGAACAGCAGCACCGCAAAATTGTTGTTCGGGTCCGCGACGTTGTTGCCCGAGGGACTTTCGACCGCCGAGCTGGAAATGAACAGGTTGGCGTGCAGCCCCCAGTTGGCTCGCTCGTAGTGCAGGCCGAAAGCGGCCTGTCCGATCCATTCCTCGGCGTTGAGCCGGTTGTCGTCGGTCCACTCGTTGTCGTTGCGAATCAGGTTGCCGTCGCGCGGCAGTGCGTGCAGCACTCCGGAGCCGCGCAGGATGACGCTGGTGTAGAGATAACTCTTGCCGGGTGCGTGGATCCGGGCGTCGTAATCGAGGTTGTGGCCGATGGTGTTGACCTGGTACGCGAAACCGTCCGGCCGGTCGCCGAATCGGAATTCGAGCGCGGTCTGGCCGAACGTGAACATGTTGCCAGCGGCGATGTCGGCGTTGCCGGTCACGTCCATGAACGCACTGTCGAACAGCTTGTACTTCTTCATCCAGTAGACGTTGAACAGCGGTTCGTTGTCGAGCTGTTTGTCCCAGCCCTTCGGGTCGTTGGCGTTCGAGATCTTGTGCGCCGTGCTCTGGATCTGCTCGCCCAGCGTGATGTCGCCGACCCATCCGACGAGGGTCTGGAAGCCGGTGAAGCGGCGATTGTCGAACGCGATGTGGGAGTTGGTCCAGCCGATCATGCTGACGTACGGGACGTCATCGAGGTTGATCTCGCGCACCTTGATGTTGTCGGGGGTCTGCAGGTTGTGGCCGACGGTCCAGCCTTCGCGGAAGTAAAGTCCGTCGCGCGAGGGCAGAAAGAAGCGCGCCAGCCAGCGCCCGAACGCCGGCGTGCCGCCGGCTTCGTCCAGCGACTCGGCCAGCGCCGAATGCTTGGCCGCGCCGAAACCGTTGCTGAACTGGTTGTCGGAGCCGAAGATCGCATCGTTGGCCCACATCACCCGCCAGTTGGGTCGGGTGTCGTCGGTCTGGGCACCGGCACCGGCGGCCGCGACCATGGCCGCGAGCACGGCCGTGACGAACAGGATCCGGTGAGCAGGGGAGGCGGATGCGCGGGCATCAGCAGCGCTTTCTGGTTTCATTGGATTCGCACGGCCCCGATTTGTTGGAATAATTGGTCGGAATCATACGCGATTGCGAATGCCGCGCGAATTGACGAACGTCAATCAATCGCGACCGCGTCGATCGAGCCGGCGGCGTTCGCGACCATCAGCAGGCGCTCGAAGCCGAGCGCGACCCCGGCGCATTCGGGCAGACCGCGTTCCAGCGCGGCCAGCAGGCTTTCGTCGACCGGCATGGGCGCCCGCCCGAGCGCGGCCCGGCGCCGGTTGTCGGCCTCGAAGCGGCGCCTCTGCTCTTCGGCGTCGGTCAGTTCGCGGTAGCCGTTGGCCAGCTCGACCGGGCCGGCGAAGACCTCGAAGCGTTCGGCAAAACGCGGGTCGGCCGGGTTCAGCCGGGCCAGCGCGGCCTGGCAGGCCGGGTAGTCGTATACGATCGTGATGCGGTCCTCCGGCAGGTGCGGCTGGACGCGCGTGGCGAACAGCCAGTCGAGCAGTTCGGGGCGATCGAGGCCTTGCGGTGCGTCGTCGGCGACCTCGGCCAGTTCCCGGTCGGAGGCCGTTTCCAGCGCAAGCCCGGCTGCCGATTGCATCAGCTCGCGCCAGGCAATCCGGACCGTCCGCCACTTCCGCCCCGACGCGATGGTCTCGACGAGCGCCACGGCCTCGTCGGCCAGGTTGCGCCAGCTCCAGCCGACCCGGTACCACTCGATCATCCAGAACTGCTCGCGGTGCATCCCCCCGCGCTCGCCGGCGCGGAAGACCGGCCCGAACTCGTACAGGTCGCCGGCGCCGGCGGCGAGCAGGCGCTTGTGGGCGAACTCCGGCGAGGTGCGCAGGAAGCGGCCGTCGGCCAGCGCGACGCTTTCGATGTGCACGTCGGTCACGCCGCTTTCGGTGACCGGCGGCGTGTGCACCTCGGTCACGCCGCGCGCGGCAAAGAACTCGCGCACGGCGCGCGCCGCGGCGGCCCGCCGTCGAATGCGTTCGGCCGTGCTCACGGCCGGTTCGCCTGCCCGGCTTCGGCGGCGGTCAGCGTTGCGGTCTCGAGCTTCAGGCCGAGGCGTGCGAGCGGGCGCTTCTCGAGCTCCAGGCTGCGCGCCGACAGCGGGTGTGCGGCCAGCCAGCCGTCCGGCAGCGCCAGATGAAGGCGGCGATCGCGGGCGTACAGCGCGAAATCGGGCAGGTCGGCGTCGTTGCGCGTGCGCGCCAGCGCGACCGCCAGCCGGATCAGTGCCAGCAGCGGTCGGATGCTCGCGTGCAGGCGTTCGGGCAGCCCGGCCAGCGCGTCGCCGGGCAGCTTGCGGCGCTGGTGGCGCAACAGCACGGCCAGGTACTGCTGTTCCTGGCGCGTGAAGCCGGGCATGTCGGAATACTCGACGATCCAGGCCGAATGGGTCTGGTAATGGCTGTGGGCGATCGCCAGGCCGATTTCGTGCAACCGGCAGGCCCAGTCCAGAATGTCGCGGTGGATGCGCTCCAGGCCGAATGCCTCGGCGATCTGCTCGAAGCCGCACAGCGCGAAGTCGCGCACCCGTTCGGCCTGCGCCCGGTCGACTCGGAAGCGCTCGGCCATCGCGCGCACGGTCTTGTCGCGCGGGTCGCGGTTTTCGAGCCGGCCGACCATGTCGTGCACCAGACCCTCGCGCAGCGCGAACTCGCTGACTTCCAGCGACCCGATGCCGAGCGTGCGCATGCAGGTCTCGAGCACCAGCACGCCACCGGCGATCACCGGCCGGCGCGAGGCCGACAGCCCGTCGAATCCGACCCGGTCGACGTGACCGGCCTCGAGCAGGCGCTCGCGCAGCGCGCCGACGTCTTCGGCCCGGATCGGGCCCGGCGGGCTGCCGCCTGCGAGCGCGGCGATGCGCTGCACCGCCCGGACCGTGCCCGACGAGCCGATCGCGTGTCGCCAGCCGGTGCGGGCCAGGGCCGGTTTCATCGCCGACAGTTCGGTGGCGATCTCGTCGCCCGCGCGGCGCCAGCGTGCGCGCGTGATCCGGCCGTCCCCGAACGCCGAGCGGGTTGTCGCGACGCACCCGAACTGCAGGCTTTCGGTCACCTCCGGATCGGTCTCGCAGCCGGCCGCGAGTTCGGTCGAGCCGCCGCCGATGTCGATGACCAGCCGCGGGCTGTCGGCATGGCGGGTGTCCCCGGTCACGCCCAGCCAGACCAGCCGGGCCTCCTCGCGTCCGCCGATGATGTCGATCGGGCAGCCGAGTGCGGTTTCGGCCACGACCAGGAAATGCTGCGGCTGCGCCAGCCGGCGGAAGGTCTGCGTGCCGACGGCGCGTACCTGGCGTTCGGGGATACCGGACAGGCGCTGGCCGAACCGGGCCAGGCAGGCCAGCGCGCGGTCCCGGACCTGCTGCTCGAGGCGTCCCTGCGCGTCCAGCCCGCCGGCCAGTCGGACCATCTCGCGGATCCGGTCGATGACGCGCATCTCGCCGTGCTCGCGGCGCGCGACCAGCATGTGGAAGCTGTTGCTTCCCAGGTCGACGGCGGCATAGAGGTCACGATGCGGCATGGCGGGACGACGTGCGGGCGCTGGACGGGCGAATCATAACCGCTGCCGGAATGGCCGGCGCACGATCCCGGTTCAGCCGGATTCCGCCGCCCGCGCGAGCAGCACTTGCTGGGCCCGCTGTCCGGTTTCGCCCGTCTCCGGCCAGGCATGGCGGTAGCTGCCGTCGGGTTCGAGGATCCAGGCCTGACGGTCGTCGGCAAAGGCCAGTTCGATGCATTCGTCGACGATCCGGGCGGCGATCCTGTCGTCTTCGATCGGAAACGCCGTCTCGACGCGCTGGAACAGGTTGCGCTCCATCCAGTCGGCGCTGGCGGCCCAGACTTCCGGGTTGCCGTCGTTGACGAAGCGGTAGACGCGCGAATGCTCGAGAAAGCGGCCGATCAGCGAGCGCACCTCGATGTTTTCCGACAGGCCGGGCACCCCGGGGCGCAGACAGCAGGTGCCGCGCACGACCAGCCGGACCGGAACGCCGGCACGGGCGGCCCGGTACAGCGCCCGGATGACCTTCGGCTCGGTCAGCGAATTGAGCTTGGCATCGATGCCGGCCGGCCGTCCCCGGCGGGCGTTTTCGGTCTCGCGCGCGATGCGCTCGAGCAGGAACGAGTGCAGCTCGAACGGCGACTGCACCAGCTTGTTCAGCCGGGGCGGGCGCCCGAGCCCGGAAAGCTGCATGAACAGCGCGTGGACGTCGGCGCCGAATTCGGGCCGGCCGGTCAGCAGCGCCAGGTCGGTGTAGGTGTGGGCGGTGCCCTGGTGGTAGTTGCCGGTGCCCAGGTGAACGTAGCGGCGCAGGCGTCGCCGCTCGCGCCGGACGATCAGCAGCATCTTGGCGTGGGTCTTGTGCCCGACGATGCCGTAGACGACCTGGACGCCGGCTTCCTGCAGCCGGGTTGCGAGCGCGATATTGGCCTGTTCGTCGAAGCGCGCGCGCAACTCGACGACGACCGTGACGTCCTTGCCGGCGCGTGCGGCCTCGACCAGCAGGTTGGCCACGGCCGACTCGGCCCCGGTCCGGTAAAGCGTCTGCTTGATCGCGAGCACGTCCGGATCGGCGGCGGCCTGGCGCAGCAGTTCGATCGTCGGCGCGAAACTGTCGTACGGATGATGCAGCAGGAAATCGCCCCGGCGAATCGCAGCGAACAGGCTCCGGCCCGGCGCCAGTGCCGGCGGCACTGCCGGCTGAAACGGCGGGTAGAGCAGGTCGGGGCGACCGGCTTCGTCGCACAGCGCGATCATCCGGTTGAGGTTGACCGGCCCGTCGCAACGGTAGGCGTCGCTGTCGTCGAGGCCGAACTTCGAGGTCAGCTGCTTGGCCACCGCCGGCGGGCAATTGGACGCCAGCTCGAGCCGGACCGCCTCGGCGAAACCGCGTTCGAGCAATTCGCCTTCCAGCGCGCGCGCCAGGTCCTCGATTTCCTCCTCGTCGACGAACAGTTCCGAGTTGCGCGTGACCCGGAACTGGTGGCAGCCGCGCACCTGCATGCCCGGGAACAACTCGTCGATGAACGCGTGCAGGATCGACGACAGGAATACGAAGTCGCGGGCGGATTGGCGCCCGTCCGAATTGGCGTCGTCGGCGATCCGGATCAGCCGCGGCAGCGAGCGCGGCGCGCGCACCAGCGCGAGCCCGGGGTTGCGGCCGAACGCATCGGGTCCGTCCAGTTCGACGGCGAAGTTCAGCGACTTGTTGAGGATGCGCGGAAACGGATGGGCCGGGTCCAGTCCGAGCGGACTGAGCACCGGCATCAGCTCGCGCCGGAAATGCCGGTGCAGCCAGCGCTTCTGGGCGGCGTTCCACTCCGTTCGCTTGAGGATCCGGATCCGTTCGGCCGCCAGCGCCGGCATGATCTCGTCGTTGAGCACCCGGTACTGCTCGCCGACGAGTTCAGCGACCGCGTCGCAAATCGCCTCCAGCGTCCGGTTCGGCGTCAGCCCGTCCGGGCCGGGGCGGCGCGCGCCGTGCTGCCGGCGCTGCCGGATCGACGCGACGCGCACTTCGAAGAATTCGTCGAGGTTGGTGCACGAGATGCACAGGAAGCGGACCCGTTCGAGCAGCGGAATGTCCGGATCGCGCGCCAGCTCGAGTACGCGCCGGGTAAAGCACAACAGGCTGAGTTCGCGGTTCAGGTAAAGCGCCGGGTCGTCGAGTTCGGCCGCGCGCCATTCGGCCAGCGGCGGCGCGGCCTGCTCGATGCGGCTTGCCGGAGCGTCGGGCGCAGTCTGCCTCATCGGATCAGATTACATCCGAAAAGCGATAGCCGTGTCCTCTTACGGTCTGGACGTAGCGGTCGTGGCCGCCCGGCTCCAGCGCCTTGCGCAGCCGCCGGATGTGGACGTCGACGGTGCGTTCCTCGACGCGGTGCTCGCCGTCCCAGATCTCCGACAAAAGCTGCGGCCGGCTCCACGCGCGCCCCGGGGCGCTCATGAACAGTTTCAGAATGCGGAATTCGGTCGGCCCCATGGCCAGCGGACGGTCGCCGGCCATGGCGCGGTGCGAATCGAGATCCAGCACCAGCTCGCCGACACGCAGCGTCTTGGCGCCGGATCGCGACGACCTGCCGGAGTCGGAGCCGGCCCGGCAGCGCCGGAGCACGGCCCGTACCCGCGAGATCAGTTCGCGGGTCGAAAACGGCTTGACGACGTAGTCGTCGGCGCCGGCGTCGAGCCCGCGGGTGCGGTCGGCCTCGCGGGCGCGGGCGGTCAGCATGATGATCGGAATATGCCGCAGCCGGGGTGTGTCGCGCAGCGTTTGCGTCAGTTGCGGACCGTCGGGCTCGGGCATCATCCAGTCGAGCACGATCAGATCGGGCAGCCGGGGGTCGGGCAGCCGGGCCGCGGCGTTGAGCCGCTCGAGCGCCTGGGCGCCGCCGTCGGCCGTCTCGACCTCCATCTCGGCCCGACCGAGCGTGAAGGCCAGCATGTTGCGAATCGGCGCTTCATCGTCGACGATCAGGATTCTCGGCTTCATCGGGCTCGGGCACGCGTGGACGGTCGGATTTCATTATCCGAACCCGCGTGACCGATTCATGACAGCGCGATGACAGTTCGGTTGCTCCGGATCATTCACGTTCCGGCTCGGCCCGACCGCCGGGCCGGACGAACTCAGCCGCGTGGCGGCGCGAGCCGGCTGCGGTCGTCGCCGGCGCCGTCGCGGCCCATCGTGCGCAGACGTTCGACGCGCATCCGGTCGAGCTTGGCCGAAATGCGCGCGCGGTCGTAGTAGTCGAGATCGTCGCGCTCGAGCACGCGTTCGAGTTGCTCGATGGCCTGCGGAAGGCCGCCGCGCTGGTAATAGTTCTCGGCGACCGCCTCGGCCGCCCGCACCGGGTCACCGGCCCGGTCGGCCGCGTGCGCCAGCATCTCGGTCACGCGCACATCGTCGGGGCTGCGCCTGAGTTCCCGGCGCAGGATCTCGGTCGCGCGCGCGGCGTGCTGCGGGTCGTCGCTGTGCAGCAGCGCGTCGCTGAACGCAAGCGCCAGTGGCGTGCTCTGTCCGTAGCTGGTGTACAGCGCCTCGAATTCGTTCAGCGCCTGGTCGATGTCGCCCCGGGCCAGCAGCAGTTCGGCGTTGAGCATCCGGAAAAGCTGGTTGTCGCCGTCGCGGTGGAGCAGCCACTCGACCTCGTCGTCGGCGCGGCTGAGCCGACGCGCATCGATCAGCGCCAACGCCAGGCCGTAATGCAGCGCCGCTTCGTTGCGAGGATTGTTCTGCAGCCGCTGCTCGAAATGGTTGATCGCTTCGTCCGGGTGCCGGGTCATCAGCACGCGCAGCCGTGCCTGGATGAAATCGAACTGGGGATCGCGGCGCGAGTCCGGTGTCGGATACCGGGCGGCGCGGTCGCGCGCCTCGGCCACCCGGCTGGTCGTCAGCGGGTGGGTGCGCAGGTATTCGGGCGGGCCGCTGCCCTGCGAACGCGACCAGCGGTTGAGCGTGTTGAAGAAATCGGCCATGCCGGTCGGGTCGTAACCGGCGCGCGCCAGCAACTGGATGCCGACCCGGTCGGCCTCGGCCTCGTTCTGGCGCGTGTAGTTGATCTGCGCCTGCTGCGCAATCCCCTGGCCGGTCATCAGGATGCCCTGGGCCGTTTCGGGATCCATGCCGCCGGCCATGCTTCCGGCCATGACCAGGCCCAGCGTGGCCAGCATGACCGGCAGCGAAACCCGGCGGGATTCCTCGACGCCGCGCGCCAGATGATTCTGCGTGACATGCGAGATCTCGTGCGCGACCACGCCGGCGACCTCGTCGGCCGAGTCGGCGGCCAGGATCAGCCCGCCGTTGAGCGCGACCACCCCGGCCGGGGCGGCGAAGGCGTTGATGCCGGGCACCTTGAGGACGTGAAAGTGAAACGGCCGGTCGCGCCCCTCGCTGTGCATGACCAGCCGGAATCCCATCTCGGTGAAGTACGACTCGATGATCGGATCCTCGACGAGCAGGCCCTGCGATCGCATGTAGTTGCGGAAGTCGTTCGGAAACGCGCGGGCCTGGTCGGGCGGCAGCACTTCGCCGGTGCTGCCCAGATCCGGCAACCGGACTCCGTCCTGTGCCGCGGCAAGCAGCGGCTGCAGCGCCAGCGCCCAGGCGACCAGCAGCACGACCAGGCGGGCGGCCGGGCCGGTACGGGTTCGATGTTCGAGACTTCGGAATCGTCGGCTGTTCATTCGTTCGGTAATCGGCGGGCCGCCGTGAAAGAATATGCGGTCGCGCGCGTAAAATGTCCATCCCGCGACGATTCGCGGCGTGATGATCATTTCAGACCGGCCGGGCGCCCGCGGGTTTCATTTCCGTTTCCGCGTCGCCGGCCATGCCCGGATGACCGACCGCATGATCGACTATATCGCCCTGGTACGCACGGCCGCACCGGCCGAGGAAATCCGCGATGCCGTCGCCGCCGCGGCCCGTTTCGGTCCGGCGCTGCTGTTCGCGCACGGAGACGGCGTGGAACTGGCCGTGGCAGACGCGTTCGATGGTCGCGACGGGGTCGAGGCGGTGGTCTGTTCGACGTCCTGGCGGCGCCGGCACGCCGCCGACCCGCCGCCGCCGTGGCGCCGGGCCAGCCTGGTCGCGCTGTTCGAACGGCTGGATCGGTCCGGACGGGTCGACTGCTTCGGGCGCGGGCCGTGGCTGTGCGCGGGCCCGGCAGTCGGAGCCGGCCCGGAGCGGGCCGGGGTACCGGCGCCCGGCCGCGGCTTGCTGATCGAGATCGCGTTCGCCCCCGACGGTCCCGACGACCGGACCGAGGCGCTGGAATTCGTACTCGCCGCCGCGGCGCTGGAACTCGACGCACGCGTGCTGTTTTCCGGCTCGGGGCGGGTCCACCTGGCCGGCGCCGATGCGCGCGGCTGGCGCCAGCTCGTCGATTTCGATCTGCTGGAACTGGCTGCCGAATGCCCCCGGGAGTCCGGTCTCGCGATCCCGGTGCGACAACTTGACGGGGCCGCCGCCCGGCAGTGGCGCGGCGACGCCGGCTGCGTGGTTTCCCTGTAGAGTCGGTACAATGGACGGCGAGAATTCCTGCACGCGCGTGCTGCACTTCGGCGGCGAGGCGATCGAACTGGAACCCGACGGGCACCTGGTCGACCCCGGACAGTGGAGCGAAGCGCTGGCCGCCGAAATGGCGCGCCTGGCGGGCCAGGAACTGGGCGAGCTGCACTGGTGGATGATCCGGTTCGTGCGACGCCACTGGCTGGAGTACGGCACGCCGCCGCTGATGCGGGCCGTGGTCACGGCGATGCGCAGCGACACCGGCCGGGAGGACGCATCCAGTCGCACGCTGTACCGGCTTTTCCCGGAAGGGCCGATCCGCGAGGCGTGCCGGTTCGCCGGCCTGCCGCGGCCCGAAGCGTGCATCTGAACCCCGTGGACCGAACACTCAACCGAACACTGGACAGGAAACGAATGACCGACCATGCCATCGTGATGTACTCGCGCGCGAGCTGCCCCTTCTGCGTCGCCGCGCGCAGCCTGCTGAAATCGAAGAACGTGAACTGGACCGAGGTCTCGCTCGATGCCGAACCGGACAAGCGCGCCGAGATGATTTCGCGCACCGGTCGCCGGACGGTGCCGCAGATCTTCATCGGCGATTTTCACGTCGGCGGCTTCGACGATCTCACCGCGCTCGAACAGGGCGGCGATCTCGATCGCCTGCTGGCTTCGGACAACGGATAAGGGAAGCGGCGATGAGCACGCCAATCACCGTCATCCGCGGCGACGGCATCGGCCCGGAAATCATGGACGCGACGTTGGGCGTTCTCGATGCGCTGGAATGCGGATTCGAGTACGACTTCCAGCTCGCGGGCCTGGCCGCGCAGGAAGCCGAGGACACGCTGCTGCCGGCCGCGACGATCGAATCGATCGAACGCAACGGAAACGTGCTCAAGGGCCCGCTGACGACACCGGTGGGCGGCGGATTCCGGTCGCTCAACGTCGAGTTGCGCAAGCGCTTCGACCTGTACGCCAATGTGCGCCCGGCGATCAGCTTCCCGGGCACGCGCTCGCGCTACGAGGACATCGACCTGATCACGGTGCGGGAGAACACCGAAGGCGCGTACCTGGCCGCCGACGCGAAGACCGAGGCGGACGGCTCGCGCGCCGAGTCGAAGATGGTCGTGACGCGAAAGGGGTGCGAACGCATCGTGCGCTATGCATTCGAACTGGCGCGCAACGCCGGCCGCCGCAAGGTGACCGCCGTGCACAAGGCCAACATCCTCAAGGACGTCTCGGGCCTGTTCCTGAAGGCTGCGCACGCGGTCGCCGACGATTACCCCGAGATCGAGTTCGACGAGATGATCGTCGATGCCTGCTGCATGCACCTGGTGATGAACCCCGACCGGTTCGACGTGATGGTCACGACCAACCTGTTCGGCGACATCATCTCGGACCTGTGCGCCGGGCTGGTCGGCGGCCTCGGCCTGGCGCCGGGCGCCAACATCGGCGACCGGGCCGCAATGTTCGAGGCCGTGCACGGCTCGGCGCCCGACATCGCCGGGCAGGGCATCGCCAACCCCTGCGCGCTGATGCTGGCCGCCGCGCAGATGCTCGACCACGTCGATATGGGCGATCGCGCAAGCCGGCTGCGCGCGGCGATCCGCAGCGTGATCGCCGAGCGTGACCGCGTCACCCCGGACATGGGCGGCGACGGCACGACCGAAAGCTTCGGCCGCGCCATCGCCGAGCGCGTCGCGGCGTGACGCCCGGCGCCGGGCGCCATCCGGCGAGTCAGCCTGTCGACTTCGGAACCACCGGTCGCCGACCCGGTGGTCTCATCCGGCGCCGGTCTGCCGGCCGGCCGCCGGCGTGAACGGCAATACCTTCAGCGGGCCGCGCAGCGGCTCGAACGCGGTCCGGATCTGCACCTGCAGCCATTCCCCGGCCCGGTCGACCGCGTCCTCGAGTCCGGCGCCGCGCGCCATCAGCGCGGCGATGGCGGCCGAATAGGCGCAGCCGGTGCCGTGAAAGCGGCCCGGTGCCCGCGGCCATTCGCGACGGCTTGCCGCCTCGGCCGTGACGAGCCAGTCCGAGCATGTCCCGCCTTCGGCATGGCCTCCCTTGACCAGTGCCGCGGCCGCGCCGAGTTCGACGATGCGCGCGCCCAGCCGCTCGGGTGCGTCACCGGGCGGAGCGTTCGCCGTCCCGGCCAGCACCCGGGCTTCGGGCAGGTTCGGCGTCACCAGCGTGGCCAGCGGCAGCAGCCGCTCGACGATCGCGGCGACCGCGTCGTCGGTCAGCAGCCGCGCGCCGCTGGTCGCGACCATGACCGGGTCGACGATCACGACGCGCGACCGTGCGCACCGGTTGCGGTCGCGCTCCAGTGCGTCGGCCACGGCATGGACGATGCCGGCCTCGGCGAGCATCCCGAGCTTGACCGCCCCGACCGGCAGATCTTCGAGGCACGCTTCGATCTGGGCCTCGACCATCGCCGGTTCGAGCGCGGCGACGCGTGCCACGCCCAGCGTGTTCTGGGCCGTGACCGCCGTGATCGCGCTGGCGCCGAACACGTCGAACGCGGCGAACGTCTTCAGATCGGCCTGGATGCCGGCGCCGCCGCCGGAATCGGAACCGGCGATCGTCAGTGCCGCAACCGGCTGGCGGCCTCTTTGTTGCTTTTCTGCCACATCCGTCTCCGTTTTCTGCCGGCCCGGCGGCGATGCTGCCCGCCGGCGGCGGGTATCTGTCCGAATTCGGGCCCCGAACTGTTGTATTTTCGCCATTGGACCAAGTACACTTGACCGGAATCGTCCAAGAACGAATTTCGACCGAATGCTGCGACGCCTGCTGTTCGCACTGCTGATTCCGATGGCCTGGCTCGTGCCCGGCAGCCCCGTGCGCGCCGACGTTGTCGCTGCGCACCCGATGCTGCCGTCGGCCATGGCATGGTATCTCGCCGGCTTCGAACTGGGGCCGTGGGAGGCGTACCTTGCGCGCGAGCTGACGCCGGACCTGCCCGCCATCGAGCGCGCACCCGTGCCGACGATCACGTGGCTCAGGCTCGACCGCGACATCGTGCTGCCGGATTTCGCGATCCCGCTGGTCGGAACGCCGTCGAAATCGCGCTTCTCGTTCATGACCCGATCGTTCGACGACGCGGTCGGTTTCGGAATCGTTCCGGGCGGGGAGGCGCGCGACGATACGCCCGGCTTCCGGCGCTCGGTACTGCTGTCGGGCATTTCCGGCAAGCTCGACGATCGCAACCGCATCAGCGTTTCTGCGGTGCTGGCCTCGCAGCAGTTCAGCCATTCGCTGCTCGACCTTTCCGAATACCGCGGTGACTTCGAGCCGGTCGATTTCTTCGCCGCCAACCGCGATTTGTCGCAGGGCGCCGGCGTCCAGCTCGGCTTCGCCTCGGAACTGGCGCCGCGCCTGAGCATGAACGCCAGCTACCAGTCGCGGATCAACATGGACGAACTGGCCCGCGTGCGCGGCGTGCACGGGTACGCCGCCGACCTCGACATTCCGTCGCGGCTGCGCATGGGCCTGGACATGCACGCCGGCGCACATACGCTGTTCACGGTCGCAGTCTCGCAGGTGTTCTACAGCGACGTCGGCGCATTCCCGAGCCGCTCGCTGCCGGCGCGCTTCAACGCCCTTCTCGGCGACAGTTCCAGTCCGCGATTCGCCTGGAACGATCTGACCGTCTACACCGTCGGCATGCGCTGGCAGCATGAAAGCGACTTCGATTTCCACGTCGACTTCCACAGCCGGTCGCAACCGACCCCGACCGCCCCCGCGCTGTCGGCGGCGCTGGACGACGAACTTGCCCAGCACAGCGTGATCGTCGGTCTGGGCAAGGGACTCGGCGAGCGCGTGCGGCTGGATCTGACCGCCAGCTACGCACCGCCGGAATTCGCGTTCGGGGGCAACGTGCTCGGCGTGGTGGGCGAAAGGCTGGATCAGGCGGTGGAGGTTGCGGCCCGTCTCAACATCCGTTTTTAAGCCCGGATTACTCGTGACCCGCTTTACTGCGACGGCCCCAGGCCTCGCGCCTACGGCGTTTCGCTCGGTCGCGCATCCTCAACGTACCGGCAAGTACGCTTCCGGTGCGCTCGGTCGCGAAAACACCGTATCCGCGGGCCCTGTCCGTGTCGAACAACATCGGGTCTCGCGACGAGCGGGTCACGAATAATCCGGGCCGAGGAAGCTCCGGAGAACTACTGCGCGGGCGCCAGCCTGCCCCGGACTCCGATCCGGGGGCGTCCGGCGGTGCTCGGAATCCTCATGTATT
>JAVVDX010000032.1:19078-26967 GCA_032251475.1 Wenzhouxiangellaceae bacterium | reverse complement strand
GCGCCGCCGATGACGATGTTCTGCGGCGTGGCGCGCTTGAGCCAGACGGTGTAGACGATCGCGTAGCCGATCAGGCTGAAGAAGGTCAGGACCGCGGTCAGCGTGTTGACCAGTACGGCCAGGATCAGCATCGAAAGCGCCGACAGCGCCAGCGCGAACGCGACCGCCTGCCTTTCGGTCAGCATGCCGGTCGGCAGCGGGCGGTGGCGGGTGCGGGTCATGCGCGCATCGATGCGGCGGTCGATCACGTGGTTCAGCGCCGCGGCGCCGGCCGCGGCCAGCGCGATGCCGAGCGTGCCCCAGACGAACGGACCCGGCGGCAACAGCCCGGGCGTCGACAGCGCCATGCCGACCATGGCCGTGAACACGATCAGCGCCACGACGCGCGGCTTGCACAGATCGAGAAACGCCTGGCACCGGTGCCGGAGGAGAACTGCAGTCATTCCGAGCGGCGCAGGCGGGTCTTGTCCAGCAATACGACGAGAATCCCCAGCAGCAGTGCGGCGACCCCGTTGTGGGCCACGGCATTGGCCAGCGGCAGGCCGCCGAGCACGTTGTAGATGCCGAGCGCGATCTGTGCGATCAGCAGCAGCGCGAATGCGACCGCCTCGCGGCGAAGCTCGGCGGCACGCCACAGCCGCACCGTCAGCCATGCGGCCGCCGCAAGCACCACAAGCGCCCAGAGCCGGTGGGCGATCTGGATCGCGGCACGCGCGGCCGGGTCGAGTACGCCGCCCTCGTAGTCGACACCGATGCCGCGCCAGAGCCGGAAGCCTTCGGCAAAGTTCATTTCCGGCCACCACTGGCCGCCGCAGGTCGGAAAATCGGTGCACGCCAGCGCGGCGTAGTTGGTGCTGACCCAGCCGCCGAGAAAGATCTGGATGCCGACCGCGACCAGCGCCGCGATCACGACCCGGTGCTGGGCGCGCGCCGGCAGCGACGGCGGGTGGTCGCGAACACCGATGCGCCGGGCCAGCCAGAGCAGCAGCGCGAACGTCATCATGCCGCCGAGCAGGTGGGCGGTAACGATCGCCGGCTTGAGCAGCAGCGTCACGGTCCACATGCCCAGCGCGGCCTGGAACACGACCAGCGCGAGGATGATCGTCGGCAGCGCGACCGGCTGGCCGGGCGCGCGGCGGTTGCGCCATGCGAGCACGGCGAGGGCCAGGATCAGCGCGCCGAGGAAACCGGCAAGGTAGCGGTGGAACATCTCGCGGAACGCCTTGCCGGATTCGACCGCGCGCACGTGGCCCCACTCGGCGTTGGCGCGGTCGACGTGCTCGGGCGCGCTCGGCCAGGTCGCCATGCCGTAGCAGCCCGGCCAGTCCGGGCAGCCGAGGCCGGCGTCGGTCAGCCGGACCCAAGCGCCGACGACGATGACGACAAGCGCGAGCGCGGTTGCGAGCCACGCAACGCGTTGAAATATCTTCATTTCATTCACGGACGGTCCACGTCAGCAGCCGGTCCAGGTCCTTGCGAATCCCGGTCGGTTTTGCCTCCAGATCGAAACGCTCCATTATATTTCCTTCCGGATCAACGATGTAATACGCTCCCGTACCGGCATCCGGAAACCGCCGCCGCAGCCGGGTGCCCGCGGCGCCGTCGAACGCCAGCCAGGCCGGGCCCAGCCGCTGGAGTTCGTCGACCAGCGGGGCCGGAAGCTCGTGGCCGGCGATCAGCACCAGGCCGACCTCGTCGGCATGCCGGTCCTGCGCGATCCGGATCCGGCGCATCAGCGCCAGCCGCTCGCGGCAGGCATCATCGCACGGCCCGCCGGCGACCAGCACGAGCTGCCAGCGTCCTGTCAGGTCGCCCAGCGAACGCGCGGTGCCGGTCGCGTCGTCGGCGCGGAACGCGCCCAGCGGCTCGACCGGTTCGATCAGTTCGCCGTGCGCCCGGGCCGGCGCGGCCTGCCAGTCGATCCAGCGCGAGTGCAGCACCACCGCCGCGACGATCGGGGCGAGGAATACGGCGAACAGCAATACCAGCGTGAGCCGGCTTTTCTCCGTTCCGCGGGTCATGGCGTGTTCATTCCCGGCTTCCCGTGCGGCGCCGGAACCGGTACCTCCAGCTCAGCGTGATCCAGATTCCGGTCACGACCAGCCCGATCGACGCCCACGTCAGCGCGTAGCCGATGTGGCGTTTCGGGCCGAAGATCGCGACCTGCCATTCGTCGCCGGTCAGGTGGGCGGGATGTTCCGGCGCCAGCCGGATCACGGCAGGCTGCAGCTCCTCGCCCAGCCACTCGGCCAGTCGTTCGTGATCGAAATACGTCACCAGCCGCGGCCAGGCCTCGCCGGGCGCGGCGTGGCTCGGGCCCATCCGCACGCCGACGCCGGGCGGTTCGGCCAGCACGCCCTCGATCGTGACGGCAGCCGAAGCTGCCGCCGCCTCCGGCGTTCCCGGGTCCGTGGCCGAACCGGCGACGCCGGGGTCGGGCAGTGCGGCGTCGCGTGCGGGCCAGGGCGCCCAGCCGCGGTCGACGAGGAACAGCCGGCCGTCGGCGAGCCGGAACGGCGTGAGCACCTCGACGCCGTGACGCTGCCCGCGTACGCGGTTATCCAGAAGTATCTGGCGCCGGCGCTCCCAGGTTCCAACCCCGATGACCGGCTGCGGAAGCTCCCGGGGCGCAGCCAGGGCCGCAAGCCGGACCGGCTCGGCCGCATGCCAGCGGGCGAGCAGCTCGCGCTTTTCGCCGGCCCGCTCGATCTGCCACGCCGTCAGCCAGGCGCAGCCGGCCACGACCAGCGCGGCGGCAAGGTGGGGAACGAGGCCGCGCACGCTCATCGGACAGGCGGCGCCGGGTCAGGAGCCGGTCGCGAACGGCTGCAGCGCACACGCAATGCCGCGGGCGGGGGTGTAGTATCTCGGGCAGATTTTCAACAGCGATTCGTCCGTGTTCGTCAAAGTCGTCATCATCGCGTTCCTGCTCGCGATCCTCTACAGCCTCGGCTCGAGCTTCTATTTTCTCGTCCACGACAAGGGCGAGGGCGACCGGACCGTGCGGCGCCTGACCTGGCGCGTGGGAATGTCGCTGCTGCTGGTCCTGCTTCTGTTCGCCGGGTTCAAGCTCGGCCTGATCGAGCCGCAGGGGGTCGACCCGGTCCATTACGCGACCGGGACCGGGGGCTGACCGGCTAGTGGGCCACTTGGGCGGCGCCGGTCAGGCGGGCAGGGCGGAGAGCACGTGCTCGGCGCTGGAGACCCGGAATTCGCCCGGCGGCTCGACGAACAGTTCCTCGACCACGCCGTCGCGCACGACCATCGCGTAGCGCTGGCTGCGCTGGCCCATGCCGAACGCGCGGCCGTCCATCGCCAGCCCCAGCGCCTGGGCGAAGTCGCCGTTGCCGTCGGCAGCCATGATGATCCTGTCGTCGACGCCGGCGTCCCTGCCCCAGGCATCCATGACGAATACATCGTTGACCGCGCAGCAGACGATCCGGTCGACGCCGCGCTCGCGGATGGCGTCGGCCTGCTCGATGAAGCCGGGCAGGTGCTGGGCCGAACAGGTCGGCGTAAAAGCCCCGGGAACCGCAAACAGCACGGTGGCGCCCTCGGCCATCAGCTCGGCCGCGTCGATCGGCTCTGGCCCGTTGTCGGTCATCACCGTCAACTGCGCGTGCGGTATCCGGTCACCGGCGGAAATCGTCATCGTCAGCCTCCCAGGGCGTCGTTCATTGCAGACACCAGCGCCTTGCGGTCGACCGGCTTGGTCAGGTAGGCCTTGGCGCCCTGGCGCATGCCCCAGATGCGGTCGGTCTCCTGGTCCTTGGTCGTCACGAAGATCACCGGGATGTCCGCCGTGGCCGGGTTCTTCGAGATCTTGCGCGTGGCCTGAAAGCCGTTGAGATCCGGCATCACGACATCCATCAGGATCAGGTCCGGATGGTGGTCGGCGGCCGCCTTGACCCCCTCTTCGCCGCCACTCGCGGTAATTGCTTCGTGACCTTCGTTCTCGACGATCTTCGAGAGCGAGTACAGGTGGGTCTCGGAGTCGTCGACAATCAGCACTTTGGCCATGTTCCTATCCCTTTTTGGTGGCTGAGCAGCGCGAAAATCATACTACAAATGCCGGACCGGGCCGAATTCAGCCCGAATGGCCCGGCCGGACGACGATCCGGCCAAGCGAATTTCCCGCCAGCGCGCGCTCGAAGCACTCGTCCAGCCCTTCCAGCGTCGTCTCGCCGTTTTCGATCAGGTCCAGCCGGGCCGGTTTCCAGTCTGCGGCGAGCCGGCGCCAGAGTTCCGCCCGGATGTCGTACGGACAGCCGGCCGAATTGATGCCGAGCAGGCTGACGCCGCGGATGATGAACGGCATCACCGTGGTCCTGACGCCGATGCCGCCGGCCATGCCGCACGCCGCGATCGAGCCCCAGGGCTCGATCACCCGCGTCAGCCCGGCCAGCATGTCGCCGCCGACGGTGTCGATGGCGCCGGCCCAGTGGGTCGATTCCAGCGGCTTCTCGCCCCAATAAAGCTCGTTGCGGCCGATGCACTGCGTGGCGCCGAGTTCGCGCAGCCAGTCGAATCGCTCGACCTTGCCCGAAATCGCATGCACCTCGTAGCCGGCGCGCGTGAGGAGATCGATCGCCAGCGAGCCGACGCCGCCGGTCGCCCCGGTCACGACCACCGGCCCGTCGTCCGGCTTCTGGCCGTTGGCCTCCATGCGCCACAGGCACAGCGCGGCCGTGAAACCGGCCGTGCCCAGCAGCATGGCCTCGCGCAGCGTGAGCCCGTCCGGCAGCGGTACCAGCGAATCCGACGGCACGCGCAGGTACTCGCTGTAGCCGCCGTCGCGCGTCTCGGACAGCCCGCAGCCGGTCATCAGCACCTCGTCGCCCTGGCCGACGCGGTCGTTGTCGGAGCGAACCACGGTGCCGGCGGCGTCGATGCCGCCGTTGAGGGGATACGTGCGCAGGATCCTGCCCTTGCCGGTCGCCGCCAGCGCGTCCTTGTAGTTGACGCTGGAGAATTCCACCCGAATCACCACGTCGCCCTCGGACTGCTCGTCGACCGCCTGATCGACGATTTCGGCGCGGTAGCCGTGTTCGTCGTCGAAGATGCGGAGGGCGCGGAACGAATCGGGGATTGTGTCGGGCATGTTTAACTTCACTCCACAGATTTCACAGATTTACACGGATTTGATAGAGAAGCGATGCGGTTTTCTCGCAGAAAGCCAGGTTCATTACACAGCGTCTCCAGGCACTTTTCAACTCAAATCTGTGTTCATCTGTGTAATCTGTGGATAGCCTTTTGTTTTAGTTCGCCTTGTGTATCGCCCGCTGGTCGACGGCCAGCGCGGCTTCGTGCACGGCTTCCGACAGGGTCGGGTGGGCGTGGACGATCCGGGCCAGGTCTTCCGACGAGCCGTGAAACTCCATCGCCACGACGACCTCGCCGATGAACTCCGAGGCCTGGGCACCGACGATCTGGCAGCCGAGCAGTTCGTCGGTCCCGGCGTCGGCGACGATCTTGACCTGGCCGACCGGGTTGCCCATCGCCAGCCCGCGGCCGGTGGCCGCGAACGGAAACTTGCCGGTGCGGAACTCGACGCCGTCTTCTTTCAATTGCGCCTCGGTCCTGCCGACCCAGGCGATTTCCGGGTCCGTGTAGATCACCCACGGCACCGTCTCGAGGTTGACGTGCCCGGCCTGGCCGGCGACGGCTTCGGCCACGGCGATCCCTTCCTCGCTGGCCTTGTGCGCCAGCATCGGGCCGCGCACCAGGTCGCCGATGGCCCAGATGTTCTCGGCCGAAGTCCGGCACTGCTCGTCGACCTGCACCTGGCCGCGGTCGGTCAGTTCGACGCCCGCGTCGTCGGCGAGCAATCCTTCGCTGGCGGCCTTGCGGCCGACGGCGACCAGCAGCCTGTCGAAGGTTTCCTCATGTTCCTCGTCGCCGGTGCTGTAGCTGACCTTGACCTTGCCGTCGCCGGCTTCGGCACCGGAGACCTTGCACGAAAGCCGGATGTCCAGGCCCTGCTTCTTGAACTCGCGCTGCGCGAGTTTGGCCATGTCGCGGTCGATCGCCGGCAGGAAGTCGTCGAGCGCTTCGAGAATCACGACTTCCGACCCCAGCCGGCTCCAGACGCTGCCCAGCTCCAGCCCGATGACGCCGGCCCCGATGACGCCGAGGCGCTCCGGGATTTGCGGGAGCTCCAGCGCGCCGACGTTGTCGAGAATCAGTTCGTTGTCGACCTCGACGTTCGGGATCGAGAACGGCACCGAGCCGGCCGCGAGCACGATGTGCCTGCCGCTGGCGGTGTACTTGTCGCCGTCGTGCGGTGCGACCTCGACCTGGCGGTCGGAGAACAGCTTGCCGCGGCCGTTGACGAATTCGATCTTGTTGGCCTTGAACAGCTGCACGAGGCCGCCGGTGAGCTGGCCCACGGCCTTGCGCTTGCGCTGCTGCATCTTCTCGACGTCGATCGAGACGTTCTTGGCCTCGATGCCGTGCTCGGCGTAATCGTGCGTGATGTGATGAAAGTGCTTGGACGAATCGAGCAGCGCCTTGGACGGAATGCAGCCGACGTTCAGGCACGTGCCGCCCGGCGACGGCTTGCCGTCGTCGTTCTGCCGGTCATCGATCAGCATGGTCTTCAGCCCGAGCTGCGCCGCACGGATCGCCCCGGCGTACCCGCCCGGGCCACCGCCGATGAAGATTACGTCGAATTGGTTTTCTGACATTTTTCAATCCTGAGCGTTTTTAAAAGCAGTCCACAGATTACACAGATGGACACAGATGAAAAAGCAATGCTTGCGAGAGAAGCTTCGGTGAAGCCTGTGTTCCCAAGCCGGCAGGCCGTACAGGTTTTGGCCTCTCGCTTTTACAGTTCTTGTATCTGCGTAAATCTGTGTAATCTGTGGAGAGGTTGTTCACAGCCCCAGCAACATCCTCGCCGGATCCTCCAGCGCTTCCTTGACCGCGACCAGGAACTGCACGGCGTCCTTGCCGTCGATGATGCGGTGGTCGTAGGACAGCGCGATGTACATCATCGGCCGGATGACGATTTCGCCGTCGATGGCCATCGGGCGCTCCTTGATCGCGTGCATGCCCAGGATGGCGCTCTGCGGCGGGTTGAGCAGCGGCGTCGACAGCAGCGAACCGAACACGCCGCCGTTGGTGATCGAGAACGTGCCGCCCTGCAGGTCCTCGAGCTGGATCTTTCCGGTCCGGGCCTGTTCGGCGTATTCGGCGATCTGCTTTTCGATCTCGGCCAGGCCGAGGCGGCCGGCGTCGCGAATGATCGGCACCATCAGGCCGCGATCGGTCGAGACCGCGATGCCGATGTCCTGATAGCCGTGGTAGACGATCTCTTCGCCGTCGACCGACGCGTTGACCACCGGGTGCTTATCCAGCGCCTCGCAGCAGGCCTTGACGAAGAACGACATGAAGCCGAGCTTGATGCCGTGGCGTTTCTGGAACGCTTCCTTGTAGCGTTCGCGGATCTGCTTGACCTCGTGCAGGTCCACCTCGTTGAACGAGGTCAGGATCGCAGCGGTGTTCTGCGCTTCCTTCATGCGCTCGGCGACGCGCTTGCGCAGCCGCGACATCTTGACCCGCTCCTCGGGTCGCGGGCCGCCGGTGCCGCCCGAGGCGAGGTAGCTCAACACGTCGCCCTTGGTGATCCGGCCGTCGCGGCCGGTGCCGGGAATGCTGTCCGGGTCGAGCCGGTTCTCGACGATCAGCCGGCGCACCGCCGGCGCGAGTTTTTCAGTGTCGGTTTGCGACGGGGCTTGCGACGGCTCCTGTTCGCGCTTCGATTCCTTGTCGCCTGTCCCGGCGGCCTTTTCCTCTTCCTTCTTTTCCTTCTTTTTCTTCCGTTCCTTCTGCTCCGCCTCGTCCTTATCCGCCTTTTGTTCTTCTCCGTTCTCTTCGGCTTCCTTCTC
>JAVVDX010000032.1:4477-18978 GCA_032251475.1 Wenzhouxiangellaceae bacterium | reverse complement strand
TTCTCTTCGGCTTCCTTCTCCTGCCCGGCTTCTTCGTCCGTTTCGTCGCCGCCTTCTTCCTTCCCGGCCTCTCCGGCTGCCTCGCCTTCGCCTTCGGCGATCTTGCCGAGCAGGTCGCCTTCGCCCACCGTTTCGCCTTCCTCGACGTCGATGGACTCGAGCACGCCGTCGGCCGGGGCGGGTACTTCCAGCACGACCTTGTCGGTTTCCAGGTCGACCAGGTTTTCGTCGCGCTCCACGCTGTCGCCGGCCTTCTTGTGCCATTTCGCGACGGTCGCGTCGGAGACCGATTCGGGCAGGTTGGGAACCTTGATTTCAGTGCTCATCAGTGAATCCTTGGAAATGCTCGCATCAGTTATTCGGAGTCGGCGCCCAGCGCCTTGGCGACCAGCCGTTGCTGCTGTTCGACGTGAATCTGGTAGTAACCCACGGCCGGCGACGACGACGGCCGCCGGCCGGCGTAGTCGAGATCCCGATCATCGCCGATGCAGGCCTGCAGATGGTGGCGGATCTGGAACCACGCGCCCTGGTTCATCGGCTCTTCCTGGCACCAGATCACCTGTTTCGCGCCGGAATAGCGCTCGGCAATCCCGGCCACCTCTTCGCGCGGGAACGGGTAGAGCTGCTCGATGCGCACCAGCGCAACGTTGTCGAGTTCCGCCTCGGCGTCGGCGCGCGCCCCGGCCAGGTCGAAGTGGACCTTGCCGGCGCACAGCACCAGCCGGTCGACCTTGTCCGGGTCGGGTTGTTCGGGGTCGTCGATGACCAGCCGGAAGCCGCCCTCGGCCAGATCCTCCAGCGTCGAGACCGAGGCCTTGTGCCGGAGCAGGCTCTTGGGCGTGAACACCACCAGCGGCTTGCGGTACGGCCGCAGCATCTGCCGGCGAAGCATGTGGAACATCTGCGCCGGCAGCGTCGGCACGCAGACCTGGATGTTGTTGTCCGAGCACAGTTGAAGGAAGCGCTCGAGTCGGGCCGACGAATGCTCGGGACCCTGGCCCTCGTAGCCGTGCGGCAGGAACAGCGTCAGCCCGCACAGACGGCCCCATTTGGTCTCGCCGGAAGTAATGAACTGGTCGATGACGACCTGGGCGCCGTTGGCGAAATCGCCGAACTGTGCTTCCCAGATCATCAGCGAGTCCGGTTCGGCGGTCGCGTAGCCGTACTCGAACCCGAGCACGGCTTCCTCGCTGAGCAGCGAGTCGATGATCGCGACGTGGTGGCGGTCCTCGGCCAGTTCGGCCAGCGGCGTGATGTAGCGGCCGTCTTCCTGGTTGTAGAGCACCGCGTGGCGGTGGAAGAACGTTCCGCGGCCGGAGTCCTGGCCGACCAGCCGGAGCCCGTAGCCGTCCCGGATCAGCCCGGCGTAGGCCATGGTTTCGGCGAAGCCCCAGTCCATCGGGCTGTCGCCGGCGGCCATCTTGCGGCGCTGGTCGACGAGGCGCTGCACCTGCTTGTGCAGCTTGAAGCCCTCGGGCAGCGTCGTCAGCCGCGTCGAAAGGTCGCGGATCGTGTCGACGGCCATCGTCGTGTCGACGTCCTGGCGCCAGTCCTGGTCGTGGTAGGGGCTCCAGTCCACCGTCGTCAGCGCGTCGTCGGGGTCGACCAGCTCGACCACGGTCTCGCCGGCGTCGAGCCGGTCGCGGAAATCCTTCTGCCATTGATCCAGCCGGTCCTTTTCGACCAGCCCGTCGTCGAGCATGCGCTTCGAGTACTGCGCGTAGACCGAATCCAGCTTGCGGATCACGTCGTACATGCGTGGCTGGGTCGCGGCCGGCTCGTCGGCCTCGTTGTGGCCCAGCCGGCGGTAGCAGACCAGGTCGATGACGACGTCCTTCTTGAACCTGCGCCGGAAGTCGGCGGCGATACGGGTGATGAACAGCACCGCTTCGGGGTCGTCGGCGTTGACGTGGAAGATCGGTGCCTGGACCATCTTCGCGACCTCGGTGCAATACAGCGTCGAGCGCGCGTCCAGCGGGTTCGAGGTCGTGAAGCCGATCTGGTTGTTGACGACGACGTGAAACGTGCCGCCGACCTTGAAGCCCCGGGCCTGCGACATGTTGAACAGCTCCATGCCGACGCCCTGGCCGGCCAGCGCCGCGTCGCCGTGCACCAGCACCGGCAGGACCTGCTCGTGGTCCCGGTCGGTCAGCCGGTTCTGGCGCGCACGCGCCGAGCCGGCGACGACCGGATTGACGATCTCCAGGTGCGACGGGTTGAACGCCAGCGCCAGGTGCATGACACCGCCGGGCGTCGGCACGTCGGACGAAAAGCCCATGTGGTACTTGACGTCGCCGGTGCGCGCCGGGTCGTCGCGGCCGATCTTGCCCTCGAATTCGGCGAACAGGTCGCGCGGGCTCTTGCCGAGGATGTTGACCAGCAGGTTCAGCCGGCCGCGGTGGGCCATGCCGATGACCATCTCGCGGATGCCCTGGCTGCCGGAATGCCGGATCAGCGTGTCGAACAGCGGGATCAGGCTCTCGCCGCCTTCAAGCGAGAAGCGCTTCTGGCCGACGTAGCGCGAATGCAGGTATTTTTCCAGCCCCTCGGCCGCGCCGAGCTTCTCGAGCAGGCGCTTGCGGTCTTCGGCCGGCAATTCCCAGCGCCCGCGCGTGCGCTCCAGGCGCTGCTGCAGCCAGCGGCGTTCGTCGAGCTCGCCGATGTGCATGTACTCGACGCCGATCGTGCCGCAATAGGTCTGCCGGCAGATCTCGATGATCTCGGAAAGCGGCAGGTGGTCGGGGGCGGCCAGGCTGCCGGTGTGGAATTCGGTGTCGAGGTCGGCCTCGGACAGGTGGTGGAAATCGAGTTCCAGGTCCGGCACTTCGGGCCGGTCGCTCAGGCCCAGCGGGTCGAGGTCGGCGCGCTTGTGGCCGCGCACGCGATAGGCGTTGATCAGCCGCAGCACCCCGGCCTGCTTGAAATCCTCGACCTGCGGCGCGGCCCCGGCGGCCGTCCGGGGCTGGCGCCCCAGCGCCTCGAATCGGGCCTCGATCGAGCGGTGGCGGGTGTCGTCGCCGGCACCGTCCAGCAGCCCGCGGAACGTCTCGCGCCAGTGTTCGGGCACCTGGTCCGGGTCGTCCAGGAAGGACTCGTAGAGTTCCTCGACGTAGGCAGCATTCAGACCGGACAGATGCGATGTCCGGTATTTCCGTTCCAGATCTTCACTCATCGGGTAAGCGTTGCGCCGGGGTCGCCGCTGGCCAGTCGGAAATTATAACTGGTGTGGAGTGGACAGACCGCTCGCTGCGCCCGTTCGGTCTATTTGTTGTTCTCTTTCTTGCCTGCCAGCTCGCCCTGTTCGATCAGGTGCTCGACGACCGCGCGGGCCGTTTCGTCTTCCGGCCAGATCTCGACGCAGCCGGTGCGGCACAGCGTCTGGGCGAACTCGGGCGGACAATCCCATTGCTGACCGTTGACGAACAGCAGCCCCGAGTCGCTCCACGCCAGCCGCGTGCCCGGCGGGAACGCCAGCGGCGGCTCCGGATCCATGTCGGGCGGTTCGTCGGATTCGGTCTCCGGCGACCATTGGCGATAGGCCGTCAGCGTCTGGCCGAGCCAGCTGATCAGTGCATCGTCGTCGAGTTGCACGGCCTGGGTCAGCAGCCGGCGGGCGTGCTGCAGCAGCGTCTGGTCGATGCGCTCGGCGCGGTCGGTGTCGTACTTCAGCGGATTCAGGCGCGGCAGACGCGCCTCGTGCTCGCTCAGGAACGCGGCCAGCTCGGACAGCAGTTCGGCCGACGACGGCGCGCGCAGGCCCACCGACCAGGTCTGGCTGTTGCCCTGGGCGATGCCGTGGTGGGCGATGCCGGGCGGCACGTAGAGCACGTCGCCGGGCTCGGTGACGCAACTGGTCTCGGCCTTGAAGTTGCGCAGTACGGCCAGCTCGAAATCCTCATTGAGGTCGGGCTGGAAATTGCCGGCCAGTTCCCAGCGGCGGCTGCCGGCTGCCTGGACCAGAAAGACGTCGTAGGCGTCGACGTGCGGCCCGACCGAGCCGCCCGGGCCGGCCTGGCTGACCATGATGTCGTCGATCAGCCAGTTGGGCAGGAAGCCGAACGCTTCGAGCAGCTCGGCGACCTGCGGAAACTTCTTGTCCATGTCCTGGACCAGCGCCGACTGGTACGGCCGGTCCAGCGGCGGCAGATCGTCCTCGGCGAACGGGCCGTATTCCAGCAGCCAGTCGAGGTTCTCGAACGAGCCGACGACGAGCCGCGAGCCGAGGTCGCTGTCGGCCGTGGCGCTGACGATCTGGTCGATGCCGAGCGCGGCCGGCTTGAGCCAGCCGCGGATCAGAAGAGGCGTGTGCTGCCAGTGCTCATCGAGGAAGCGGCGCGCGTCGAAGCCGTCCCATTCGATCAGCTGCACGGGCTTCATGTGTATTTCCGGATCGCGCGCGCCATGTCGGCGGCATTGCCGGTGTAGTCGGTCGGCACCAACGCCTGCAACCGGGCGCGCTCGGCGGCGGGGAGATCGAGTCCGTCGAGGAATTCGCGGAGGCCGGCGGCATCGATCGCGCGGCCGCGGGTGAGCTCCTTGAGCTTTTCGTAGGGCTGCTCGATCCGGTGCAGCCGCATCACGGTCTGGATCGCCTCGGCCAGCACTTCCCAGGCGCCGTCGAGGTCGGCGGCGATGCGCTCGCGGTTCGGCTCGATCCGCTCCAGGCCGCGCCGGATCGACTTCCATGCCAGCAGCGCGTAGCCGAACGCCGAGCCGATCGAGCGCTGCACGGTCGAGTCGGTCAGGTCGCGCTGCCAGCGCGAGACCGGCAGCTTTTCGGCCAGGTGCGCCAGCAGCGCGTTGGCCAGACCGATGTTGCCCTCTCCGTTCTCGAAGTCGATCGGGTTGACCTTGTGCGGCATCGTCGACGAGCCGACTTCGCCGGCGACGGTCTTCTGCGCGAAATAGCCCAGCGACACGTAGCCCCATGCGTCGCGCGCGAAGTCCAGCAGCACGGTGTTGATCCGGATCATTGCGTGGGCCAGCTCGGCGATCATGTCGTGCGGCTCGATCTGCGTCGTGTACGGGTTCCAGTGCAGGCCCAGGCTTTCGACGAACTCGCGCGCGACGGTCGGCCAGTCGACGTCGGGGCAGGCGGCGAGGTGGGCGTTGAAGTTTCCGACCGCTCCGTTGATCTTGCCGGTGATCCGGACCTGGTTCAGCGCGCGGCGGCAGCCCCGCAGCCGGAACACGATATTTGCAATTTCCTTGCCCAGCGTCGTCGGCGATGCGCTCTGGCCGTGGGTGCGCGACAGCATCGCGATATCGGCGCAATCGACGGCCATGTCTTCGAGCCGGTGGTCCAGTTCGGCCAGCATCGGATCCATGACCTCGACCACGGCCTGGCGCAGCGCCAGCCCCCAGGCCAGGTTGTTGATGTCCTCGGACGTGCACGCGAAGTGCACCAGTTCGGCGCTTCCGGCCAGGCCCGGGCGCTCGGCCAGCTGTTGCTTGATCCAGTATTCGACCGCCTTGACGTCGTGGTTGGTCGTGCGCTCGATGCGCTTGACCTCGGCGGCGTCGGCCTCGGAGAAGCCGTCGGCCAGGTCGCGCAAGAACGCCGCGTCGTCGGCCGCCAGCGGCTCCAGCGCGTCGAATTCCGGCCGCGCGGCCAGGTGCGCGAACCAGGCCAGTTCCACGCGCACCCGGTTGCGGATCAGTCCGGCCTCGGAAAACATCTCGCGCAGCGGAGCGACCCGGTCGGCGTAGCGGCCGTCGAGCGGAGACAGGGCGGTCAGGGCGTCGGAAGTCATCGGGGGAATCGGGCGCAATGGATGCGGGGTGCCAATGATACAGCCGGCGGCGGCAACCGGGGCAGCGCAGCGGGGGCGGCTTAGCGGGCCCGGAACCGGGGCGGCAGCGTGCCGCCGCGGTCCGCCGGAGACGCCCCGGCCGGGATCTCGCCGGTCGTTCCGCCGCCGCTCGCACCTGCTTCATCGGGTGCCGGCGGCGCCTCGATCTCGGGCACGACCGGCTCGAAACGCGTGACGCGCGCCAGCACGCCGAACAGGGCGGAATCGAAATACTCGAGCCGGCCCGGCTGCACGACGCGCGACTGGGCGAGCCGGTGCAGCCGCCAGCCGGCGGGCGCGGTCTCGAAATGCTGCGCCTGCTCGGGCATTTGCCAGACCAGTTCAAGCTCCAGATGCAGGAACTGGCTGCGGCGCAGCCGGGCGCGACCGTCGAGCCGGTAGACGTTCTGCGGCGCCCGGGGTGCGCCGAACAGCGGCACGAGCCGCATTCGCGGCCGGATGCGCCCGTCCGGTCCGGCCGGAATCTCGAAGCGCGGAATCAGTACATCGGGAAAGAACAGCGGTCGGCCGGCCCCTTCGGGCTCGATCCGGCCGACGACGGTTTCGTCGTGGATCCGGACCGGGGCGGTTCTCCGGTCCGGCTCGGCGGGCTGGAACCACGCCCGCGAGACCAGCGGCTCGAACGCCGGCGAATCCTCCAGCCGGCCGAGCGCCCGGGCCATTTCCGGCGACAGCCCGGCCCGCGCCGCGAACATCGGCGGGACCGGGCGCACGATTTCTTCGCCGTCGCCGTCGCCGGTGGCGGCGCGGAGAAACGGTGCGCTGTCGCCGCTCCGCTCCGTCGTCGCGTCGACCGGTGCGGCCGCGGCGAGCGCATTCAGCGCGCGATCGGCAATCTCGCTGGCGCGCGCGACGACGATCGGATCCGGCAGGCCGGTGTAATCCGCCGGCTCCTCACTGCGCCTGTCGTTCGAGGCGCCGCCGGCGTGTCGGAAGACGACCAGTTCGACCCGGTAGACCGGCGGGCGCTCGACCTCGTCGCCGGGACTTCCCGGACGCGGCTGTGCCGGCTGTGGCAGTTGTGCAGGCGCCGCCGCAGCGGTCATTGCGAGAACGAGCGCCGCCGACGGCAGGGACAGGGCGGATTTCATGCCGGCGAGTTTACCGCAGCAGGCTGGCCGGCCACCGCCCGGTCGCCGGGCGTCAGACGCCGGAGCAGGTCTTCGGCCGTGCCGACACGGTCGTCCAGCGATTCGAACTCGCCGTGGATGCGCAACCGGTCCTGGGCCGGGAGCGTGAACGTGTGCGCTTCCTTCTGGATCATCCGGATCAGCTCGGCCATGTCAATGTCGGGCCTGGGCAGAAACTGGACCCGGCCGCCGGCCGGCCCGACCTCGAGCTTGCGGATGCCCAGCGCGCGCGCCTTCAGCCGCAGCTCGGCGGCCGTGAACAGGTTCCTGACCGGTTCGGGCAGCAGCCCGAAACGGTCAATCATCTCGACCTGCAGCTCGCCCAGCGCCTTTTCGCTGCGCGCCTGCGCGATGCGCTTGTACAGCACCAGCCGCTGGTGCACGTCCGGCAGGTAGTCGTCCGGGATCATCGCCGTGGCGTGCAGGTCGACCTCGGAGGCGAGGTCCACCGGCTCGTCGAAGTCGGGCTCGACGCCGGCCTTGAGCGCCTCGACGGTGCGGTTGAGCAGGTCGGAATAGAGCTGGAAACCGATCGCCTCGATCTGGCCCGACTGATCCTCGCCCAGCAGCTCGCCGGCGCCGCGGATCTCGAGGTCGTGCGTGGCCAGCGTGAACCCGGCGCCGAGTTCCTGCAGCGACTGGATCGCTTCGAGACGCTTGCGCGCATCGCGCGTGATCGCCTTCCACGGCGGCGTGATCAGGTAGGCGTAGGCAAGATGATGCGAGCGGCCGACGCGGCCGCGCAACTGGTGCAGCTGGGCCAGGCCGAACTTGTCGGCGCGGTTGATGACGATCGTGTTCGCGGTCGGCACATCGATGCCGTTCTCGATGATCGTGCTGGCGACCAGCAGGTTGATCCGGCGGGCGTAGAAGTCGCGCATCGTGCGCTCCATCTCGCCGGGCGGCATCTGGCCGTTGGCGATGCCGATCCGGGCGCGCGGAAACATTCCGGCCAGGTCGTCGGCGATACGCGGCTGGGTCCGGACGTCGTTGTGCAGGAAATACACCTGGCCGCCGCGCTGGAACTCGCGGCTGACGGCGTCGCGAATCGTGGCGCTGTCCCATTCCGAGACGAACGTCTTGATGGCCATGCGGCGCTCCGGCGGCGTGGCGATGATCGACAGCTCGCGCAGGCCGGTCATCGACATGTTCAGCGTGCGCGGGATCGGGGTTGCGGTCAGCGTCAGCAGATCGACCTCGGCGCGCAGCTTCTTGAGCTGCTCCTTCTGGCGCACGCCGAAACGCTGTTCCTCGTCGACGACGACCAGGCCGAGGTCGCGGAAGCGCACGTCGGACTGCAGCAGCCGGTGGGTGCCAATGACAATATCGATGGTGCCGTCGGCCAGCCCGGCGAGCGTCGCGTCGGTCTCGCGCTTGCCGCCGGTGCGCGACAGCAGCGCGACGTTGACCGGCCAGTCGGCGAAGCGGTCGGCGAACGTGCGGTAGTGCTGCTCGGCCAGCAGCGTGGTCGGCGCCAGCAGCGCGACCTGGCGGCCGTTGTCGGTGACGACGAACGCCGCGCGCAGCGCAACCTCGGTCTTGCCGAAGCCGACATCGCCGCACACCACCCGGTCCATCGGGCGCGGCGCCGCCAGGTCGGCCAGCACCGCGTCGATGGCATCCTGCTGGTCGTCGGTTTCCTCGAATTCGAAGCCGGCGGCGAAACGCGCGTACATGCCGCGGTCGATCGCACAGCTCGTCCCCTCGCGCGCGGCCCGGCGCGCCTGGACGTTGAGCAGCTCGGCGGCAACGTCGCGCACCTTCTCGGCGGCCTTGCGCCGGGTCTTCTTCCAGCGGTCCGAACCGAGCCGGTTCAGCGTCACCGCTTCCGGCTCGGCGCCGGTGTAGCGCGTGACCAGGTGCAGGTCGGCGACCGGCACATAGAGCTTGTCGCCGTCGGCGTATTCGAGCGTCAGGAACTCGCCGCGCGTGTCGCCGACGTCGAGCACTTCCAGCCCGAGGTAGCGCCCGATGCCGTGCTCGAGGTGCACGACCAGCGCGCCGGGCTGCAGGTCGGCGAGGCTGCGTACGATGCTTTCCGGATCCTGGCCGCTTTTGCGGTCGCGGCGGCGGGTGCGCGCGTGGCCCGGGAACAGCTCGGACTCGGTCAGGACCGTGATGCCGGCCTCGTCGAGCCGCGCGCCGGCCGAGAACGGCAGCACCGCCAGCGCCAGTTCGTCGTCGCCGCTGGCGAACGCCGACCACGATTCCAACAGGCGCGGGCGCACGCCCACGCGCGCGAGGTTGTTGGCGATCAGTTCGCGCCGGCCCGCGGTGTCGGCGGCCAGCAGTACGCGGCCGTCGATCGAAGCCAGGCTTTCTCCGGCCCGATCGGGGTCGTGGTCCAGGTCCAGCGGCTCAGGCTCGGCGAGCGTCGCGCGCGCCGGCGGGTGGCGGGTGATCCGCACCGCGGCGTCGCGCTTGAGCCGCGCGATCAGTTCATCCGGGTCGAAGTACAGTTCCTCGGGCGCCAGCGGCGGCCGCTGGCGGTCGCCGGCGCGCTGTTCGAAGCGCTGCCGGACCTGTTCGGCGAACTCGGCCGCGGCCTGCCCGGCATCGTGATGCAGCACCAGGCGGTGGGCCGCGGGCAGGTAGTCGAGCAGCCCGGCGGTTTCGTCGAAGAACAGCGGCAGGTACTGCTCCAGGCCCTGGCTGTGGGTGCCCTCGCCGACGTCGCGGTAGACCGTTGCGTCGCGCAGGTTGACGTCGAAGCGGTTCCGGAAGCGGCGCCGGAATTCGGCTCGCGCGGTCTCGTCGAACGGATACTCGCGGCCGGGCAGCAGCGCGACCCGGTCGAGCTTCTCGATCGAGCGCTGGGTTTCCGGGTCGAAGCTGCGGATCGACTCTATTTCGTCGTCGAACAGTTCGATCCGGTACGGCGTCTCGCAGCCCATCGGCCACAGGTCGAACACCGACCCGCGCAGCGCGAACTGGCCCGGTTGCCAGACCTGGTCGCCGGGATCGTAGCCGGCGTCGGCGAGCCGGGTGCGGAACGCTGCCAGGTCGAGCGTCTCGCCGAGCGTGAAGTCGACGCTGCGCCCGGCCAGGAATGCCGGCGGCGCGAGCCGTTGCATGATCGCGTTGACCGGCGCAATGATCACGCCTTCGCGGCGCTGGGGCAGGCCGGTCAGCACCTCGATGCGGCGCGAGACCAGGTCCGGGTGCGGCGAATACAGGTCGTAGGGGAGAATCTCGAGGTCCGGAAACAGTTCCGCTGCGGGTCGTTCCCGGGGCCCGTCCAGGTGATTGATGTCGTCGCGCAGCCGGCGTGCGCCGTACCCGTCCGGGGCGACGAACACCACCGGCCCGCCGGCCCGGCGCGCAAAGCCGTGCACGGCCAGCGCCAGACCGAGCCCGTCGAGGGCCGGCCACTGCCTGCCGTCTCCCGGGCCGGAGCGGGGGGGTGCGAGAACCGAGAAGGATTCGGACATGCTCATCGAACGCGTATTTTACCGGCCGGTCGGCGATCCGGCGGACCGGTCCGTTCGGGTATGCTGACCGCTGATTCTTCGGGAAATTCAGGCATGAACAACGCCAGTACGGGCGACGGGAAGCGTCCGATCGCGCTGATCACCGGCGCCGGGTCCGGGCTGGGGGCGGCCATGGCGGCCCGTTTCGCGCGCGCCGGCTGGCGGATCGTCGTCACCGACCAGCATCCCGAGCGGGCCGAGGCCGTGGCCGGCGGGCTGGTCGGCGAAGGCCACGTCGCGCGCGCGCTCGACGTCACCGACGAGGCTGCCTGGAGCGAACTGGCTTTGTTCGTCGACGACCGGCTCGGCCGGCTGGATCTGCTGGTCAACAACGCGGGGGTGGCCACCGGCGGCATGCTCGGCGAGACCCCGCTGGACGACTGGCGCTGGGTGCTCGACATCAACCTGATGGGCGTCGTGCGCGGCTGCCATTTCTTCGCTGACCGGTTCCGGACGCAGGGAAGCGGGCACATCGTCAACGTCGCCTCGTGGGCCGGCCTGGCAGGCGCGCCCGGCATCGCCTCGTATGGCACCGCCAAGGCCGGGGTCGTCGCGCTGTCGGAAATGCTGCGCGCCGAACTCGCCCCGGCCGGCGTCGAGGTCTCGGTGCTTTGCCCGGCGTTTGTCAAGACCCGGCTGACCGATACCATGCGCGCCCCCGACGAGGGCTACGCCCGGCGCGTCGGCCGCTGGATGGAAAAGTCGGGTGTGACCGCCGAGGACGTTGCCGAAACCGTCTACGGGGCCGTGCAGCGCCCGCGCTTCCTGCTGCTGACCCACCCGGACACGCGCTGGCACTACCGGCTCAAGCGCTGGTTTCCCGGTCTCTACTTCCACCTGCTCATGCGCCAGACGAAAATGCCCGTGCCGAAAGGTTGATCCCCGAGTTGCCACTGCCGAACACCGCTGTAGTCGCTGATCCCGCCACCCTGCCGTTGCCGAACCCCTGTCGTTCCGGACGCGCGTCGGTGCCAAAACCTCACACGTTTTCAAAGTTCGGGAATAGGATGTATATTCTCGCCCGACGGGAGGCATTCCTGACAATCTCGACAGCAGGTTCCTATCGATCACGCTCGAACCGGGAAAAAACCATGAGCGAAAGAGGGCAGTTATTCAGCGCAACGCGTACTATCGCATTCGTGCTCCTTGGCATCAGTGTTGCGGGTGGGAGGCTCGGCGGCGGCATCGCATTCGCCCAGACCGAGGCGGAGGCGGAAGACGAGGTCCACGACAAGATCGTGGTGACGGCGCGCAGGCGGGAGGAAAATCTTCTCGAGACGCCGGCGGCCATCTCGGTCCTCGGGCCCGATACGCTCGTCGAACGCAACATCTCCAATCTTGACGATGTCGGCAAACATATTCCGAACCTCAACATTTCGCGGTTCGGGGTCGGAAACACTTCCCAGGCGGCGATCTTCATCCGCGGCATCGGACTTCAGGATCACATCATCACGACTGATCCGGGCGTAGGTGTCTATCTCGACGGAGTCTACCTCGGGCGGCAGATGGGTTCCAACCTGTCGCTTGTCAACATCGAACGAATCGAGGTGCTGCGCGGTCCACAGGGCACGCTCTACGGCCGCAACACGCTCGGCGGCGCGATCAACATCATCACGACCAAGCCCGGCGATACCGAAGCGATGGTGATCAATGCCCGGGGCGGCTCGCTGGGCCGTGCGGCCATCGACAGCTATGGTCAGTTCCCGTTGACCGGCAATCTTGCCGTTGGCGTGTCGAGCTATTTCAAACGCCGTGAAGGCGTAGGCAAGTTTCTCCTTCTCGACAATCCGGAACGCGAAGTCGGCGAAGAAAAGGAATACGGTGGGCGCATCACCGCGAACTGGGAAGTCAACGACCGGTTCTCGCTGCTGTTCGCGGTCGACGGAATGGAGGCCGAAAACGGGCAGTCGCCGTATCAGATCGAGATTACCGGCCTTGACCCATCGACATCTTTTACGCCAGGCACGCCGGTTCAGGACCGCCCCGACCCGTTTATCGGCGATTTTCCAGCACTTCAGCCGGACTTTCCGACCGATCTGGCGCCATTCGGTTTTCCACAACTCATCGCCACTGGTCGGGACGATAGCCTGACGACGGTCGCCGGGATCGAATCGACTTCAAATGCGACCTGGGGCACGTCGGTGACGGCGGATGCCGAGCTTACGGACCACCTTTCGTTGAAGGTGATCGGCAGCTACCGATTTACCGAGTACACCGGTGGTCTGGACGATGATGAATCGCCCCTGAACCTGTCGGAGTTCCCCGAAGACGGCGAGGCGGAGCAGTATTCGTTCGAGGTTCAGTTTTCCGGCCAGTTTGGCCGGCTCGATTTTGTCAGCGGGCTTTATTTCTTCAACGAGGACGGCGAGACGAATTCGGGGCCGTTCGTTTTCAGTCCGTTCAATACACCGAACTCCCTCGACAATTTCGGCGTACCGATCGATCTTGGCTTCCCGACGGACTTGGGTTTCTTCGATCTTAATCAGGAAACCGATTCCTACGCGATCTACGGCAACGTGAAATACGGCGTGACAGACCGGCTGACATTCGGAGGCGGGCTGCGTTTTTCCCGGGACGAAAAGGATGCGGACGCGCTCTTCCCGTCTTTCGGCGGTGTACGGACATTCCGCGAGGCCGAATTCGATGAACTGACCTGGGACGTCAACCTGACCTATAGGATCTCCGACAGCCTTAACACTTACGCGCAGGTGCAGAAAGGCTATCAGACCGGCGGTTTCCCGCCGCGCCCATTCGGCGGGCCGGACCAGTTCGTCAGTTTCAACGAGCAGACCGCGATCAACTATGAGGTCGGTCTGAAGGGTACGCTGCTCGACAGGCTCACCTTCTCGCTGGCCACCTTCTGGACCGAGTATGACGATCTCGCATTGCCCTTTTCCGATACGCAGGCCGGCGGCGGCTTTGTGACAATCGTCGAAAATGCCGGCGAATCGCGTTCGCGCGGCGTCGAACTCGAGGCTGATCTTTCGCTGTTCCGGGGTTTCAACCTGCGTACGGCCGTCGGTTATCTCGATGCGGAGATCCGGTCCGTCGATCCGGGAACGATTGGCATCGGCGTTGGCGATGCGCCTGCGCTGACGCCGGAGTGGACGCTTTCCGTTGCAGCCAGTTATCGGGCAGGCTTGCCCAACGGCGGCGACCTTCAGTTCAATGTCGATTACTCCTACCGCGACGAAATGTTCGGACAGTCCATCAACAACCCGAATGAGATCATGGATGCGCGGGACCTGATGGGCTTTTCGGCCGATTATCATTTCCCGGACGGAACATGGTCCTTCGGGGTCTACGGCGAAAACGTCTGGGACGAGGTCTATGATGTCGGCCGCTTGCAACAGACGGGCTTCGTCGGGGTCGTCCTGTCCAACGACCGCAGAGAATTCGGCGTGCGTCTGACAAAGCATTTCGGCACTTTCTGACGCGGTTTCCGACAGGCCGGCTGATCCCGACTAACCCATCTCGCCCAGCAATTCGGCCTGGTGGGCTTCGGTCAGCGGCTCGATCAGGGGATCGAGGTCGCCCGCGAGGATTCCGTCGAGGTCGTAGAGCGTCAGGCCGATGCGGTGGTCGGTGACGCGGCCCTGGGGGAAGTTGTAGGTCCGGATGCGCTCGGAGCGGTCGCCCGAGCCGACCTGGAGCTTGCGCTCGGCGGCGCGCTCGCTTTGCTGGCGGCTGCGCTCGGCCTCGAGCAGCCTGGCCGACAGCAGGCTCATCGCGCGCGCCTTGTTCTTGTGCTGCGAGCGTTCGTCCTGGCACTCGACGACGATGCCGGAAGGCAGGTGCGTGATCCGGATCGCCGAGTCCGTCGTGTTGACGTGCTGGCCGCCGGCGCCGGACGAGCGGAACGTGTCGATCCTCAGATCGTTCGGGTCGACCTTGATTTCGTCGACTTGCTCGACCTCGGGCAGGATCGCGACGGTGCACGCCGAGGTGTGGATGCGGCCCTGCGATTCGGTGGCCGGTACGCGCTGGACGCGGTGCGTGCCCGATTCGAACTTCAGCCGCGAATAGGCGCCCCGGCCGACGATGCGGGCGATGATCTCGCGCCAGCCGCCGACTTCGCCCTCCTGGCC
>JAVVDX010000032.1:0-4377 GCA_032251475.1 Wenzhouxiangellaceae bacterium | reverse complement strand
TCGAGTTCGCCCAGCGCGCGCCAGGCGGCGACGATCTCCTGCAAATCGGCGTACTCGCGCGAGCGCTGCGCGAACTCGCGCGCGTCGGCGGCCGCATCGGGCTCGGCCAGCAGCCGCTCCAGCTCCTCGAAGCGCTCGACGGCCTGCTCGAGCCGGCGTTCGAGGGCGGGGTTCACGGGGTTTCTTCCAGCAGCAGCTTGCGCGCCGCGGCCATCAGCTCCTCGTCGGTGACTTCCGCGGCGCGCCGCAACTGCATGCTCGGCGCGTGGAGCAGGCGATTGGTCAGGCGGTGGCCGAAGCGCGCCAGCACGTCGTCCGGATCGCGTCCGGCGGCCAGTTCCCGGCGCGCCTGATCGAGCAGTCGGTCGCGCTCGGCGAACGCGCGCTGGCGCAGCGATTTGAGCGTCTCGCCGGCCGCGTGCAGGTTCAGCCAGCGGTCGAACGCCTCGGCCTGGCCGTCGACGATCCGGGTGGCCGCATCGAGCGCCTCGCCGCGCTTGCGGTGACCGTGCTCGGCGATCTCGCGCAGGTCGTCGATGGTGTAGAGATAGGCGTCGGCCAATTCGCCGACGGCCGGGTCGATGTTGCGCGGCACCGACAGGTCGAGCACGAACATCGGCTGGTAGCGCCGGCCGGCCAGCGCGCGCTCGACCATCGCTCGCTGGACCAGCGGGGTCGCGCTGGCAGTGCAGGCCACGACCAGGTCGTGACGGCCGATCGCCTCGTCCAGCGCGTCCAGGCCGATCGCGTCGGCGCCGAACTGTTCGGCCAGCGCCGCGGCGCGCTCCAGGGAGCGGTTGCAGATCGTCAGCGCGTGCACCCCCTGCGAGGCGAAATACCGGGCGCAGTCCTCGATCATCTCGCCGGCGCCGATCATCAGTGCCGAGAGCCTGCCGATTTCGCCGAAGATCTGGTGCGCCAGCTTCAGCGCCGCGAACGGCAGCGTGACCGGGTTGTGCCCGATTCCGGTTTCGGTACGCACCATCTTCGAGGTTTGAAACGAATGCTGGAAAAGCCGGTCCAGTACTGTGCCGAGCGTGTTGCGCTCCTGCGCCGCCTGCCAGGCCTGCTTGACCTGACCGACGACCTGCGGTTCGCCGAGCACCATGGAGTCCATCCCGCAGGTGACCTTGAGCAAATGGATGACCGCCATGCGCTGCTCCAGCGAAAACAGGTATTCGCGGAATTCGCCGCGTCCGGCGTTGTGCCAGTCGTGCAGCCAGTCGTTCAGTGCCGCTATGCTAGCGGCCTCGCCGATGGCGTACAGTTCGGTGCGGTTGCACGTGCTGACGATCGCGCATTCGCGAACGCCGGAAACCGCATGCATGGCGTCCAGGGCGTCACCGAGCCGTTCCGGCGTAAATGCCAGCCGCTCGCGGATTGCGACCGGAGCGGTCTGGTGACTCAGTCCAACAGCGATTACCGACATGAATGAATCAGAATCGGACAAACCCGACATTGTCCTAGCTTACGCGGTTCAATGCAAGATCGTGGGCCTGATCGCCGGCTCGATCCTGCTGGCGCTCGCAACCGGCTGCGCCGGCCCGGGCGAGCCGGCCGGGCCGGCGGTCGACCCGGACGACCAGGCGGCCCTGCGCGACGCCAGGGCGGCGGTCGCGGCCGGCGATTACGAGCACGCACTGGACACGCTCGTCGAGGTGCTGGACCGCACGCGCGATCCCGGTGTGGTGCGGCAGGCTGCCCAGCTGGCGCTGGCCGTCGACGATCTGGACACGGCCGAACGCGCCGCCGGGCGGTGGCTGGAACTGGAGCCGGACTCGCGCTCTGCGGTGCAGGTGGCCGTGATCACCGCGCTCAGGCAGGAACGCGCGGGCCGGGCCGTGGAACTGCTGTCGAAGCGCATCATCGAGCCCGACCCGGATCAGGGCAACGCCTGGACGACGGCGACCGGGCTGCTGGCCGCGGCCGATTCGCCGGAGATCGCACGGCAGGCCCTGGACCGGCTGATCGAATTACACCCGGCCAAGCCCGCCGACGCCGGATTCGCGGCCTGGCAGCGCAGCCGGCTGGCCTGGCAGCTGGGCGAGCGCGAGCGCGCATTCGCGCTGGCCCGCGAGGCATTCGCCGCGCAGCCGGGCTATGGGCGGGCGATGTGGGCGGCGCGCATCGCGCAGTCGCTGTCGGCGCCGGAAGATGCGCTGCAGTATTTTCGCGCCGCACGCGAAATTCGCGCGGGCGATCGCGACGCCGTGATCGCCGAGGCCGAGGCGCTGCGCGAACTCGGGCGCAGCGACGAGGCGCTGGACGTGTTGGCGCTGTTGCCAGAGGAACCGGAAGTGCTCTACATGCGGTCCGCGCTGCAGCACGACCTGGGGCGCGACACCGCCGCCGCCGCGACCTGGCGGCGCCTCGCGGCGCTGACGCCGGGAACGGGCCAGGCGCGCCACGCCTGGCTGACCGGGCTGATGGCCGAGGTGCTCGGATTCGATGCCGAGGCGATCGACTGGTACGCGCGCGTCGAAGGAGAACTGGCAGCGCGTGCCGACCTGCGGCGTGCCGTGCTGATGGCAGGCCGGGGGCGTCTCGACGCCGCCCGACAGGTGCTTGCCGGGGTCCGGCGCGGAGGCGACCCCGAGACGATCGAACAGGCCTGGCTGCTCGAAGGTCAGCTTTTGATCGACAACGGTCGCGATCAGGCCACAATGGACCTCTACAGCGACGCGCTGGTCCGGGTGCCGGGCAGCACGGCGCTTCTGTACGCGCGCGCCATGCACGCGGTCAACCTCGACCAACTGGCGCTGGCCGAGCAGGACCTGCGCGCAATCATCCAGCGCGAGCCGGAAAACGCCGTGGCGCTCAATGCGCTCGGCTACACGCTGTCGGATCGAACCGACCGGCACCGTGAGGCGCTGCGCCTGATCGAGCGTGCCCTGGCGCTGGAACCGGAAAACCCGGCCATCCTCGATTCGATGGGCTGGGTGCTCTACAAGATCGGCCGGCCGGCGCAGGGGCTGCCGTACATCGAGCAGGCGGTGGCCGCTGATCCGCATCCGGAAATCGTCGCCCACCTGATCGAGATGCTGTGGGCGCTGGACCGGCGCGGCGAGGCGCGCGACTGGGTCAAGCGCACGCGCGCCGAGTACGCCGGCGAGGCCGTCTACGAGCGGACGCTGGAGCGCATCGGGCTGCAATGAGCGGGGGACTGCAATGAACCGGGCAGGTCGCCATCGCTTTCTTGTCGCGGCCGTGCTGGCATTTGCAGCCGGCTGCGCGGTGCGCGAACCGCGCCCGGAAGGGACGTGGCTGGCCGAACGCCGGGCCTGGTTCGACGATCGCCCGGAATGGTCGGTGCGCGGCCGGCTCGGGCTGTCCGACGGCGAGCGCGGCGGCAGCGTGGCGATGACCTGGCGGGCCGACGGCGAGCGGCACGAGATCCTGTTGCGCACGACCGCCGGCGGCCGGCAGTGGCGGCTGGTCATGGACCCGTCCGGGTCCGTGCTCACCGGCAGCGAAGTCGGCCGGCTGGCCGGCCCGGATCCGGATGCGCTGGTCGAGCGGGCGCTCGGCTGGCCGCTGCCGGTGCGCTGGATGAGCCAGTGGCTGCGCGGGCTGCCGGCCCCGCGCGGCGCCGAGGTGCGGTATGCCGACGACGGCGTCCTCGACGCACTGGCGTGGCGCGACTGGCGGCTGGATTACGTGCGCTGGCGGCCGTTCGGCGACGACGAGGTGCTGTTGCCGGCGCGGGTCGACGCGCACAACCCGCCGTACCGGGTTCGCGCCGCACTCAGCGGCTGGCGGTTCGAGACCGCGCGGCCGGACCGGCACATGGAAAAGGCCGAATCGCTATAATTCCTGCGCCCGATACGCAACCGACGACTGGGACGTCGCCAAGCTGGCCAAAGGCACGGGGTTTTGATCCCCGCATTCGCAGGTTCGAATCCTGCCGTCCCAGCCAATTTCCAAGCCAATTTCGGAACACAGCTACCTTGGGGCCAGGCCGGTGAGCAATCCTTCCATGATGATCTTTACCGGGACTGCGAACCCGGACCTTGCCGGCGCGATCGCCGGCCATCTCGGCGTGCCGATGGGCAAGGCCAACGTCGGCCGGTTCAGCGACGGCGAGGTCATGGTCGAGATCGTCGAGAACGTGCGCGGTCGCGACGTCTTCCTGATCCAGCCGACGTGCCAGCCGGCGGCCGAGACATTCATGGAGCTGGTCGTGATGGTCGACGCGCTGACCCGGGCCTCGGCCGGGCGCGTGACCGCCATCGTGCCTTATTTCGGGTACGCGCGCCAGGATCGCAGGCCGCGCTCGACGCGCGTGCCGATCACGGCCAAGGTCGCGGCCAAGATGATCGGCGTGGTCGGCACCGACCGGGTCGTGACCGTGGACCTGCACGCCGACCAGATCCAGGG
>JAVVDX010000031.1:6568-27246 GCA_032251475.1 Wenzhouxiangellaceae bacterium | reverse complement strand
GGAGTGAGCGGCTCGGGACTCGGGACTCGGGACTCGAAGTCACCGCATGGTCGATGATTCTTTGATTTGAGCAACGGCGGGCACTTCACCCCCCGGACAAGTTTCGCACACGCACCGGGCTCGGTTGGCGCTCGAGTCCCGAGTCCCGGTAAGGTCGAAGCCCCGAAAAAAAACGCCGGCACGATCCGAAACGGGACTCCTTCTCGCCGATAGCCCTCGAGTCCCGAGTCCCGGAGCGCGTACAATCGCCACCTGAACTGGAATCCGCCATTTCCCGGCCCGTCATCCGATGCCCCCGTCGTCCCAGACCTTCAACATCGCCGTCGTCGGCGCCACCGGTGCGGTCGGCGAGGTGCTGCTCGAACTGCTGGCCGGGCGCGGCTTTCCGGCCGGCGAGGTCACTGCGCTGGCCAGCGAGCGTTCGGCCGGCGAACGGGTCCGGTTCGGCGATCGGTCCCTGACGGTCCGTCGGCTGGAGGCGTTCGATTTCGCAGGCGTCGACTTCGCTTTCTTCTCGGCCGGCGGCGCGGTTTCGGCCGAACACGCGCCGCGCGCGGCGTCGGCCGGTGCGACGGTGATCGACAATACATCGCACTTCCGGATGCACGCCGACATCCCGCTGGTCGTACCCGAGGTCAACGGCGACGTGCTCGCCGACTGGTGGCAGCGGCCGGAGCGCGGCGGCATCATCGCCAACCCGAACTGCTCGACGATCCAGATGGTGCTCGCGATCGCGCCGATCCACCGGCGCGTCGGCATCCGGCGCATCAACGTCGCGACCTACCAGGCGGTCTCCGGCGCCGGGCGCCGGGCGATGGACGAGCTGGGCCGGCAGACCGCCGACAAGCTCAATTTCCGCGAGCCGGCGGTCGAGGCGCTGTCGGCGGCGATCGCGTTCAACGTCATTCCGCGCATCGACGTGGTCGAGGACAACGGCTTCACGCGCGAAGAGATGAAGATGCACAACGAAACGCGCAAGATCCTCGGCAGCGAGACGATCGGCGTCAACGCCACGGCCGTGCGGGTGCCGGTGTTCTACGGCCATTCCGAGGCGGTACACCTGGAAACCGGGTCGCCGATCGAGCCGGATGAAGTCCGCGAGCTGCTGCGCGCGGCCGAAGGGGTCAGGCTGATCGAGGGCGAGCGCGACCCGATGCCGCTGGTCGACGCCTCGGGCGCCGATCCGGTGTTCGTCGGCCGAATCCGGCGCGACCCGACGCACCGCTGCGGCCTGGATTTGTGGGTGGTCGCCGACAACCTGCGCAAGGGCGCGGCGCTCAACGCCGTGCAGATTGCCGAGACGCTGATCTCAATGCGCTGAAAATCCGAGAGAAATCGCCCAATTCGGCGGCAAGGGGCGGGGTGTTTCATCGCCACGCTGCTTGCTATACTGCAAGAAAATCATGACAAATCATCGGGGATCTTTCGCATGAGCCGGGGAGAGGGAAACTGGATCATCCGCATCGCCTGCGCGCTGGTGCTGGCGGCGTCGTCCGGCGTGTATGCGCTCGGTCTGGGCGAAGCCCGCGTCGATTCCTACCTGAACCAGCCGCTGGAGGTTCGGATGCGGCTGCTCGAGGCGACCGAAGACAACCTCGACTCGCTGACGGTATCGATCGCCTCGCCGGCCGACTACGAGCGCCTCGGGCTTTCCGCCGCGGCGCTGGCGCTGGATCTCGACGTTGCGATCGACCGTTCGCAGACCCCGCCGGTCATCCGCGTGCGCTCGTCGAGGCCGGTCACCGACCCCGTGGTTCAGCTGCTGGTCGATGCGCGCTGGTCCAGCGCCCGGCTGCTGCGCGAATACACGCTTTTTCTCGATCCGCCCACCGTGGCCGTCGCACCGCCGCCGGCACGGCGACCGGTTCCGGAACCCGAACCCGACGAGCCGGCGCCGGGCGCCGACACCCAGGCAGCTGCGGCCCCCCGGGCAGCACCGCCGGACCGGCCCGAGCCGCGCCCGGTACCGGAACGGGCGTCAGAGCGCCCGAGCGCGATCCAGGCGACCGCCGGCGGTCGCTACGGGCCCGTGGTCAGCGGAGACACGCTCTGGTCCATCGCGAGCGCGGCCCGGTCGGCCGGCGAGGTGTCGATGAACCAGATGATGATCGCGATCCTCGAGCTCAATCCGCAGGCATTCGCGAACGGCAACATCAATCGGTTGCTGCGCGGCGCAGAACTCGAACTGCCGACGGCCGATGAGGCCCGGCGGATCAGCGAAGCCGAGGCCGCGGCCGCGGTCGCGGCGCAGAACCGTGCGTTCCGCCGGCTGCGCACCGGCGAACTGCCGGTGGTGGCCGACGCGGCGCGCTCCGAAGCGCCTTCGGAGCGCGGCGCCGAGCGCGCGACCGGCGCCGCCCGGCCGGAGGATTCGCCGGAACCGGGCGCCGAGACGCCCGAACACAGGCTCGCGCTGGTGCCGCCGACCGACGAGGAAGGCGGGGCCGGCGATCAATCCGACGTCGAACAGCTGCGCCGGCAGCTCGCCCGGGCCGAGGAAGAGTTGTACGCCGCGCGCCAGGAGGCGGAGGAATTCCGGGCCCGGCTCGGCGACCTCGAAGCAGCGGTCCGCAACAATCCGGGCGCTCTCGGCATCCGCGATGCCGAGCTGGCCGGTCTCGAGGAGACCTTGCGCGAGGCGCGTCTGGCCGTCGAGCCGGGCGCCGACCCCGAGTTGCGCGCCGAAGCTTCGCGCCGCATCGGCGAGGTGCTGGAACGTCTCGCCGCGGCGCCGGAAGACGGCGCGGCGGCGATCGCCGAACCGACCGATGACGCCGAGCCGGCGATGGCTGCGACCGCCGATGCGCAGACGCCTCGAACCGAGCCCGGCACGACCGAGCCGGTCCCGTCGCCGGAGCCGGCGCCGGAGCGCACCGTGACGCAGGTCGATTCCGGCGGAAACCTGTTCGACCGCGTGCTCGGCCGCCCCATGCTGCTGCTCGGCCTCGGCCTGCTGGTGCTGATCGCGATTCTGGGCGGTCTTCGGGTCGCGCTGCGCCGCCGGCGCAGTGAACTCGAGCGGCGCGCACGGCCGCTCAGGCGCGCCAGCGAGGTTCGGCCCGAGCCGAAGGCCGACAACCCCGAGGCGCGCGCCCGGGCGGCAGTCGAGTCGAACCCGAACGATCTCGCGGCGCACCTGGCGCTGTTGCAGACGCTGGCGTCGGCCGGTCGCGAGGACCATTTCGGCGAGGCGCTGGAGGAAATGTTCGAGCGGGTCGGGTCCGGTGAAGAGCCCGAATGGCGCGCAGCACTGGACCTGGCCGGCCAGGTCGTGCCCGGACACGGACTGGTCAAGGGCAGCTCGGACTGGGTCGCCGATAGCGAGGATCTGAGCGAAGAGGATCTCGAGCCGAAGTCGGAGCTCGAGGACGAGGCGCGCGTCGACGACCTGATGTCGCGGCTGGATGCCGATCTCGACAGCAGCGACGACGAGGAATGGCTGGGCGGTGGCCAGGGCCGGCCCGGCCCGGACGAGACCGGAGACGAGTGGCTGCGGGAAAAGGACGTCGAGGACGATGCCGGCGCGCCTGGATTCGGCGCTGGCGACGACGACAGCGACCAGCTGCTGGACTTCGAATCGCCGGGTGACGAGGCGGCCGGGCAGGTTGGCGGCGAACGCAGCGACGAGCAGGCGAGCGAACCGATGCCGCGTGCCGCCGGCGAGGACGAGGGCGAACCGGCCGAGGCCGGGCCGGATGAACCGGAGCAGCGCGATCCGGAGCAGGGCGAGTCCGGCGATCTGGTCCTCGACTGGACTTCCGGCGAAGACGAGTCGGCCGAGGAACCGGCATCGGCCGGCGCCAGCGAAGAGCCGCCGGGGGCCGAAGAGAGCGGCGACGCGGACGACATCTTTGCGCCCGGCGACGACGACGTCGAAGTCAAGCTCGATCTGGCCCGGGCCTATCTTTCATGGAACAGCAACGACTCGGCGCGCACGCTGCTCGAGGAAGTGGTTCGCGAAGGCAACGACGACCAGCGCGCCCAGGCGCGCAAGCTTCTCGACGAGCTGGGCGGCGACGCCGACGCCTGAGTGCCGCGGCCGGGCCCCCATCGCCGCGGATCGAATTCGAACGCGGCGGCGCAAACCCGGCGCATCGTGCTGGGCGTCGAGTACGACGGCGGCCGGTTCTACGGCTTCCAGCGCCAGCGCCAGGCGCCGACCGTGCAGCAGGTGCTGGAACATGCCGCCGGCACCGTCGCCGATCATCCGGTCACGATTCACGGCGCCGGGCGTACCGATACCGGCGTCCACGCGATCTGCCAGGTCGTGCATTTCGATACCGGGGTCGAGCGCAGCGAGCGTGCCTGGGTGCTCGGCTGCAACAGCATCCTGCCCGACGGGATCAGCGCGCTGTGGGCGCGCATCATGAGTACCGGCTTCCACGCCCGCTTCAGCGCCCGGCGCCGGAGCTACCTGTACAGGATTCTGAACCGCTGGACGCGGCCGGGCCTGCTCGCCGGCCGGGTTGCGTGGGAACGGTACCCGCTCGATGCCGGGCGGATGGACCGGGCCGCACAAATCCTCGTCGGTGAGCACGACTTTTCCAGTTTCCGCGCGCCGGGTTGCCAGGCCCGGCACCCGGTGCGCACGGTCGAGTCGATCCGGGTCCGGCGCGCAGGCGACGAGGTTCGCCTCGAAATCAGCGCCAACGCGTTCCTTTATCACATGGTGCGCAACATCGCCGGCACGCTGATCGCCGTCGGCCGCGGCGAGCGGGATCCGGAGTGGGTCGCCGAAGTGCTCACCGCGCGCCGTCGCGCCGTCGCCGGCGTCACCGCGTCGGCCCAGGGCCTGTACTTCGTCGGCGTCGACTATCCGGAGGCGCCGGAACTTCCGACCCGCGACCGGCAGCCGTTTCCGCGCGGATGGAACCTGAGTTGAACGGGCAGAGTCTCAGACTGGTTCGGGCTGGTTTTCGGTTTTTTCAAGAATCCACTGATGAACACGGATGAGAGTGAACGCGCCGTTACGCCGTGCAGTGATGGGTGAGTTACATTCGCTCATCGGAAGTTTGCAAAAAGATCGGTTTCATCTGTGTGAATCTGTGTTCATCCGTGGATTGAAGCGGTTTTCAGGCCATCATGGGCAACATGGATAGGACATTGGCCAGACGCGGGCCGATCCGGGTCAAATTCTGCGGCATCACCCGCACCGAGGACGCCGAGGCCGCCGCGGCGCTGGGCGCGAGCGCCATCGGACTGGTGTTCGTCGACGCCTCGCCGCGTGCGGTCGATGTGGAACAGGCTCGCGCGATCTGCCGGGGCCTGCCGCCGCTGGTCCCGGCGGTCGGGCTGTTCATGAACGCCGAACCCGACCGCGTGCGCGCGGTGTGCCGGCGCGTGCCCCTGAATTTCCTGCAGTTCCACGGCGACGAGACGCCGGCCTATTGCGATGCGTTCGAGCGGCCGTATTTCAAGGCCTTGCCGATGGCTTCACCGGACAAGGTGCAGTATGATCTCTGGCCCGACGCGGCGGCGCTGCTGCTCGACGCGCACGCGGCCGGCGGCATGGGCGGTTCCGGCCGGACGTTCGACTGGGCTTCGGCGCGGCTGCCGGACCGGCCCTGGATTCTTGCCGGCGGCCTCGACCCGGACAACATCGCCGAGGCGGTGCGCGCGCTGGCGCCACCTGCGGTCGACGTTTCATCGGGCATCGAGCGCGCCCCCGGGATCAAGGATGCTAGGCTGATGGCACGATTCATGGAAAGGATTGGAAATGACTGACGCGGCACCGGTCGCCGACCGGCACGAGAACCTGAAGGCGCTGCCCGATGCCGGCGGTCATTTCGGCCCCTACGGCGGCCGTTTCGTCTCCGAGACGCTGATGAGCGCGCTCGAGGAACTCGAGCAGGCCTGGCGGACGTATCGCGACGACGACGCGTTCCAGGCCGAACTCGACAGCGACTATCGCCATTTCGTCGGCCGGCCGTCGCCGCTGTATTTCGCCGAACGGCTGACCGCGCACGCCGGCGGCGCGCGCATCGTGCTCAAGCGCGAGGATCTCAACCACACGGGCGCGCACAAGATCAACAATACCGTTGGCCAGGCGCTGCTGGCGCGCGCGATGGGCAAGCAGCGGGTCATCGCCGAGACCGGCGCGGGACAGCACGGCGTGGCCTCGGCCACGGTGGCGGCGCGGATGGGCATGAAGTGCGTGGTCTACATGGGCGCCGAGGACGTCGAGCGCCAGGCGATCAACGTGTTCCGGATGAAGCTGCTGGGCGCCGAGGTCGTCAGCGTCGATTCCGGCTCGCGCACGCTCAAGGACGCGCTCAACGAGGCGATGCGCGACTGGGTCACGAACGTCGACGACACGTTCTACATCCTCGGCACCGTCGCCGGCCCGCATCCGTACCCGGCGCTGGTGCGCGACTTCAACGCCGTGGTCGGACGCGAGGCCCGGGCTCAGTGCCTGGAAGAATACGGGGTGCTGCCCGACGTGCTGGTGGCCTGCGTCGGCGGCGGCTCGAACGCGATGGGGCTGTTTCATCCGTTCATCGGCGACGAGAGCGTGGAGATGATCGGCGTCGAGGCCGCCGGGCGCGGGCTTTCGGGTCTCGAGCACGCCGCGAGCCTGTGCGCCGGCCGGGTCGGCGTGCTGCACGGCTCGCGCACCTACCTGCTCGACGACGACGCCGGCCAGATCCGCGACACGCATTCGGTCTCGGCCGGGCTGGACTATCCCGGCGTCGGTCCCGAACACGCCTGGCTCAAGGACAGCGGCCGGGCGACCTATGTCGGCGTTACCGACGACGAGGCGCTGGAGGCTTTCCACCTGCTCACGCGCAGCGAAGGCATCATGCCGGCGCTGGAAAGCGCGCACGCGATCGCCCACGGGCTGAAGGTCGCGGCCGTGCTGCCGGCCGACAAGATCGTGCTGGTCAACCTTTCCGGGCGCGGCGACAAGGACATCCATACCGTGGCCCAACTCAGCAATCTCGAGGGGATCGGGACTTGAACGGGGTCGACAACAGAATCGACAGGCGTTTCCGTGAGCTCGCCGAGCGCGGGCGCACCGCGCTGATTCCGTACATCACCGCCGGCCATCCGCGACCGGGGGCGACGGTGCCGGTCATGCACGCGCTGGTCGAGCACGGCGCCGACGTGCTCGAACTGGGCGTGCCGTTTTCCGACGTCATGGCCGACGGACCGGTCATCCAGAACGCATGCCGCACTGCGCTGGAACAGGGCATGACCCTCGATGCGGTCTTTTCGGCCGTGTCCGGGTTCCGGCGCGACGACGCGACCACGCCGGTCATCCTGATGGGCTACATGAACCCGGTCGAGCGCCGCGGCCTGGCGCGTTTCGCGTCCGACGCGGCCGCGGCCGGCGTCGATGGCCTGCTGATCGTCGACTGCCCGGCCGACGAGGCGGCCGGCACGACCCGGGCGTTCCATGCCAACGGCCTGCACCAGATCTTCCTGGCCGCGCCGACGACGACCGAGGCCCGGCTCGAGAAGCTGGCCGAGGTGGCCGGCGGCTTCGTCTACTACGTCTCGCTCAAGGGCGTGACCGGTTCGGCCGCGCTCGATGTCTCGACGCTGGAGTCCGCGGTGGCGCGGATCCGTGCCCATTCGAAGCTGCCGGTGGCCGTCGGTTTCGGCATCGCCACGCCGGCCCAGGCCGCGCAGGTGGCCGAGTGCGCCGACGCTGTCGTCATCGGCTCGGCCCTGGTCAGCCGCCTCGACGAGGCCGGCAGCGACGGCGAGGCCGTCCGGATCGCGACCGAATTCATTGCCGGCATCCGTGCCGCGCTGGACGGCGATCCTGCAAGCGAACCGACGGGAGTGGCCCAGGCATGAGCTGGTTCCAGAAACTGATGCCGTCGCGCATTCGCACCGAGGGCTCCAAGAGGCGCAAGGTGCCCGACGGGCTGTGGACCAAGTGCAAGAAGTGCGAGGCCGTGCTGTACCGGCCCGAGCTCGAACGCTCGCTGCTGGTGTGCCCGAAGTGCGATCACCACATGAGCTTCTCGGGCCGCGCCCGGCTAGACGCATTCCTCGACAACGAAGGCCGGATCGAACTGGCCGCCGGCCTGAAGCCAGCCGACCCGCTGAAGTTTCGCGACACCAAGCGCTACCGCGACCGGCTGGTTCAGACGCAGCGGGCCACCGGCGAGAACGATGCGCTGGTCGCGATGCGCGGCCGGGTCATGGATCTGCCGCTGGTCGCCTGCGCGTTCGACTTCAGGTTCATGGGCGGGTCCATGGGTTCGGTAGTCGGCGAGAAGTTCATGGCCGGCGTCAACGACGCGATGGAGAACCGGCTGCCGCTGGTGTGTTTCTCGTCGTCCGGCGGGGCGCGCATGCAGGAGGGCCTGTACTCGCTGATGCAGATGGCCAAGACCGCGGCCGGGCTGGCGCGCATGGCCGAGGCCGGGCTGCCGTACATCTCGGTGCTGACCCACCCGACCACCGGCGGCGTTTCGGCCAGCCTCGGCATGCTCGGCGACGTCAACATCGCCGAGCCGAATGCGCTGATCGGTTTCGCCGGCCCGCGCGTCATCGAGCAGACCGTGCGCGAGCAGTTGCCCGAGGGCTTCCAGCGCGCCGAGTTCCTGCTCGACAAGGGCGCCATCGACCTGATCGTCGATCGCCGCGAGATGCGCGCGAAGATCCACCTGCTGCTGACTCTGCTGCTGGGCGGGCACGGCGACCGGCGCCTGCGCGAGGGCGAGGTCCAGCGCGACGACAACTGACCCGCCGGGCCCGGGTTCTCCCGCAATGCACATGAAAACGCACCCGCGGCCGGGCCTCGACGAGATGCTGCGCATGCTCGATGCGCGCACGCCGCCGGAACGGATCGAACTCGGGCTGGAGCGGGTACGGCGCGTGTTCGACCGCCTCGCGCCGGACCTTTCCGGCATCCGGGTCGTGACCGTCGGCGGCACCAACGGCAAGGGCTCCACGGTCGCGTTCATCGAATCGATCGCGCGCGCGGCCGGCCGCACGACGCTGGCCTATACCTCGCCGCACGTCAGCCGATTTTCCGAACGCTTCCGCGCCGCCGGCGAACCGCTTGAAGACGGTGCGATCGCCGATGCACTGGCCGCGGTCGAGGCCGCCCGCGGCCAGGTCGACCTGACCTGGTTCGAGCACGTCACGCTGGCCGCGTTCGTGCTCGCCGCGCGCACCAGGCCGGGCTGGCTGCTGCTCGAGGTCGGGCTGGGCGGCCGGCTCGATGCGGTCAACATCGTAGACGCCGACGTCGCGGTGATCACGTCGATCGGCATGGACCACCAGGGCTGGCTCGGAAACACGCGGGCCGAGATCGCGCGCGAGAAATGCGGCATCGCCCGCCGGGGCCGGCCGGTCATCGTCGCCGAAACGCGCCCGCCGCCCGGGATGCTGGAGGAGCTGGCGGCCATCGGCACCGAGATCGTGCGCGCCGGGGAGCACTTCGACTGGCGATGGCGGGACGGCAGGCTCGACGCGACCGTCGGCGACCGGCGGTTCGCCGGCCTGGAGCCCGGCCTGGCCGGCCGGCATCAGGGCGGCAACGCGGCCGCGGCGATCGCGGCGGTGCTGGCGCTGGCGCCCGATATCGGGGCCGATGCCGTCGCCGCCGGCATCGGCGCGGCCCGGCTGCCGGGCCGGTTCCAGTGCATCGCCCGCGACCCGGACGTGATCGTCGACGTGGCGCACAATCCGGCCGCGGTCCGAAAACTGGCCGCGGCGCTGGACCGGCTGCCAGGCGGCAAGCTCGCGGTGTTCGCGGCGCTCGGCGACAAGGACGTCGCCGGCATGGTGCGGGCGATCGACGAACGAATCGAGTGCTGGTATCTGGCCGGGCTGGACGCGCCGCGCGGACTTTCGGCCTCCGAACTGGCCGAACGCGCCGGCTTCCGCGCCGACGATCAGGCCGGTGCGGAAGCCGGCGCGCGCGTCAAGGCGTTAGAATCGGTGGCCGAAGCGCTGGCCGCCGCGCGGGCCGATGCAAGGGCCGATGCGAGGGGGGCGTGCGCGCCGGGTCAGTGTGTGGTCGTGTTCGGCTCGTTCCTGACCGCGGCCGCGGCCATCGAAACAATGCAACGGATGAACCGGAGCCGGGACGGGAGTTGATGGACAAGGTATTGAAAAGACGCCTGATCGGCGCCTCGATCATCATCGCGCTGGCGGTGATTTTCGTGCCCATGCTGCTGGTCGACCCGGATGCGGTCGACGGCAGCGGCGCGCGCGACGTGGATGTTCCGCCGATTCCCGATTCGGCGCGCGAGGTGCGCCGGATTCCGCTCGACCCGGAAGCGGCCCGCGTGCCCGAAGCCGAAGTCCGGGCCGCGCCCGAAGCGCGTGGCGCCGAGCCCGATTCGGCGCGCGGCGTCCCGGAGGGGAGTGCATCCGAACCGGAACCGGCCGCAGGCACGCTCGATGACGAGATCGTGTTGCGGCCGGAACTGCAGCGGGCGGCGCCCGAGGCCGGGCCGGCGGAGGTGGCGGCGCCCTCGGAGTCCGAGGAGGAGAGCGGGGCGGCGCCGGAACCGGAATCGGAACCGGCTGCGACCCCGGCGGCAGACGAAGAGCCGCCGGCCGCCGGCGCGCAAGCGGACACCCTCGGAGACTGGGTCGTGCAGGTTGCAAGCTTCGGAGCGCGCGAGTCGGCCGACAGCGTCGCGCGGCGGCTGGAATCGCTCGGGCACATCGTGATGCGTGACGAACTGGTGCGCGGACAGTCGGTGCTGTTTCGTTTGCGCACCGGGCCGTACCCGAGCCGCGCGGCGGCCGAGCGCGCGCGCGAGCAGATCACGGCCACCGTTGCCGGCGTCGAGCCGATCGTGCGCAGCGTCGACGACACCGACGCCGGGCTCGAGCCCGGATTCGTCGTCCAGGTCGGAAGCTTCGTCAGCGAGAAAAACGCCGAGTCCGAAACCGGGCGCCTGAGCGGACTCGGCTTCGATGCGTTCCGGTTCAGCGAGGAGGTCGGCGGACGGCCGATCTGGCGGGTCGTGGTCGGGCCCGTGGAGACGCGCGAGGCGGCCGATCGTCTGAAGGCTCGCCTGACCGAGCAGGCCGGCGTCGAGGGCCTCGTGGTCAGCCACCCATGATCGTCGGCGCCCCATGAATGGCGCCGACCTGGCGATTCTCGGCATCCTGCTGGTCTCGGTCGTGGTCAGCCTGGTGCGCGGGTTCATCCGGGAAGTCTTTTCCATCCTGATCTGGATCGCCGCGATCTTCGCCGCGTTCCAGGTCTCGGGATCGCTGGCCGAGGCGCTGGTGCCGATCATCGATCTGCCCTCGGCGCGCGTGATCATCGCGTTCCTGGCCGTGTTCGTGCTGGTGCTGGTCATCGGCGGGCTGATCGGGTTCCTGATCGGCCAGATGGTTGAGAAGACCGGTCTGTCGCCCACCGATCGCCTGTTCGGCGCGGTGTTCGGCCTGGTCCGGGGCGTGGCCATCGTCGTGGTCGCGATCATGCTGCTGTGGCTCACGCCGTTTCCCGGCGACCCCTGGTGGCGCGAGTCACGGCTGCTGCCGACGTTCGAGCGGCTGGCCGAGCGGGCGCGCGCCTGGGTGCCGGAATCGGTCAGGCAGGTGCTCGAGCAGGAGCGCGAGACCCGGGCTTCCGGGGGCGCGATCGAATCGTCGGAACTGATTTCCAATCCGGATACGGAGTAAGCCCGAATGTGTGGTGTGGCAGGAATATTCGGCCGCGGGCCGGTGGCGGCGCGGCTGTACGACGCGCTGACGATTCTTCAGCATCGCGGCCAGGACGCGGCCGGCATCACGACGCTGGACGAGCGCCGGATGCGCTCGGCGCGCGGCATCGGGCTGGTGCGCGACGTATTCGATGCCCGCGCGATGGAGGGCCTGACCGGCGAAATCGGCATCGGCCACGTGCGCTACCCGACCGCCGGCTGCGACCGGCCGGACGAAGTCCAGCCGATGTACGTCAACGCACCATGGGGTATCGCGCTGGGGCACAACGGCAACCTGGTCAACAACGAGGCTCTCAGCGAACAGCTGTTCCGCCAGGATCGCCGGCACGTCAACACCGAATCCGATTCCGAGGTGCTGCTCAACGTGCTCGCGCACGAACTGTCGGTGCGCTGCGATTCCGGGCTCGAGGCCGCGCAGCTTTTCGGGGCGGTCGACGGCGTGCACGAGCGCTGCCGCGGCGCCTATGCGGCAGTCGCATTGATCGCCGGCGTCGGCATGCTCGCGTTTCGCGACCCGCACGGCATTCGCCCGCTGGTGCTCGGCCGGCGCGAGGCGGACAGCGGGCCCGAGTTCATCGTCGCGTCCGAGTCGGTGGTACTCGACATCCTCGGCTTCGACCTGGTCTCCGACCTGGCGCCGGGCGAGGCGGTGCTCGTGACGCTGGAAGGCGAGTTGCTGCGCCACGCCAGCCCGCACGCGCGTGCGCACACGCCGTGCCTGTTCGAATACGTCTACTTCGCGCGGCCGGATTCGCTGATCGACGACCTGTCGGTCTACAAGACCCGGCTGCGCATGGGCGAGGCACTGGCCGATAGGTTGTTGCGGGAATGGCCCGACCACGATATCGACGTCGTGATCCCGGTGCCGGATACCAGCCGCACCGCCTGTCTGCCGCTGGCCCACCGGCTGGAGGTCAAGTACCGCGAGGGGCTGATCAAGAACCGCTACATCGGCCGCACGTTCATCATGCCCGGCCAGGCCGAGCGGGCCCGCTCGGTCCGGCGCAAGCTCAATACGATCGAACTCGAGTTCCGCGGCAAGAACGTGCTGCTGGTCGACGACTCGATCGTGCGCGGAACGACCTCCAGGCAGATCATCCAGATGGCGCGCGATGCCGGCGCGAAAAAAGTCTATCTGGCCTCGGCCTCGCCGCCGGTGCGCCACCCCAACGTATACGGCATCGACATGCCCGCGGTCAGCGAACTGGTCGCCGCCGGACGCACCGAGGACGAAGTCCGCGAGATCATCGGCGCAGATCGGCTCATCTACCAGAACCTCGCCGATCTCGAGCGCGCCGTCCGGGGCAAGAACGACCGAATCGACGGCTTCGATTCCTCCTGCTTCAACGGCCAGTACGTCACCGGGCTGGACGACGGCTACCTCGAGACGCTCGAGGCCCGGCGCTCCGACGCCGCCCGCGAAAGCCGCAGGCGGGCCGGATAGGGAGCGCGAAAAATCCTGGGCCGGCGTGACGGTGCCGGCCGTCTGGCACTGTAGTTGCATTTGAATTCCTGCATGTTCCCGCCCGGAGCCGGCGACCGCCGCCCGGGGAACGGTCGATCACGGTCAGAGCCATGCAGCAGACTCGAATTCAACAACCCGGCAGCGAGCACCTGGTGGTGCGGCCCCATTATCACAACCCGGCGGCACTGCATGCCGTCGTGCCGCCCAGTCCGGGACGCCTGCGCGCGGCCGTCGTCCTGATCTATGCCGGGCTGATGCTGACGCTCGCCGCCACACTGGTTTATTAACCCGGCATGCAAGTAGGCGTGCCGGGTTAATGCCCGGCCGGAATGGCCGGGACCGCGAAGCGAAGGCATTTGCGGACATGTGCCGCAATTGCCGTGCATCAAATACCGTAGGTATTTTGATGCCAGGTTAAAAGTACCCTCGGGCGGATGCGACCGGCGGGCCGCACTGGCAACGCGGCGGTGAAATCACGCACCGGTATCGATCGTGGATTGCCGGATAGTGACCAAAAACGTCAGGTGTAGTGCTCATGCAGCGCCCGGAATCGAGACCGTCAGGCATCCTCCTTTTCCGTTCGGCCGCTCCGGTGCTGCTCGACGAGTTGCTGCTGGACGCTGGCCGGGACGGCTTCGTAGTGGGAGAATTCGACGACGAAGCGCCCCTCGCCGCCGGTCATGCTCTTCAGCTCGGTCGGAAAATCGCTGATCGCCGACAGCGGCACCGCCGCACTGACCTGGCTCAGCCCGCCGCGCAGGCTGTCGGTGCCCTGGATCCGGGCGCGCTTCGATGCCAGCAGGCCGGTGATGTCGCCCATGACCGAATCGGACACCATCACTTCGAGGTTGACGATCGGCTCGAGAATCTGCGGCCCGGCATGCTCGATCGCATCGAGCAGCGCCTTGCGCCCGGCGATCACGAACGCGATTTCCTTCGAATCGACGCTGTGGAACTTGCCGTCGTAGACCACCACTTCGAGATCCTGTAGCGGGAAACCGGCGATCGCGCCCTCGTAGAGCACCTGCCGGACGCCTTTTTCCACCGCCGGGATCAGGCTGGTCGGAATCGCGCCGCCGACCACCTCGCTGGCAAACCGGAAGCCTTCGCCGCGCCCGAGCGGCCGGATGCGCAGGAATACCTCGCCGAACTGGCCGGCGCCGCCGGTCTGTTTCTTGTGCCGGTAGTGGCCCTCGGCCGGGCGGGTGATGGTCTCGCGGTAGGCGATGCGCGGCGGCCGGGTCTCGACCTCGACGCCGTAGCGCTGCTGCATGCGCTCGAGCAGCACGCGCAGGTGCATTTCGCCGAGGCCGCGGATCACCGTCTCGTTGAGCTCCTGGTTGTGCTCGACCTGAAAGCACGGATCCTCTTCGGAGATGCGCTCCAGCGCGCTGGCCAGCTTCTGCTCCTGGCCGCGGGTCTTCGGTTCGATCGCCAGCCCGAACATCGGCTGCGGAAAATCGATCGGCTTGAGGTAGAAGTGGTCCTCGTCGTGGTCGTCGTGCAGGATCGCGTCGTAGCTGATTTCGTCGACCTTGCCCAACGCGCAGATGTCGCCCGGCCCGCCGGATTCGGTTTCGACGTGTTCGCTGCCCTGGATGCGGTACAGGTGCGCGACCTTGATCGGCTTGCGCGCATCGCCGACGAACAGCTGCATGCCGGGCTTGATCGTGCCCTGGAAGATCCGGAAGATCGAAAGCTTGCCGGCATACGGGTCGTTGACGATCTTGAACACGTGCGCGAGCACGTGGGTGTCCGGGTCCGGTTGCGCTGTGAACTTTTCGTCCTCGGTGCCGGCGCGGAAGCGCGGCGGATTGCCCTCGGTCGGCGCGGGCAGCAGCCGTTCGATGAACTCGAGCAGTTCGGAACAGCCGGCGCCGGTGCGCGCCGAAGTGAAGCAGATCGGCACCAGGTGGCCTTCGCGCAGCGCCTTTTCGAACGCGTCGTGCAGTTCCTCCGGGGAGATTTCCTCGCCCTCGAGGTATTTGCCCATCAGTTCCTCGTCGACCTCGATGACCTGGTCGAGGATTTCCGAATGCGCGTCGGCGAGCGAGAAGATATCGGTCTCGCCGTCGTCGTGGAAGAAGCAGTCGCGCACGACGGTGCGATCTTCGGCCGGCAGGTTGACCGGCAGGCATTCGGCGCCGAATTCCTCGCGCAGTTCGCGCACCAGCGCCTCGAGGTCCAGTTCGTCGGCATCGATCCGGTTGACGATGATCATCCGGCACAGCCGGCGCTGCCTCGCCCGCCGCATCATCCGGCGGGTCGACATCTCGATGCCGCTCGTAGCATTGACGACGACGGCTGCGGTCTCGACCGCACTCATCGCCGCCAGCGTCTGTCCGCGGAAATCCGCGTCGCCCGACGTATCGATGAGCTGGACCCGGCACTTGCCGGCCGGGAAGTACATCAGCGCGCTGTCCAGCGAGTGCTGGTACTGCTTCTCCAGCGGATCGAAATCAGCCAGGGTGTCGCCGCGCTCGATCGTGCCCGCCTCGCCCTTGGCCCCGGCCTGGACCAGCAACTGCTCGGCGAGCAGCGTCTTGCCGCTGCCGGTGTGGCCGACCAGGGCGAGATTGCGGATGTTTTCGATGGCGGAACTGGACATGGCGGGTTTCCCTCGGCTGTTTTTTCTTCATCCTAATCCAGTTCCGGGGCGTCGACAATGCGCCGGATCAAATCGTCGGAGACCTTTCACGGCGTGCGGCCGGAACGATGCGCTCCGGACCGCGGGCGCGTTCAGCATCGATTCAGCGTACGGCGGCTATGTTGTCGCTGCACGGCCCATTGGGCCATGGTCCGAGGAGACGACGATGAAACCAGGCAGATTGATGTTCTCGACGATTTTCGCTGTCGGCATTCTCGCCTCCGGCGCGGTATCTGCCCAGGATGCGGCAGTGCACTACGAGTATGCACCGGTGGTCGACTACGAGCCGATTTACGTGACCGAGCGGGTTCCTGTCGAACGCGAGGTCTGCTGGCAGGAACGCGGCTACCGGCGCCACGGCGGTTCGGCGACCGGGACGATCGCCGGGGCGATCATCGGCGGTGTGATCGGCAACCAGTTCGGGGGCGGCTCGGGCAAGAAAGCGCTGACGGCCGCCGGTGCGGCGCTGGGCGCCTCGATCGGCCACGACGCCACGCGTCGCCACCGGCACGGGCACCCCGTCAGCCACGAGCGCTGCGAAATCCGCGTCGACTACGAAAGCCGCTCGTACACGTCGGGCTACCTGGTCCGCTACGAGTACGAAGGCCGGATATACGAGACGCAGACCGCTCACCCGCCCGGCGACCGGATTCGGCTCGAGGTCGCGGCGCGACCTGTGGATTGAATCGAGGGGCCGGGATTCAGGGGCTGGGGGCGAAGGCCCCAGGATTTGGCTTGATGTCGTTTCGCGGTCTTGCCATCTCCTATCTCCTGCCCCTCATGCACCCCGAATAGTCGGCCGGCTGCGAGCCGGCGATGAACGGGATGGCGCGCGCACCGGGGCAGCCGCGTTCGGCCAGCACCGGCCGTGGCCAGTCGATCCAGTACCATTCGACGCCGGCCGGCCAGTCGGGGCGGGCCGGGTCGATCGGCAGCCGGTCGAACAGCCCGGCCCAGATCGGCAGCGCACTGGCCGCGCCGCTGACACCGGCCGGGCGGTTGTCATCGCGTCCGACCCAGACCACACCCAGCCACTGGCCGGTGAAGCCGGCGAACCAGGCATCGCGCCGGTCGCTGGTGGTCCCGGTCTTGCCGCGAATCGTCGCGGCCCGGGCCCGGGCTGACTTCAGCCGCCAGCGAAGGCTGCTGCCGGTGCCGCTGGTCGCGGCCTCGATCAGCGCGAAATCGAGCAGCGCCAGCGCCTCGCGCTCGCGGATCGAGCGCAGCCGCATCGGGTAGCGGGCGATCGACTCGCCGGCGCTGTCGACGACGTCGGTGATGGCGCGCAGCGGCGTCGAGTAGCCGCCCGAGGCGACGGGCTGGTAGAGCTGCGCCACCTGCAGCGGCGTCAGGTCCACGGCACCCAGGAATGCCGCCGGGTGGCGCGAGCTCCCCGGCGCGACGCCGAGCTGTTCGAGCAGCCGGAACAGCGCCGGCACGCCGACCTGCAGCCCGACCCGCACCGTGGCCTGGTTGTAGGAATTGGCCAGCGCCGACATCAGCGGCACGGTGCCGTGGCTGGTCTCGTCGTAGTTGCGCGGTTGCCAGTCGGGCCGGCCGCGCTGCGGCACGGTCAGCGGTTCGTCGGCCACCGGCGTGACCAGCGTGAAGCGGGCCGGTTCGGCCAGCGCCAGCAGGTACAGGAACGGCTTGATCACCGAGCCGACCGGACGGCGCGCGTCGAGCGCGCGGTTGAACCCCGGGCGCCGGTATTCGCGGTCGCCGACCAGCGCCCGGACCTCGCCCGAGTCCGGTTGCACGAGCACGACCGCGCCCTGCAGAGTTCCGGGCTCGTTCTCGATCCTGCCGAGGCCGTCGGCCAGGGCCTGCTCGGCGTGGCGCTGGGCCGACGGGCTCAGCGTCGTGAAGATCCGCAGTCCCCGCTCGCGCAGATCGGAGTCGCGATAGTCGGCCTGCAATTGCCGGCGGACCATGTCCATGAACGCCGGGTGGCGCCCGTCCGATGCGAAGCGGTGCACGTTGGCCCCCAGCGGTCTGCGCATGGCGCGGTCGTGTTCGTCGCGATCGATCAGCCCGGTTTCCAGGAATATGTCCAGCACCAGGTTGCGCCGCCGCAGCGCGCGTTCGGGGTTGCGCGTCGGGTGGTACCACGACGCCCCACGCACCATGCCGACCAGCAGCGCGATCTGGTCGGTGGACAGCGAGCTTACCGGCAACCCGAAATAGTATTCGGCCGCGCGCCCGAAGCCGTGGATGGCGCGCGTGCCGTCCTGGCCCAGGTAGACCTCGTTGAGATAAGCCTCGATAATCTCGGCCTTGCTGAACCGGGCCTCCAGACTCAGCGCCAGCACGGCTTCGTTGGCCTTGCGCAGCAGGTTGCGGCCGGCATCGAGGAACAGGTTCTTGACCAGCTGCTGCGTGATCGTGCTGCCGCCCTGGACGATGTCGCCCGAGCGCAGGTTGCTGATCAGCGCACGCACGATGGCTTTCGGGTCGATTCCGTGGTGATGCCGGAACTGCCGGTCCTCGACGGCCTGGACGCCGGCGACCAGCAGCGTGGGAAATTCGGCGATCGGGACCAGCGTGCGGTCGCGGTTGCCGGGCGGCAGCAGGCTGCCGAGTTCGGCCGGCGGCAGCCGGACCAGTTCGACGTCGTCGCCCTCGCCGTCGCGCAGCGCCGCGATACGGCCATCGGTCAGCGTCAGCGTTACGATCTGGGCGGCCTGCCGGCCGTCGGCGAACGCGGTCTCCGGCAGCGCCAGGGTGTAGCGGTCATCCTGCCGGGCATAGCGGCCCGGCAGAAGCGGCGAGGTATCCAGCATGCCGGCCGCGCGCAATTCCAGTTCGAGATCGGCGGCGGCGATCGGCCGGCCCGGGTACAGCTCCAGCGGACGTGCGTAGACACGGCTGGCCTGGTGCCACTGGCGTTCGGCGAAGCGCTCGGCGGCGAAGCGGTCCAGATACCAGACCCAGGGGCCGACCACGCCCAGCGCCAGGCCGGCCGCGAACAGGGTCAGCCAGCGCCCGGCCCGGCCGGTACGCGCGCCGCGCCGGCCGCGACCGCGCCCGGAGCCCTTCTTCAGGTCGGAACCGCGACCGGCGTGGCGTTTCGCGGCGCTCATGTACGAACGATCATCAGCGGGGGCGGGAACAGCGCCCGGCGTTGCGGCGACGGGTGGTGCAATGGGTGGCGGGATGGCAGATAATGAGCGGCTGCCGTTTTCCGGGATCGAGCAACATGGCCAGCAATTATAGTGACCGGCTTGCGCGGCCGGTTGCCTGTTCGAAGCCCCGGCGTCCGGGCTGCCGTCGGGTTTCGGCATGACCGGCCGCCGCGCCGCGCCGCAGTCCGGTGCCGGTCCGATCGCGGCCGTCCTTGCGCGGGCCGGCGGGCGCGTGAACGCCGAGTGGCTGGAGCGGCTGGCCGGTCGCTTCGACGCGGTCTTCGTCATCGGCAGTGCCGAGGGCCCGGAAGCCGTCCGGGCAGGCGCCGCCGCCGAATGGGTCGCCGACGGCGACGACGTGCTCGACAGGATCGCCGCGGCCCATCCGGACCGACCGGTGCTGCTGTTGCGCGCGGGTCTGGAACTGCCCGGGCGTTTTGGGGACGTGGTCGAGGCCGTAGCCGGCGAGCTCGAGCGCACCGGCGCGGTGGCATTTCCCGGCAATTACGACGCGCGATTCGACCCGCTGGCAGGGCTCGAATCGGGCGGGGGGCGTCTCGACCGGCTGGTGGAATGGTCCAGCGACCGGGTCGGCCAGCACGTCGAGAACCCATCGCCCGAATGCCTGCTGCTGGCGCCGGGGCACGTCTCCGGCCACCCGCGCGCCCTGGGAATCGAAAGCGCATTCGTGCCCGATACCGGCTATGTCGTCGATCCGGATCGCGAAACCGGGCGTGACGAGGCCGGCGAAGACGGCGTTGAATCCGATGCGTTCGATCCCATCCTGGGCCATCTGCGCCGACGCGTCGCGTCGCTGCTGGCCGAAGGTGTCGAGTCGCTGCCGGAACCGGGCGCCGGAGCCGTCACGCTGCACGTCACGCACAGCTGGGGCGGCGGCGTATGGCGCTGGATCGAGGACCTCATCGCCGGTGATCCGGACGCGATCCACCTGGTGCTGGTCGCGGTCTCCGACGGGCCCGGCCGTTTGTGCGGCCGCTACCTGAAGCTGTGCGCGGCCGGGCCCGGCCGCGGCGTGATCCGCGAACTTGCGCTGGCGCCGCGCATCGGCGCCGTGGCGACCGGTCACGCCGGCTACCGCGAGCACCTCGAGGCGATCATCGAGCGCTTCGATGTCGCCCGCATCATCGTCTCGTCGCCGGTCGGACACAGCCTCGACTGCCTGCGCACCGGCCTGCCGACGATCGCCGTGCTGCACGATTTCTTCCCGCTGTGGCCGCTGCTCGAGCACGACCCGCTGCCGTTTCTCGAACCGGCGGGCGGTGATCCGTCGGTCGCGCGGACCGAAGCCTTGTCGCAGCACGGCGCGTCGATGCGGCTGCGTCCGGCCGACCCGGGCTTCTGGGACCGCATCGCGAAGGCGTGGCTGGCGGCAGTGGACGAACACCGCGTCGCGCTGGCATCGCCGACCAGGCACGTCATCGAGCGCTGGCGGGCACTGGCCGGCGACAGGAAACTCGACATTGAATGCATTCCGCACGGGTTCCGGCCGTTTTCCGGGCCCGGCCGGGAAGGCCGGACGCAAACCCGCCGCGCGGTCCTGCCGGAGCCGGGCGACCGGCCGCTGCACCTGGTGATTCCGGGCCGGCTGAGCGAGGGCAAGGGCCTGCGCCTGCTCGAGCAGGCATTGCCGGAACTGTCGGGCCTGGCGCGCGTGACGGCGCTGGGCTGCGGCCGTTCCGGGCTGGCGCTGATGGGCCGTTCCGGCATCGATCTGATCCCCGAATACCGGCGCGACGAGTTGCCGGCGCTGATCGATGCGCTCGCGC
>JAVVDX010000031.1:2569-6468 GCA_032251475.1 Wenzhouxiangellaceae bacterium | reverse complement strand
TTGCCGGCGCTGATCGATGCGCTCGCGCCGGACGCGGCGCTGTTCCTGTCGACGGTGCCGGAGACGTGGAACTACTCGCTCAGCGAGATGCGCGCACTCGGGCTGGTTCCGGTCGCGACCCGCGTCGGCAGTTTTCCCGAACGCATCGAGCACGGCGTCGACGGCTGGCTGTTCGAACCGACCGTCGACGGCCTGCTGGACTGCATTCGCGCGCTGCTCGGCATGCGAGATCGGCTGGCGGCCATGGCCGGGCACGGCGAAGCCGAGCGGACGGTCGGCGACATGGCGGCAGATTATGCCCGTCTGTTTCCGGTCGAGGCGGAACCGGCCGGCGTGCGTGAATTGCGGCTCCTTTCGGCGGCCGGCACGACGGCCGCGCGCCAGGCCGGGCAGCTGGCCGACGCGACGACCGCGGCGAATCGCGCACGGGCCGAACGGACGCGCCTGCGCGATGAGCTCGCCCGGCGCACGCGCTGGGCCGAGACGATGGAGCGCCAGTTCCGCGCCCGGAGCGAGTGGGCCCGCAAGCTCGATACCGAAACAAGGGAGCAGGCCGCGCGGATCGTCGAATTGACCGAAAGGCACGCGCACGAGCAGAAGCGGGCGCAGGAATTCCACGGCAGGTTCGAGAACACCCGGATCGAGCTGGAGCAGACTCGGATCGAGTTGGAGCAGACTCGGATCGAGTTGGAGCAGACTCGGATCGAGTTGGAGCAGACCCGGATCGAGTTGGAGCAGACCCGGGCCGACCTGGGAGACCGGCTGGAACGCCTCGCGCAAACTCATGAGCAGTTGCAGGCGCAGTTCGAGCAGGTCGTCAACAGCCGCTCGTGGAAGCTGACGCGGCCGCTCAGGTTCGTCAATCGCGTGCTGTCGAGAAAGCGGCTCCGCCAGGCCGCCAATCCGCTGCAGTGGCCGCGCATGGTCGGGGTATTCGTGCGCGAGCTGCGGCTTCGCGGGCTTCGCCAGACGCTGCTGCTGCTGCAGGCGCCTCCGATCGAGGGGGTCGCACCCAGGACCGAACTGCCCGGTGTCGGTTCGGCGCCGGAGCCGAGTCCTGACGGCGCCGGCGCGCAGCCGGCACCGGTGTCGCTGCCGGAGACCGACGAGCCGGTCGCAAGCATCGTCGTGCCGGTGTTCAACCAGCTCCATTTCACGGCCGGCTGCCTGGCAAGTCTTGCCTCGGTCGAGACCCGCACCGGTTTCGAGGTGATCGTCGTCGACGATGCCTCCGGCGACGGCACGCCGGACTGGCTGGCGCAGTGCGACGGCGTCCGGGTCGTCCGGAACGAAGAGAATCTCGGCTTCATCGGCAGCTGCAACCGCGGCGCGGCCGCCGCGCGCGCCCGGTTCCTGGTCTTTCTCAACAACGACACGTGTGCCACCGACGGCTGGCTGGACGCATTGGTCGAGACGTTCGACCGATACCCTGACGCCGGTGTGGTCGGCGCGCGGCTGGTTTCCCGCGACGGCACGCTGCAGGAGGCCGGCGGCATCGTGTTTCGCGACGCCAGTGGCTGGAACTACGGTCGCGGCGACGACCCGGACCGGCCAGAGTACCGGTTCGTCAGCGAGGCCGATTACGTTTCCGGTGCGTGCCTTGCCATCGCGCGCGAATTGTTCGAGTCGCTGGGGGGCTTCGACGATCATTTCGCGCCCGCGTATTACGAGGACACCGACCTGTGCTTTCGCGTGCGCGAGCACGGCCGCAAGGTGCTCTACCAGCCGGACTCGACGGTCGTGCATTTCGAGGGCGGGACCTCGGGCACTGACGAGGCCGCCGGCGAGAAGCGTTTTCAGGCCGTCAACCGGGTGAGGTTTCGCGAGCGCTGGGCCGACGAACTGGCCCGGTTCCCGGAAAACCCCGGCGATGTGCGGCCGGATCTGGCCCGGGCGATGCGCTACCGGAGATTCGCCACGCGCGCGCTGGTCATCGATGCGGTCACGCCGATGCCCGATCACGATTCCGGCTCGGTGCGCATGTTCGCGCTGTTGCGGCTGCTCGGGGAACTGGGCTGTCGGGTCAGCTTCATGCCTCAGAACCTGAGCTGGACCGGCCGGCATTCCGGGGACCTGCAACAGGCCGGCGTCGAGGTGCTGACCGCACCGTGGCTGAGCGACCCGGAAGACTGGCTGGCCGAGCACGGCGAGACGCTGGACCTGGTCGTCGTCAGCCGGCACTACGTGCTCGCACCGCTTTACCGGATGCTGCGCGCGCTGTGCCCGAACGCGAGAATCGTGTTCGATACCGTGGACCTGCATTTCCTGCGCGAGGAGCGTGAAGCCGATCTTGCCGGCACGCACGCGGCGCGCCGCCAGGCCGAAAAGACCCGGCGCCAGGAGCTCGGCCTGATCGAGCGGGCCGATGCGACGCTGGTCGTGAGCGACTACGAGCGCGAACTGCTCGCGCGCCTGGTGCCCGAAGCCGATGTTCGCGTCGTTTCGAACATCCACGTGCTGCATGATCCGGGCAGGCCGTTCGAAGAGCGCCGCGACCTTGTGTTCGTCGGCGGGTTCCAGCATCCGCCCAACGTCGATGCGGCCGAATGGCTGATCGACGAGATTCTGCCGCGCGTCGTCGAGCGGTTACCGGAGATGACGCTGCACCTGATCGGCAGCCGGATGCCGGAGCGGATCGCGAACCGCCGCGCGCCGGGGCTTCAGGTGCACGGGTTCGTCGCCGACCTCGAGCCGTACATGAGCGGTTGCCGGATCTCGGTGGCACCCCTGCGCTACGGCGCCGGCGTCAAGGGAAAGGTCAACCAGGCCATGGCCCACGGCCTGCCGGTGGTTGCGACCTCGTGCGCGGCCGAGGGCATGTTCGCCGTCGACGGCCGCGACATCCTGCTGGCCGACGATGCCGAAACGTTCGCCGCGCGCATCGTCGAGCTCTACCTGGATCGCGATCTCTGGAACCGGCTGGCCGAGGGCGGGCGCCGGAATGTCGAGCAGTACTTCTCGGTCGACACGGCGCGCCGAGCGCTTCGGGCACTGCTCGCCGATCTCCACGGGCATGACGGTAGTCGAATCGAAAGCGCATGAACAGCGTGCCGGAGCGACGCGACGACGAACCCCCGGGCACGAAGGTGTCCGTCGTCGTCGTTGCCTACAACAGCGAGCAGGTGCTGGGCGAATGCCTTCGGTGTCTCGCGCGCCAGACCGAGCCGGCGTTCGAATGCATCGTCGTCGACAACGCTTCGTCCGGCGCTCCGCCGGACGCGCTGATGCCCGACGACAACCGCTTCCGGCTGGTCGCGCTGGATCGCAACGCCGGATTCGCCGCGGCGAACAACATCGGCGCCGGCGTCGCCGCGGGCGATTTCATCGTCACGCTGAATCCGGACGCGTTCGTGTCCGCAGACTTCCTGGCGACGCTGCTCGCGGCGGCAGAGCAAAATCCTGCCGCCGACATGTTCGGCTGCACGATGCTTGCGGCCGGCGACTCCGCGCTGCTCGACGGCGCCGGCGACAACCTCTCGATCTTCGGCATCCCGTGGCGGGGCGGTCACGGCCGGAAGGTCCCGGACGATCTGCCCGATCTCGCCGAGGTTTTCGGGCCGTGCGCGGCGGCGGCGATGTATCGGCGCGCGGCGTTCGAACGGGTCGGCGGGTTCGACGCGTCGTTTTTCTGCTATCTCGAGGACGTGGATCTGGCCTACCGGCTGCGGCTGGCCGGAGGACGGTGCCTGCACGTCGGCCAGGGCCTGGTGAGGCATGTCGGCGCGGCCAGTACGGGCGGCGTCGACGCGTCGGCGGATTATTTCGGCGCCCGGAACGCCGTGTTCCTGGCGGTGAAGAACACGCCGGCGGCGCTGATGCCGGTCGTGCTTCCGTGCCTTTTCCTCGGATTGACGGGATTGTTCGTCAAGGCCGTCGTGACCGGCCGGCCGGGCGCCGTG
>JAVVDX010000031.1:0-2469 GCA_032251475.1 Wenzhouxiangellaceae bacterium | reverse complement strand
CGGGTCAGCGCACCCGGCGCACCGAGCTGACGTTCTCGGTCGAGCTCAGCCGGCCGAGCACGGCCGAGAGCTGGTCGAGATCACCGACTTCGATTTCCAGCTCGATCTCGACCGCCTCGGGCTGTTCGCCGCGCCCCGCCTTCATCTCGGTGACGCCCAATCCGTGGCTGGACAGCACCGACCCGATGTCCTTGATCAGGTCCTTTCGGTCCCAGGCCTCGATCCGGATCCGGACCGGGTAGCGCGCCTCCTGGCGGCGGCCCCATTCGACCCGGATGCGCCGCTCGGGCTGGCGTTCGGCCTGCCTCAGATACTGCCGGCAGTCGTCGCGGTGGACGGTCACGCCGCGCGTGCGCGTGATGAAGCCGGCGATCGGATCCCCGGGCAGCGGCCGGCAGCAGCGCGCGAGCTGGTGGACCAGGTTGCCCACGCCCTCGATCCGGATCTCGCCGTCCGGCGGCTCGGCGGCGCCCTCGCCGCGGCGGCGCAGCGGCAGTTCGGCGGCCGCCGGCGTCGATTCGGCGTGCTGCCGCATCGCCGCCTGCGCGACCTGGGCCGCGGTCATGTCACCGGCACCGACCGCGGCGAGCATCTCGTCGACCTTTGCGAAATGGTACTGCCGGGCGATCGGATCGAGATCGGCGTCGGCCAGGTCCAGCCGTTTCAGCTCGGCCTCGACCGACTCCCGGCCGGCGGCCAGGTTGTCGTCGAACGCGAGCTCGCGGAACCAGTGCCGCACCTTCGAGCGCGCGCGGCCGGATTTCAGGTAACCGAGCTCCCGGTTCAGCCAGTCCCTGGATGGTTGCGGCTGCTTGCGCGTGAGCACCTCGACCCGGTCGCCGTTGGCGAGCACGTGGTTCAGCGGCACGATCCGGCCGTTGACCTTGGCGCCGCGGCAGCGGTGGCCGACCTCGGTGTGAACGTGGTAGGCGAAGTCGAGCGCGGTCGCGCCCCGGGCGAGATCGATGACGTCGCCCTTCGGCGTGAGCACGTAGACGCGGTCCTCGCTGGTCAGCGACTCGAAGTTCTCGAGCAGCGCCTGGTCGTCGAGCTCGTCGTCGGCCGCCTCGATGAGCTGGCGCATGACGCCGATGCGCTGTTCCAGCGCCTCGTCTCGCGGCCCGCCTTCCTTGTAGCGCCAGTGCGCGGCCACGCCCAGTTCGGCGTGCTCGTGCATCTCGCGGGTCCGGATCTGGACTTCGAACACGCGCCCCTCGCGCCCGCGAACCGCCGTGTGCAGCGAGCGGTACAGGTTGGGCTTCGGGTTGGAGATGTAGTCGTCGAATTCGCCCGGCACCGGCTGCCAGTGGCTGTGCACCAGGCCGAGTACAGCGTAGCAGTCGGCGACCGTCTCGACCAGCACGCGTACCGCGCGGATGTCGAACAGCTCGTGGAAGTCCAGACCCTTGCGCTGCATCTTGCGCCAGATCGAGTAGATGTGCTTGGCCCGGCCGCTGGTCTCATGGGCGATGCCGGCCTCGTCGAGCCGGTCGTCGAGCTCGCGAATGAACTCGCCGACGAAGCGCTCGCGCTCGTCTCTCCGCTCGGCGACCAGGCGCTCGATGCGCGCGCACGCCTCCGGTTCCAGGTAGCGGAAGGCGAGGTCCTCCAGCGGCCACTTGAGCTGGAAGATGCCGAGCCGGTTGGCCAGCGGCGCGTGGATGGCGCGGGTTTCCCGCGCCAGCGCCCGGCGGGTTTCGTCGTCGTGCGCGAGCTGCATGCGCGCCAGTTGCCAGGCCAGTACCAGCAGCACTACACGCACGTCGGCGATCAGGGCCAGAATCAGGCGCCTCAAGCCTTCGGCCCGGCCCGCCGATTCGGGCAGGTAGCGGCGATCGAAGCGCACGACCCGCTGGAACTGCTCGAGCAGGCCGCTGGCCTCGTCGTCGCGGGCCGGAGCCGCGGCGACGCCCCCGTCGTCGCCGCTGTGGCGATCACCGGCGGCGGACCATTCGAGCGCGATGTCCAGCGCGGCGAGCACGGTCGTGCGGTCCGGCGAAAGCGGCTGCAGCGCGCGCAGCATGCGCCGCGCCATCTCGGCCTGCGTATCGTCGCGATCGCGGAGTTCGTCGAGGCGCCGGCCGATTTCGGAATCGGCGCCGATCCGTTCCGGAAAGCGGGTAATCAGCCGGTCCAGCGTCGGGGCGGTCTTTCGGGTCATCTTTTCGGGATGCGCTCGGTGCGGTCAGACGGCGAGGGCGTTCATTCGGCCATTCCCGCCTGCGCCAGGCGTTCGCGGTATCGAGCCTTGTTGGTCTCCATGTCGCAGCCGAGCCGGTACAGGAACTCCCACGAGTAGAGGCCCGAGTCGTGTCCGTCGGAGAACACGAGCTGGACCGCGTAGCTGCCGACCGGCTCGATCCGGACGATGTCGATATCGCCCTTGCCGGTCATCAGCTCGGGCTCGGCGAAGCCGTGTCCGCGCACCTCGGCCGACGGCGAATGGGTTCTCAGGTATTCGAAATCGAG
>JAVVDX010000030.1:2583-27532 GCA_032251475.1 Wenzhouxiangellaceae bacterium | reverse complement strand
GAGTAATGATGATGTAGGAGCGATCTCCAGATCGCGATTTCCTCCGGATCGCGATTTCCGAACGGGCAGCCCCGTGCGGAGGTCGAAAGCGAGATGAATCGCGGCGTGGACGCCGCTCCTACCACAATTTGACGAAGGCGAGTAGCTCAACTGGCAGAGCAGCGGTCTCCAAAACCGCAGGTTGGGGGTTCGAGTCCCTCCTCGCCTGCCACTGAACCGAAGAGTCCTGAATGGCAGCGGAAAAGAACGCAACCGGTGATATCGCAACGTGGATCATGGCGGCCGTCGTGCTGGGCGCCGGGCTCTACGGGTTTGTCTACTTCGAAGGGCAGACCATGACGCTGGTGCGGGTTCTCGGCCTGCTGGTCGCGGCCGGCGTCGCGGCGGCCATCGCCGCGCGTACCGCGAAGGGCCGCGAGTTCTTCACCTACCTGCGCGAGGTCGACGTCGAGCGCCGCAAGGTGGTCTGGCCGACGCGCCAGGAGACGCTGCAGACGACCCTGATCGTCGTCGCGGTGACCATTGTTGTCGGGATCCTCCTGTTCATCATGGATGCGGTGTTCGGCGGACTGGTTCGCTGGCTCATCGGCCTCGGCGGAGACCTGTAATGGCCAGGCGCTGGTACGTGGTCCAGGCTTTTTCGGGTTTTGAAAAGCAGGTGCAGCGCTCGCTCAAGGAGCGCATCGCGCGCTCGGGCATGGAGGACATGTTCGGCGAGGTGCTGGTGCCGACCGAGGAAGTGGTCGAAATGAAGAAGGGCGTCAAGCGCCGGAGCGAGCGCAAGTTCTTCCCCGGTTACGTCCTGGTCGAGATGGAGATGAACGAGGACACCTGGCACCTGGTCAAGGACGTGCCCAAGGTGATGGGTTTCATCGGCGGCAAGCAGGACAGGCCGGCGCCGATCACCCAGCGCGAGGCCGACATGATTCTGAATCGGGTTGCCGAGGGTGTCGACAAGCCGAGGCCGAAGGTGTTGTTCGAACCGGGCGAAATGGTCCGGGTTATCGACGGGCCGTTCAACGATTTCAACGGCACGGTAGAGGAAATCAATTACGAGAAGAGCCGGCTGCGCGTGGCAGTCTCGATCTTCGGGCGCTCGACGCCCGTGGAGCTGGATTTCCAGCAGGTGGAAAAACTCTGATACATCAGAGTTTTTCCATCCCGGACGCGCTGCGCGCGATCCGGGATCCAGCGACTTTTGAGAAGTGAAACGTTACGGGGAGCCGAATCGCAAGTCGATCGGCGCCGGAACCCGAAGGAGATAGAGCAATGGCAAAGAAGATCAGCGCCTACATCAAGTTGCAGGTGCCGGCCGGTCAGGCAAACCCGAGCCCGCCCGTGGGCCCGGCGCTGGGCCAGCACGGCGTCAACCTGATGGAGTTCTGCAAGGCGTTCAACGCACAGACCCAGTCGATGGAGCCGGGGTTGCCGATTCCGGTGGTCATCACCGTGTACGCCGACCGGAGCTTCACGTTCATCACCAAGACGCCGCCGGCCGCGGTACTGCTGCGCAAGGCCGCCAGGATCCAGAAGGGTTCCGGCGAGCCGAACACGAAGAAGGTCGGGACGGTAACCCGGGACCAGCTCGAGGAAATCGCGAAGATGAAGGAACCCGATCTGACCGCCGCCGACATGGATGCGGCCGTGCGGACCATCGCCGGCAGCGCCCGAAGCATGGGCCTCAACGTCGAGGGGGTCCAGTAATGGCTGCGCAGACGAAGAGAAGACGCGCGATCCGCGAGAAGGTCGAGTCCGGCAAGCTCTACGGCGTCGACGAGGCGCTGGGCCTGCTAAAGGAACTGAGCAAGGTCAAGTTCACCGAGAGCGTCGACGTCGCCGTCCGGCTGGGTGTCGACCCGCGCAAGTCCGACCAGGTCGTGCGCGGCTCGACCGTGCTGCCGCACGGCACCGGCAAGAGCGTACGCGTGGCCGTGTTCGCCCAGGGCGAGAACGCCGAGAAGGCCGAGGCCGCCGGCGCCGACATCGTCGGCTTCGAGGACCTGGCCGAGACGATCAAGGGCGGCACGATCGATTTCGACGTGTGCATCGCCACCCCCGATGCGATGCGCGTCGTCGGCCGGCTCGGGCAGGTGCTGGGCCCCAGGGGCCTGATGCCGAACCCCAAGGTCGGCACGGTCACGACCGATGTCGAGCAGGCCGTGCGGAACGCCAAGGCCGGTCAGGTCCAGTTCCGCACCGACAAGGGCGGCATCGTGCACAGCACGATCGGCAAGGCCGATTTCGAAATCGATGCGCTGAAAGGAAACCTGCAGGCACTGCTCCAGGAACTGGTCAAGGCCAAGCCGGCCGCGGCCAAGGGGCAGTATCTGAGAAAGATTGCGGTCTCGACGACGATGGGCCCGGGGCTCACCGTCGACAGCTCCTCTATGGAGCTGTAACGGGACCGGACTGAACCGCCGGGTGAGAACCCGGCGCGGTACGGGCGTTACGCGGAAGAAGTCGTTCCGCGCCCGTCCAAGACCGCAGGTCCGGGATGACTTTGTCGTGCATCCCGGGTAATGGGTCGAGGCCCGCCTGCGTAGATGGTGTCGCCCGAATACCCGGTTTTTCCGGGGAAACGGCCACCTGACAGGTGCCGGATCGCGATTCGATCCGGTGTGGCTGGGAGGCCGGCACGCGAACGAAGCGTTCCGGCCGACCGACTTGACGGAGGTAGCAAATGGCGCTCACGCTTGAGCAAAAGAAGGCGGTGGTCGCGGAAGTGTCCGAAGTGGCAAAAACCGCGTATTCCGCCGTCGCTGCCGAATATCGCGGCATTCCCGTCGGGAAGATGACCGAGATGCGTGCGAAAGCGCGCAACGGGGGCGTCTATCTCAAGGTTGCCAAGAACACGCTGGTCAAGCGTGCCGTCGAGGGTACCGAATTCGAATGCATGGCCGAGGAACTGACCGGCCCGCTGTTGTTCGCGTTCTCGGTGGAGGATCCGGGCGCGGCAGCACGGCTGATCAAGGCCGTCGCCAAGGACGACGACAGGCTTGTCGTCCGGCTGGTCGCGATGGGGGCGAAGCTCTACGACCCCTCGGAGCTCGAGCGGCTCGCGAGTCTGCCGACCCGCGACCAGGCGATTGCCATGCTGATGGGCGTCATGAAGGCGCCGATCGAGAAGTTCGTTCGTACCCTCGCCGAGCCGCACGCCAAGCTCGTTCGAACGCTCGCCGCGGTACGCGACAGCAAGCAAGCAGCTTGAGCGAAGCCGCCGGATCGACGGGTACTGGAGATCGATTGCATTCCCGGCGTCCGGAATCGGCTCGCTGACCTGAATTCTGAATTGTCAATGGAGTAACTTAAAAATGGCCGTTTCAAAGGAAGATATTCTCGAAACCATTTCCAACATGACCGTCGTCGAAGTGGTCGACCTGATCGAGGCGATGGAAGAAAAGTTCGGCGTTTCCGCTGCCGCCCCGGTGGCGGCGGCTGCAGCGCCGGTGGCCGGCGGCGGTGAAGAAGCCGCGGCCGAGGAAAAGACCGAATTCGACGTCGTTCTGACCGCATTCGGCGACAAGAAGGTGAACGTGATCAAGACGATTCGCGGCATCACCGGACTGGGCCTGAAGGAAGCCAAGGATCTGGTCGAAGGTGCGCCTTCGCCGGTCAAGGAAGGCGTCTCGAAGGACGAAGCGGAAGATATCAAGAAGCAGTTGGAAGAAGCCGGCGCCACTGTCGAGGTCAAGTAATTACCTCGCAGTTGCGGTGAAGACCGGGTTGGGCTGGGCGTCTTCATGGCGCCCGGCCCGTTCCCGTTTTCGCAATAAATGGTCGCCGCGGCCCGTTCCGGGTGTCGCGGCAGACTCGATCGTATCAAGGTCCCGGATCAGTTGCACCAGCGCGCGGGTAAAATGTCAATGAGTTATTCGTTTACCGAAAAGAAGCGGATCCGCAAGGATTTCGGAAAGCATCTGCAGGTTATCGACGAACCTTTCCTGTTGTCAACCCAGGTCGATTCGTACGGTCAGTTCCTGCAGGACGATGTAGCGGAATCGGATCGCGAGGTGAAAGGCCTGCACGGTGCGCTCACCTCGGTGTTTCCGATCACGAGCTATTCGGGCAATGCCGCGCTCGAGTACGTGACCTATCAGTTGGGCAAGCCCGAGTTCGATGTCATGGAGTGCAAGCTTCGCGGCATGACCTATGCCGCCCCGCTGCGCGTGACCGTTCGCCTGGTCATTTACGATAAGGACAGCCCGGCGAAGAACAAGAAGGTCAAGGAAGTCAAGGAGCAGGACGTCTACATGGGCGACCTGCCGCTGATGACCGAGACCGGCACGTTCATCATCAACGGCACGGAGCGCGTCATCGTCAACCAGATGCACCGCTCGCCCGGCGTGTTCTTCGACCACGACCGCGGCAAGACGCACTCGTCGGGCAAGCTGCTGTACAAGGCGCGCGTGATCCCGTACCGGGGCAGCTGGCTGGACTTCGAGTTCGACCCCAAGGATTGCGTGTTCACCCGCATCGACCGCCGGCGCAAGCTGCCGGTGACGATTCTGCTGCGCGCGCTCGGGATGGAAGACGAGGAAATCCTCGACACGTTCTTCGAGAAGTCGCATATCACGCTGCGCAAGAACGACGCCAAGCTGGACCTGGTGCCGGCCCGCCTGCGTGGAGAAACCGCGCTGGCCGACATCACCGACAAGGACGGCAACGTCATCGTCGCCAAGGATCGGCGCATAACGGCCCGGCACGTCAAGCAGATCGAGCAGGCCGGCGTCAAGACGCTGGACGTCAGCGACGAATACCTGATCGGCAGGATCCTCGCGCACAACATCGTCGATACCGGTTCCGGCGAGCTGCTGGCTTCGTGCAATGACGAAATCACCGCGGAACTGCTCGAGACCCTGCGCGAGAACAAGGTCAAGAGCTTCGACATCCTGTACGTGAACGACCTGGACCAGGGGCCGTACATCTCGGACACGCTGCGCATCGATCCGACCTCGAACGAGCTCGAGGCGCTGTGGGAAATCTACAAGATGATGCGCCCCGGCGAGCCGCCGACCAAGGACGCCGCCCAGAACCTGTTCAAGAACCTGTTCTTCACCGAGGAACGCTACGACCTGTCGGCGGTCGGCCGCATGAAGTTCAACCGCCGGCTGCGGCGCGAGGAACTCGAAGGGCTGGGCACGCTGGAGCGTGACGACATCGTCGATGTGCTCAAGGTGCTGATCGACATCCGCAATGGCAACGGCACGGTCGACGACATCGACCACCTCGGCAACCGGCGCGTGCGTTCGGTCGGCGAGATGGCCGAGAACCAGTTCCGGATCGGGCTGGTGCGCGTCGAGCGCGCCGTGCGCGAGCGCCTGAGCATGGCCGAGAGCGAGGGTCTGGGTCCGCAGGACCTGATCAACGCCAAGCCGGTGGCCGCGGCGATCAAGGAATTTTTCGGCTCTTCGCAGCTGTCGCAGTTCATGGACCAGAACAACCCGCTGTCAGAAGTCACCCACAAGCGTCGCGTCTCGGCACTGGGCCCGGGCGGGCTGACGCGCGAGCGCGCCGGCTTCGAGGTGCGCGACGTGCACCCGACGCACTACGGGCGGCTGTGCCCGATCGAGACGCCGGAAGGCCCGAACATTGGCCTGATCAACTCGCTGGCCGTTTTTGCCCGGACCAACAGCTTCGGTTTCCTCGAGACCCCGTACTGCAAGGTGGTCAAGGGCAAGGTGACCGACGACGTGACCTACCTGTCGGCGATCGAGGAAGGCGATTACGTGATCGCCCAGGCCAACGCCGAACTGGACAAGAATCGCAAGTTCGCGTCTGAACTCGTGCCGTGCCGGCACCAGGGCGAGTTCACGCTGCAGAAGCCCGACGAAATCGACTACATCGACGTCTCGCCGCGCCAGATCGTCTCGGTCGCCGCGGCCATGGTGCCGTTCCTCGAGCACGATGACGCCAACCGGGCGCTGATGGGTTCGAACATGCAGCGCCAGGCCGTGCCGACGCTGAGGGTCGACAAGCCGCTGGTCGGTACCGGGCTGGAGCGTCTCGTGGCCACCGATTCCGGCGTGACCACGGTCGCGCTAAGAGGCGGCGTCGTCGACCAGATCGATGCCGGGCGCATCGTCGTCCGGGCCAACGAGGACGAGGTCGGCGAGGACGACCCGGGTGTCGACATCTACAACCTGGTCAAGTACCAGCGGTCGAACCAGAACACCTGCATGAACCAGCGGCCGCTGGTCAGGGTCGGCGACGTCGTGCGTGCCAGGGACGTGCTGGCCGACGGGCCTTCGACCGACCTCGGCGAACTGGCGCTGGGCCAGAACATGCGCGTCGCGTTCATGCCCTGGAACGGCTACAACTTCGAGGACTCGATCCTGATCTCGGAGCGCGTCGTCGAGGAAGACCGCTTCACCTCGATTCACATCGAGGAGCTGACCTGCGTGGCGCGCGATACCAAGCTGGGTTCGGAAGAAATCAGCAGCGACATTCCGAACGTCGGCGAGTACACGCTGAGCAAGCTCGACGAGGCCGGCATCGTCTACGTCGGCGCCGAGGTGAGGGCCGGCGACATCCTGGTCGGCAAGGTCACGCCCAAGGGCGAGACCCAGCTCACGCCGGAGGAGAAGCTGCTGCGCGCGATCTTCGGCGAGAAGGCCTCCGACGTCAAGGACACCTCGCTGCGCGTGCCCTCGGGCATGGACGGCACGGTCATCGACGTCCAGGTCTTCACCCGCGAGGGCGTCGACAAGGACGCTCGCGCCATCGCGATCGAAAAGCAGCACGTCGGCCAGGTCCGCAAGGACCTAGACGACCAGTTGCGGATCATGGAGGACGCGATCTTCAACCGGCTCGAGACGGTACTCACGAACAAGGTCGTCGACAAGGGTCCGGGCCTGAAGAAGGGCGCCAAGCTGACCGCCGACTACCTGGCCGGCCTGAAGCGCGACGACTGGTTCAAGCTGCGCATGCGCAACGACGATGCCCAGGACCTGCTCGAGCGGGCCCAGCGTCAGATCGAGAAGCAGCGCAAACTGGCCGACGAGAAGTTCGAGGAGAAGAAGGAAAAGATCACGCGCGGCGACGATCTCGCCCCGGGCGTGCTCAAGATGGTCAAGGTCTACCTCGCCGTCAGGCGGCGCATGCAGCCCGGCGACAAGATGGCCGGTCGTCACGGCAACAAGGGCGTGATCTCGACCATCGTGCCGGTCGAGGACATGCCGTTCGACGAGGACGGCGTGCCGGTCGATATCGTGCTCAACCCGCTGGGCGTGCCGTCGCGCATGAACATCGGCCAGGTGCTCGAAACCCACCTGGGCCTGGCAGCGCACGGCCTGGGCAAGAAGATCGAGGCCATGCTCGAGGCTCAGGAAAAGCCTGCCAAAGTGCGCAAGTTCGTCGAGGAGATCTACAACTCCGACCGGCCCGGCCGGGTGGAGCTGAAGGAGTTCTCCGATGACGAGGTCATCGAGCTGGCCGGCAACCTGACGAATGGCGTGCCGATGGCCACGCCGGTGTTCGACGGCGCCGACGAGGACGAGATCAAGAAGCTTCTGAAGATGGCCGACCTGCCCGAGTCGGGCCAGATGATGCTGTACGACGGCCGAAGCGGCGATGTGTTCGATCGGCCGATCACGGTGGGCTACATGTACATGCTCAAGCTCAACCACCTGGTCGACGACAAGATGCACGCACGCTCGACCGGACCGTACAGCCTGGTCACGCAGCAGCCGCTGGGCGGCAAGGCCCAGTTCGGCGGACAGCGTTTCGGCGAGATGGAAGTCTGGGCGCTGGAAGCATACGGCGCGGCCTACACACTTCAGGAGATGCTCACCGTCAAGTCCGACGACGTCCAGGGCCGCAACCAGATGTACAAGTCGATCGTCGACGGCAACCACCGGATGGTGGCCGGCATGCCGGAGTCATTCAACGTGCTGGTCAAGGAAATCCGGTCGCTCGGCATCAACATTGAACTTGAAGAATCCTGATCACCCAGGAGGAGGATCACCACAGTGCGCGATTTGCTGAATTTCTACAAGCGCCAGCATCAGATCACCGATTTTGATGCCATTCGCATCGGTCTGGCCCAGCCGGACATGATCCGCTCCTGGTCGTACGGCGAAGTCCGGAAACCGGAGACGATCAACTACCGCACCTTCAAGCCCGAGCGCGAAGGCCTGTTCTGCGCCGCGATCTTCGGACCGGTGAAGGACTACGAGTGCCTGTGCGGCAAGTACAAGCGCATGAAGCACCGCGGCGTGAAGTGCGAGAAGTGCGGCACCGAGGTCACGCTGACCAAGGTCCGGCGCGAGCGCATGGGCCACATCGACCTGGCCTCGCCGGTAGCCCACATCTGGTTCCTGAAGTCGCTGCCCAGCCGCATCGGGCTGATGCTCGACATGACCCTCAGGGATATCGAGCGCATCCTGTACTTCGAGTCCTACCTTGTGCTGGACCCCGGCATGACACCGCTGGAGCGCGGCCAGCTGCTCACCGACGAGCAGTATCTCGAGGCCATGGAGACCTACGGCGACGAGTTCGACGCCAAGATGGGTGCCGAGGCGGTCTACGAGCTGCTCAAGAACATCGATCTGGCCGCAGAGCTCGCCAAGCTGCGCGAGGAAATCGCCGCGACCAACTCGGAGACCAAGATCAAGCGCCTGACCAAGCGGATCAAGCTGGTCGAGGCGTTCCTGGAGTCGGGCAACCGGCCCGAATTCATGATCCTTACCGTGCTGCCCGTGCTGCCGCCGGACCTGAGGCCGCTGGTGCCGCTGGACGGCGGGCGCTTCGCGACGTCGGACCTCAACGACCTGTACCGGCGCGTCATCAACCGCAACAACCGGCTGCGCCGGCTGCTCGAGCTGAACGCGCCCGACATCATCGTGCGAAACGAAAAGCGCATGCTGCAGGAGTCGGTCGATGCGCTGCTCGACAACGGCCGCCGCGGGCGTGCGATCACGGGTACCAACAAGCGCCCGCTGAAGTCGCTGGCCGACATGATCAAGGGCAAGCAGGGCCGGTTCCGCCAGAACCTGCTCGGCAAGCGCGTCGACTACTCGGGCCGTTCGGTCATCGTGGTCGGCCCTACGCTGAAGCTGCACGAGTGCGGTCTGCCGAAGAAGATGGCTCTGGAACTGTTCAAGCCGTTCATCTTCTCGAAGCTGCAACGCCGTGGCATGGCGCCGACGATCAAGGCGGCCAAGAAGCTGGTCGAGAAGGAGGAAGGCGAGGTCTGGGATATTCTCGAGGAGGTCATCCGCGAGCACCCGGTACTGCTAAACCGTGCGCCGACGCTGCACCGCCTCGGCATTCAGGCGTTCGAGCCGGTCCTGATCGAGGGCAAGGCGATTCAGCTCCACCCGCTGGTCTGCACTGCGTTCAACGCCGACTTCGACGGCGACCAGATGGCCGTGCACGTCCCGCTGTCGCTGGAAGCGCAGCTCGAGGCGCGCGCGCTAATGATGTCGACCAACAACATCCTGTCGCCCGCAAACGGCGAGCCGATCATCGTACCGACCCAGGACGTCGTGCTGGGGCTGTACTACATGACCCGCGAACTGGCCGGGGCCCGGGGCGAGGGCATGCACTTCTCGTCGATCGCCGAGGTCCACCGCGCCTACGCCAACAAGCAGGTCGAACTGCAGGCCTCGATCGAGGTCCGCATCACCGAGTACGAGCGCGACGACGGCGGCCGATTGCAGCCGAAGACGACTCGCTGCAAGACCACCGTCGGCCGCGCGCTGCTGTTCGAGATCGCGCCGAAGGGCATGCGCTTCGATCTGTTCAACCAGGTGCTGAAGAAAAAGCAGATCTCGCGCCTGATCGACGAGTCGTATCGAGAGCTCGGCCTGAAGCACACGGTCGTGTTCGCCGACCAGTTGATGTACACGGGATTCGCGAATTCGACCCGTGCCGGCGTATCGATCGGGCTGGACGATCTGCAGATTCCGCCCGAGAAGAAGAAGATCCTCGAGAAGGCCGAAGGCGAAGTGCTCGAGATCCAGGAGCAGTATTCGTCGGGTGTCGTCACCTCCGGCGAGCGCTACAACAAGGTCGTCGACATCTGGTCGCGCTGCAACGAAGCCGTTGCCAGGGCGATGATGAACCGGATCGGCAAGGAAACCCGCGTCGACTCCGAAGGAAACGAGGTCGAGCAGGACTCGATGAACTCGATCTTCATCATGGCCGATTCGGGCGCTCGAGGGTCGGCGGCGCAGATCCGCCAACTGGCCGGCATGCGAGGCCTGATGGCCAAGCCGGACGGTTCGATCATCGAAACCCCGATTACCGCGAACTTCCGCGAGGGCCTGAACGTACTGCAGTACTTCATCTCGACCCACGGGGCGCGCAAGGGCCTGGCCGACACCGCGCTGAAGACGGCCAACTCCGGATACCTGACCCGCCGACTAGTCGACGTGGCGCAGGATCTGGTCGTCGTCGAGGATGACTGCGGCACGGAAAACGGCCTGGAAATGATCCCGATCGTCGAGGGCGGGGATGTCGTCGAGCCGCTGGGCGAGCGCATTCTCGGGCGCGTCGTGGCCGAGGATGTCTACCCGGTCGACAGCGACGAGGTATTGTGCCCGCGCGGCACGCTGCTGGACGAAAAGTGGGTCGCGCTGCTCGAGGAGCACGCGATCGACCGGGTGCTGGTGCGTTCCCCGATCACCTGCGAGACCAGTTTTGGCATCTGCGGCGAGTGCTACGGGCGCGATCTGGCACGTGGTTCGGAGGTGAACGTCGGCGAGGCCGTCGGCGTGATCGCCGCGCAATCGATCGGCGAGCCCGGCACCCAGCTGACCATGCGTACCTTTCATATCGGCGGTGCGGCTTCGCGTGCCGTGGCGGTCGACCAGATCGAGGTCAAGTCCAACGGTACGGTGCGCCTGTTCAACCTGAAGTCGGTCGAGAACTCGGAAGGCAGACTGGTCGCGGTATCGCGTTCGGGCGAGCTTTCGCTGATCGACAGGCACGGACGCGAGCGCGAGCGCTACAAGATCCCCTACGGGGCGGTGCTGAGCGTGCACGAGGGCAACGAGGTGACCGCCGGACAGGTCGTGGCCAACTGGGATCCGCATACCCATCCGGTCGTGGCCGAGTTGGCCGGCAGGACTGCGTTCCAGGACTTCATCGAGGGCGTGACCGTTGCCGAGGAGACCGACGAGGTCACCGGTCTGAGTTCGATGGTCGTCATCGACCCGAAGAAGCGCGCCTCGGAAGGCAAGGACCTGCGCCCGACGATTCGCCTGGTCGATGGAAAGGGCAAGCCGCTGATGCTGCCGGGCACGTCCCAGCCGGCACAGAACTACCTGCCGGCCGGTGCCGTGATCACGTGTCGCGACGGCCAGGATGTGCAGGTCGGCGACGTGCTGGCCCGGATCCCGCAGGAATCGTCCAAGACCCGCGACATCACCGGCGGTCTGCCGCGTGTGGCCGACCTGTTCGAGGCGCGCCGACCGAAAGAGGCGGCGATCCTCGCCGAGGCATCGGGCACGATCAGTTACGGCAAGGAGACCAAGGGCAAGCAGCGCCTGGTCATTACCGATGAAAACGGTGACGCGCACGAGAATCTGATTCCGAAGTGGCGTCAGATCCAGGTGTTCGAGGGCGAGCACGTCGAAAAGGGCGAGATTGTCGTCGACGGTGAGCTCGATCCGCATGACATCCTGCGGTTGCTGGGTACCGAGGCCCTGGCCAATTACCTGGTCCAGGAAATTCAGGATGTCTACCGGCTCCAGGGCGTGAAGATCAACGACAAGCACATCGAGGTGATCATCCGCCAGATGTTGCGCAAGGTCGAGATTGCCGACTCGGGCGACAGCAAGTTCCTGCAGGGCGAGCAGCTGGACGTCGTCCGGGTCGAGGAGGAAAACCGCAAGCTCGAAGGCGACAAATTGCGTTCTGCCGTCTACCAGCGCGTGCTGCTCGGAATCACCAAGGCGTCGCTGGCCACCGAGTCGTTCATTTCGGCCGCATCGTTCCAGGAGACGACCCGGGTGCTCACCGATGCCGCGGTGCGCGGCACCGTCGATCACCTGCGCGGGCTGAAGGAAAACGTCATCGTCGGCCGTCTGATTCCGGCCGGGACGGGGCGAATCGCGCGCGAGCTCCGGCACGAGGAAACCGACGTCATGGGCGATTCCGAGGCCGAACTGGCCGCGCTGCTGCGTGCCCAGGAGGAGTCCGAGGCGCCGGAAACGGTGCAGTCGGGCGACGACGGCGAGCCGGAGAGCGAATGACCGCGGAAGGGCGGCCGGCCCGGCCGGCCGCATCTTCCAAAAACGGTGACGAGCGAGTAGAATCAATCGTTTGGATTGAAAATGAAAGTCGGCCCGGGGCCGGCACGACACAAGGATTCAGGAGCAGGAAATGGTAAAGATCAGGCTGGCACGAGGCGGTGCCAAGAAACAGCCTTTCTATCACATCGTCGTGACCGACAGTCGGAACGCGCGCGACGGGCGCAACATCGAGCGCCTGGGGTTCTTCAACCCGGTCGCGCGCGGCGAGGCGGAGCGGTTGCGCATCGACCGCGAGCGGGTCGATCACTGGATCGGGCAGGGCGCACAGGTATCCGAGCGCGTCAATCACCTGCTCGTGGAGGCGGCCCGGACGAGCGCAACGCCGGCAACACCGGCGACGCCGGACGCGTAAGCAAGTCCGGCCGGTCCGTGAGCGGATCCGGTTCCCGGATCGAACTTGGCCGGATCAACGGCGCCTGGGGCGCCGCGGGCTGGGTCAAGCTCTTCTCGCTGACCGATCCGCCGGAAAACATTTTCGACTACCAGCCCTGGCGGATCGACTCTTCGCCGGGGCTTCTTGTTGTGCACGAATGGCGCCGTCAGGGTCCGAAGCTGGTCGCGCGGCTGGATCGCGTCGAGACTCCCGATGAGGCCGAAGCGCTGCGCGGGGCCGTGCTTTTCATCGATCGCGCGGATCTGCCGCCGCCCGGACCGGAGCGGTACTACTGGCACGACCTGATCGGCATGGAAGTGTACAACCGCGCCGGCGTCCGGCTCGGCCGCGTCGTCGGTCTGCTCGACGCCGGCGTCCACGACGTGCTCCGGGTCGCCGCTGAACAACGCTCCGCACCCGGGTTCGATTCGGGCCCGGGCAGCGCTTCCGATCGCGTGCCGCGCGAACTGCTGATTCCGTTCGTACCGGATCATTACGTTTTCGGCGTCGATCGGGGTGCCGGCCGAATCGACGTCGACTGGGAACCGGAATGGTCCCGGGAGGATTGACCGGTGCTGCGAGAAATCCACGTCGTCACGATCTTCCCGGGCTGGTTCGAGCATTTTCGGGAGCTCGGTCTGACCGGACGTGCCGTTGCCGAAGGCCGCGTGACGGTGCGCTGCTTCAATCCCCGCGATCACGCCGACGGCGTGCACAGAAGCGTCGACGACCGGCCATACGGCGGCGGTCCGGGAATGGTCATGCGCCCGGAACCGCTGGCGCGTGCGATCGATCAGGCCCGCGCCGGCTCGGCCGATCCGGTCGCGGGGCTGTCGCCTCAGGGACAGCGCGTGACCCAGGCCGCGGTCGCAACAATGGCTGCGCGCGAGCGGCTGGTGCTGGTCTGCGGTCGTTACGAAGGCATCGACGAGCGCGTCAACGAGGCGCTGGTCGATGAGGAGTGGTCGCTGGGCGATTTCGTGCTCTCGGGCGGCGAATACGCGGCGGCGGCGCTGATGGATGCCGTAATCCGGCTGCTGCCCGGCGTACTCGGCCACGACCGCTCGGCGGCCGAGGATTCCTTCAGCAACGGTCTGCTCGATTGCCCGCACTACACCCGGCCGGAAGTCTGGCGGGGGCGGGCGATTCCCGAGGTGCTGAAAAGCGGCGATCACGCGGCGATCGAGCAATGGCGCCGCCGCCAGGCGCTGCTGCGCACGCTCGATCGTCGGCCGGACCTGCTCGAAACGGCGCGGCTGGACCCGGGCGAGCGCGAATGGCTGGCCGCGCAACGATTCGGGACGCGCGGCAACGACAAGTCCTGACGGCGCAGTCGAGCCTCGTGCCGTCGACGGTATTGCCTCCAACCGGTCGAATCCGTTATACTTCCCGGCTTGGCTTCAGGCGGAGACCCGCGGCGCGCAGTGGCCGTCCGGGGTGTCTGCAAACCGGAAATTCATACGGATCACGACCATGAGCACGATTATCGACCAGATCAACGCCGAGCAGACCCAGCGCGAGGTGCCCGAATTCGCGCCGGGCGATACCGTTGTCGTCAATCTCTGGGTTCGCGAAGGCGACCGCCAGCGTCTGCAGGCGTTCGAAGGGGTCGTGATCGCGCGCCGCAACCGGGGCGTGAATTCGGCGTTCACGGTCCGCAAGATCTCGCACGGCACCGGCGTCGAGCGCGTGTTCCAGACCTACAGCCCGCTGATCGATTCGATCGTGGTCAAGCGCCGTGGCCGGGTTCGCCGGGCCAAGCTGTTCTACCTGCGCAATCTCGAAGGCAAGGCCGCGCGCATTCGCGAAAAGCTCTCCGGCAGCCGTGCGAGCAACCGCGCAGGAAGCAATACCGGCGCCTGAAGCTTCCGGCGCGAACATCACCCCCGGAGCCCGGATCGGATCTCGTGCTGTCAGCCGGCCGGAACCGATCCGGCCGACTTGCCTTCTTCTTCACTGCGTCCCGCGGCGGCATCGCCGGCAATCCGGGCCTCGCGCGACCTGCGCTGATCGCCCGAATGTTCAGCCGGCATTCCGGATCGTTCCGACGATTCCAGAATCTCGCTCGAGCCGTTGAACCGGCCGCCCGGTTCGATCACCAGGTCGACGGTATGCACGTCGCCCTCGACGACGCCGCCGGCGATGATTTCCAGCCGTTCGGCCGCGACCGAGCCCTGCACCCGCCCGCTGACGACGACGTTCCGGGCCTTGATCCGGCCCTCCAGATGGCCGTCCGCGCCAATCACGACGCCGGCCTCGGAGTCGACATCGCCGTCGACGCGGCCGTCGACGTGCAAGTTGTCGCTCAGGGCGAGATTGCCGACAAGCTGGGTGCCTGCGGCGATGACGGTTGTTCCATGACCCGAAGCTTGCTGCGCACCGTTCTTGCCAAAGATTGCCATTGAACCCGTTCCTCCTGCTCGAAAACGGTCTGGTAGCGTTCGAAGGACCAGTCCATGAATGAACCGGGATTGAGTCTGCGCTCGAGGTAGCGGACCTCATAGTGCAGGTGCGGGGCCTCGGAAAGCCCCGTGTTGCCCGAGCGCCCGATCGGTTCGCCCTGGGCAACGTACTGGCCGACCTTGACCTCGATATCGCTGAGGTGGGCATAGATCGTCGCGAAGCCGTAGTTGTGGACGATCTTGATCATCTTGCCCATGCCGCTGCCGACGTTGTTGCCGGCGTATTCGACCACCCCGTCGGCGGTGCTGGTCACGACCGTGCCGACGCTGGCGCGCAGGTCCACGCCGCCGTGCAGCCGCGTGCCCTCGATGACCGGGTGTTCGCGCATGCCGTAGCCGCTGGTCACCGTGGCCTGCGACAGCGGGTGACCGCTTGGAATCGAAGACAGCAGCAGGCGCTTTTCGAACGCGGTGTGCGTGGCCACCGAGAGGCGCTCGGCGACCGGCAGCGACGGCGGCGGATTGACGCCGACCAGCGTTTCGAGCTGCTTGAGGTCGTCGCTCAGCGCGATGAGCTCGGCCGCGCGCGCATCGATCTGGCGGTTGAGCTCGACCTGCTGGCCGAGCAGGCGTTCGTTTTCCTGCTGGATCGCGGTGTTGCTGGTCCTGAGTTCGGCGAGCCGGTCGTCGAGCCGCTCGACCCGTCCGGACAGCAGGTGAATGACCAGCAGGCAGCCGAGAAAAATCAGTCCGACCACGGCCGCACCGCCGAGCGCGACCCGGTGCATCACCTGGGTCAGCGTGTAGTGGCGCGCGCGCTTGCAGTCGGTGATCGTGATCTGGTATTGGTGGCGCATGTCGGCTGTTGCCCTTGAATATTGTCATTCTGTGAGCTGCACCGCATTCCGGCTCGGGTCCCCCGGGGCGCAGCCCGCGCATTATCACCAAGCCGCAGTCCCGATGCAAATGACCCGGCGCGGGTTGAAACGCGTCGCCCGAGGGCCTATTTCCTGACTTGGCCACAACCAATGCCGATGCAATCCCGGAATGAACGACTCGACCGCCGCGCAGACCGAAACCCGCAAGTTCGACGCCGAGGTCCACCAGCTGCTGAAGCTGATGGTCAATGCGCTGTATTCGAACCGCGATATCTTCCTTCGCGAACTCGTCTCCAACGCCTCCGACGCACTCGACAAGTTGCGCTTCGAGGCGCTGACCGACAGTGAACTGCACGGGCTGGACAACGACCCGCAGATCCTCATCGAGGTCGACGCGGACAACCACCGGCTGGTCGTCGCCGACAACGGCATCGGCATGAATCGCGACGAGGTCGTCGACAACATCGGCACGATCGCCCGCTCGGGCACGGCGCGCTTTCTCGAGACGCTGTCCGGCGACCGCAAGGTCGATGCGAATCTGATCGGCCAGTTCGGCGTCGGCTTCTATTCGTCGTTCATCGTCGCCGACCGCGTCGTCGTCGAGACGCGCCGTGCCGGGGCCGATGCCGCAGAGGGCGTTCGCTGGATCTCGGACGGCAAGGGCGAGTACACGCTCGAGAAGATCGAGCGCGACGCGCACGGCACGCGGGTGGTTCTGGAACTGGCCGAGGATCACCGCGACCTGCTCGACGTCGAGCGAATCAAGAGCATCGTCCGGCACTACTCGAATCACATCTCGTTTCCGATTCGGGTGCGCGCTGCCGGCGACGGGCAGGACGAGGCGGCCGAGCCGGTCAACGACGCCCAGGCGCTGTGGACGCGGCCGAAGAGCGAGATCTCCGACGACGAGTACGCCGAGTTCTACCAGGGGCTTTCCGGCGACATGCAGCCCCCGGCGCAGTGGGCTCATCACCGCGTCGAGGGCGCCCAGAGCTACTCGATGCTGCTGTTCGTGCCGGCGCAGGCGCCGTTCGACCTGGCCTGGAACCGCGATGACCGCCGCGGCGTCAAGCTCTACATCCAGCGCGTGTTCATCATGGACGCCGCCGAGCAGCTCGTGCCGCGCTATCTGCGTTTCCTGCGCGGCGTCGTCGATTCGGCCGACCTGCCGCTGAACGTCTCGCGCGAGATCCTGCAGGACAGCCCGTTGCTGGGCAGGATCCGCAACGCCGTGGTCAAGCGCGCGCTGGACATGATCGAAAAGCTCGCCGGGCAGGGCGGCGAGGCGTGGCAGCGGTTCCAGCGCGAGTTCGGCAGCGTGCTCAAGGAAGGCGTCATCGAGGACCCGGACAACCGCGAACGGATCGCGAAGCTGCTGCGGTTTGCGAGCACGCACGATCCGAAGCCGCACGCCGTGTCGCTGTCGGATTATCTCGAGCGCGCCGGGGCCGACGCCGATGCGATCTGGTACCTGACCGCCGACGGCCTCGACCAGGCGCAGGCAAGTCCGCACCTGGAGGTGTTCGAGAAGGCCGGTGTCGAGGTGCTGCTGCTGACCGACCCGATCGACGTCTGGCTGGTCAACCACCTGCACGAATTCGACGGCAAGCCGCTGAAGTCGGCCGCCAGCGGCGAATTCGAGCCGGAAGCCGGCGACGGCGACGCGCAGCCCGATCGCGAAGCCGCCGACGAATTGTGCGGTCTGGTCAAAAAGGCGCTGGGCGAGCGGGTCGGCAACGTGCGCGCCAGCCGGCGGCTGGTCGATTCGGCCAGTTGCCTGGCCGAGGACGTCGGTGGCATGACGCTGCAGATGCGCCGGATGCTGCGCCAGGCCGGCCAGGACGTGCCGGAATTCAAGCCGGACCTCGAAATCAACACGTCGCATCCGCTCGCCCGCCGGCTGGCCGGAACCGGCGACGACAAGCTGCGCGGAGAGCTGGCCAGCGTGCTGCTGGACCAGGCGCTGCTGATCGACGGCGGCGAGCTGGCCGACCCGGCCGGTTTCGTCCGGCGCGTCAACCGGCTGCTGGCGGACGGGAAAGGGGCCGGGGACTAGGGGCTGGTAAATAGGGGCGCTGGTGCGGGGGAATCTGAATTTTCCTTGAAAGAAGGGCGCGATATCGTTATAATGTGGAACTCGATTGCGGGGTGGAGCAGTCTGGCAGCTCGTCGGGCTCATAACCCGAAGGTCGCAGGTTCGAATCCTGCCCCCGCTACCAGGTCATTGGTGCGAAAAAGCCCCTGGTCTTCAGGGGCTTTTTTGTTGGGTCTCCGCTGGAGGACAAACGAGTGTCGGTGCAGCACGAACTGAGTCGGCTGATCCGGCCGGCGGTCGAGGGACTCGGGTTCGAGTTCGTCGGGCTGGAATATCTGTCCAACCCGAAGCACCGGCTGGTGCGCGTGTTCATCGACCGCCGGTCGAACGACGATTCGGACGGCGTCACGGTCGACGATTGCGCCGAGGTCAGCGACGAGCTCTCCGCGCTGCTCGACGTCGAGGATCCGGTGGCCGGCGCCTACAGTCTCGAGGTTTCGTCGCCGGGCATCGAGCGGCCGCTGTTCGAGCCGGAGCACTACCGCCGGTTCGTCGGCGAGCGCGCCGTGGTGCACCTGTTCGCGCCGCTGGTCGACGGCGGCAAGCGGCGCAAGCTGGCCGGCCGGATCGTCGAGGCCGACGATTCGCGCGTCGTACTCGACGTCGACGGCGAAGCGTTCGAGATCGCATTCGACGCGATCCGCCGGGCGCATCTCAAGGCGGACATGGATGCACTCCTGTCCGGAGACAATTAGGGTCTGATCAATGGTTCTGAAATGAGCAACATGAAGAAGGGCAAGGAAATCCTGCAGGTCGCCGAGGCCGTCTCGAACGAGAAGGGTCTGTCGCACGACATCATCTTCGAGGCGATCGAGGCCGCGCTGGCGTCGGCCGCGCGCCGCCGGCACCCGGAGGACATCGATACCCGGGTCGCGATCGACCGCACGACCGGCGATTACGAGGCGTTCCGGCGCTGGGAAGTCATTTCCGACGACCCCGAAGAGGCCGAGCTCGAGTCGGAGGACCGGCAGATCCGATTGAGCGACGCGCGCAGGATCGACCCCGAAATCGAGGTCGGCCAGTACATCGAGGAGCCGATGGAGCCGCCGGAATTCGGCCGCATCGCCGCCCAGGCCGCCAAGCAGGTCATCGTTCAGCGGGTCCGGCAGGCCGAACGGGCGCAGGTCGTCGAAGCCTACCAGGACCGGGTCGGCGAACTGGTCAGCGGCACCGTCAAGCGGCTAGAGCGCGGCGGCATCTACCTGGACCTGGGCGAGAACGCCGAGGCGTTCATTCCGTCGCGCCACACGATTCCCGGCGAGAACGTCCGGATCAATGACCGGCTGCGCGGCTATCTCTACGAGGTGCGCGCCGAGCAGCGCGGCCCGCAGCTGTTCGTCAGCCGGACGATGCCGGAACTGCTGATCGAGCTGTTCAAGATCGAGGTGCCGGAAATCGGCCAGAACCTGATCGAACTCAAGGGCGCCGCGCGCGACCCGGGTCGCCGGGCCAAGATCGCGGTGCACGCACTTGATTCGCGCACCGACCCGATCGGCGCCTGCGTCGGCATGCGCGGCTCGCGCGTCCAGGCCGTGTCGAACGAACTGGGCGGCGAGCGCATCGACATCATCCTCTGGGACGAGAATGCAGCCCAGTTCGTGATCAACGCGATGGCGCCGGCCGAGGTCTCCTCGATCATCGTCGACGAGGATTCGAAGTCCATGGACGTCGCGGTCGAGGAGGCCAACCTGTCGCAGGCCATCGGCCGTGGCGGCCAGAACGTCCGTCTGGCCTCGGAACTGACCGGCTGGGAACTGAACGTGATGACGATCGAGGACGCCGAGGCCAAGACCGAGCAGGAGTCGCAGAGCATTCTGAAGATGTTCGTCGAAAAGCTCGACGTCGACGAGGAACTGGCCGGCATCCTGGTCCAGGAAGGCTTTACCAACGTCGAGGAAGTCGCCTACGTGCCCGAATCGGAGCTGCTGGCGATCGAGGAGTTCGACGAGAATATCGTCGCCGAGCTTCGCAAGCGCGCACGCGACGCGCTGCTGACGCAGATGATCGCGTCGGAAGAGCAGCTCGAGGAAAATCGCCCGGCCGAGGATCTGCTCGCGCTCGAGGGCATGACCGAGACGATCGCGTTCCGGCTCGCCGAGATCGGGATCCGCACGCGCGACGACCTGGCCGACTGCGCCGTCGACGAGCTCGAGGAGGTCAAGGAACTCGACCCCGAGAAGGCGGCCGAGCTGATCATGGAGGCGCGCGCGCACTGGTTCGCCGAGCAGGGTTGAAGTTCGGCCCGTACGGGCCGAGGTCCATCGATGGAATCTGAGGAGTCTTGATGTCGCAGGTCACAGTTTCACAATTGGCCGAGGTGCTCGGGGTCACGCCCGATCGGCTGCTGGCGCAGTTCAAGGAAGCCGGCATCTCGATCGACAAGCCCGATGCGCCGGTGACCAATGACGACAAGAAGAAGCTTCTTGCCCATCTGCGCACCTCGCACGGCAAGAGCGACGAGCGCGACGAGACCGATACGCCGCGCAAGGTCACGCTCAAGCGCAAGACGCTCAGTGAACTGAAGGTGCCGACCGCCGGGGCGGGCCGAACCCGCGGCCGCGGTCCGGCGCCGTCGCGCACCGTCAACGTCGAGGTGCGCAAGCGCCGCACCTACGTCAAGCGCGGCGAAATCCAGGAGGCCACCGAGACCGATTCCGAGCGCGAGGCCGCACGCAAGGCGCTGGAAGAATCGCGCCGGGCGCGCGAGGAAGCCGCCGCCGCCGAGCACGAGCGCGAGGAGCAGCGAAGGGCCGAGCAGGAGGCGCGTGAAAAGGCCAAGCTCGAGGAGCTCGAGATCGAGAAGGCCGAGGCCGAGCGCAAGCGGGCCGAGGAAGACAAGATGCGCGAGGCCGAGGAGAAGGCCCGGGCCGAGGCCGAAGCCCGGGCCCAGGCCGAAGCCGAGGCGGCGCGCCTGGAAGCGGCGCGCGAACAGCGGCGCAAGCGCGACGAGGAAGGCAAGCGCGCCAAGCCCGCGAAGGCCGCCAAGACCCGTTACGGCCGCGAGGAACTGCACGTCGCGGCCCGGAGCAAGCGGCGCAAGCCCAAGCGCAAGGGCAAGTCGACCAGCGTCGGCGGCGAACACGGATTCCAGATGCCGACCCAGCCGGTCAAGCGCGAACTGCAGATTCCCGAGACCATCACGGTCGGTGAACTGGCCAGGCTGATGGCGGTCAAGGCCGGCGAGCTGATCAAGGCGCTGATGAACATGGGCTCGATGGTGACGATCAACCAGCAGCTCGACCAGGAGACCGCGATCCTCGTTGCCGAGGAAATGGGCCACGACGCGCGTCCGGCCGAGACCCAGGACATCGAAAGCGAGCTGGTCGCAGAGGAAGACGATACGGGCGAAGCGGTGACCCGTCCCCCGGTGGTCACGGTCATGGGCCATGTCGACCACGGCAAGACCTCGCTGCTTGACTTCATCCGCCGCACCAAGGTCACCGAGGGCGAAAGCGGCGGCATCACGCAGCACATCGGCGCCTACCATGTCGAGACCGACAACGGCGTGGTCACGTTCCTCGACACGCCCGGCCACGCTGCGTTCACGGCGATGCGCGCGCGCGGTGCCCAGGCCACCGACATCGTGATCCTGGTCGTGGCGGCCGACGACGGCGTGATGCCACAGACGAAGGAGGCGATCCAGCATGCGCGGGCCGCCGGCGTGCCGCTGATCGTCGCGGTCAACAAGATCGACAAGCCCGAGGCCGACCCGGATCGGGTCAAGAACGAATTGTCGGCCGAGGAAGTCGTGCCCGAGGAGTGGGGCGGCCAGGAAATCTTCGTGCCGGTCTCGGCGATCACCGGCGAGGGCATCGACAGCCTGCTCGAGTCGGTGCTGCTTCAGGCCGAGGTGCTGGAACTGAAGTCCCACCCGGAACGCCGCTGCCGCGGCGTGGTCGTCGAATCGTCGCTGGACAAGGGCCGCGGTCCGGTCGCGACGATCCTGGTCCAGGACGGCACGCTCCACCGGGGCGACATGGTGCTGGCCGGCGAGGAATTCGGTCGCGTACGCGCGATGTTCGACGAGAGCGGCAATCCGATCGACGCGGCCGGCCCGTCGATCCCGGCCGAGGTGCTGGGCCTTTCCGGCGTGCCGAACGCCGGCGACGACGTGCTGGTCGTGGCCGACGAGCGCAAGGCGCGCGAGGCGGCAGACCAGCGCAAGTCGGCCGCGCGCGAGGGCCGGCTGGCCGAACGCCAGGCCGCGAAACTGCAGAACCTGTTCGAGCAGATGGGCGAGGAAGGCACGGGCGAACAGCAGGCCGTGAACCTCGTCATCAAGGCCGACGTGCAGGGTTCGGCCCAGGCCTTGCGCGACGCGCTGACCAATCTTTCGACCGACGAGGTCAAGGTCAACGTAATCGCCGCCGGCGTGGGCGGCATCACCGAGTCGGATGCGGCGCTGGCCCAGGCCTCGAACGCCATCATCATCGGCTTCAATGTGCGCGCCGACGCGGCCGCGCGCAAGATCGTCGTCGAGGCCGACCTGGACCTGAAGTACTACTCGATCATCTACGAGGCGATCGACGACGTCAAGAAGGCCATTTCCGGCCTGCTCGGCACCGAGGTCAAGGAAGAGATCATCGGGCTGGCCGAGGTCAAGGACGTGTTCCGCTCGTCCAAGCTCGGCGCGATCGCCGGCTGTCTGGTCGTCGAGGGCGTCGTCAAGCGCCACAACCCGATCCGCGTGCTGCGCGACAATGTCGTCGTGTTCCAGGGCGAACTCGAGTCGCTCCGGCGCTTCAAGGACGACGTCAAGGAAGTCCAGGCCGGCACCGAGTGCGGGATCGGCGTCAAGCAGTACAACGACGTCAAGCCGGGCGACCAGATCGAGTGCTTCGAGCGCTACGAAGTGGCGCGCACGCTCGATTCCTAGATGAGCGGCCGTTCCGAACGCGTGGCCGGGTTGCTCAGGCGCGAGATCGCCGACATCCTGCGCAGCGAGATCGAGTCCGAACTGCCGTCGCTGATCAGCCTGACCGACGTCGAGGTCTCGCGCGATCTCGCCCATGCCCGGGTCTGGATCTCGGTGCTGGAAATCGAGCGGGCAGGTGAGGTGATGCGCATTCTCGGCCAGGCCGCCGGCGAGATCCGGCACCAACTGGCCGGCCGGGTGCGGCTGCGGATCGTGCCGGAACTGAAGTTCATTCACGATACCTCGTCGGAATCCGGCCAGCGCATCGAACGCCTCCTTGCAGCGGCCCGCAAATCCAAGTCTTGAAATGCCTGAAAAACCACGAAGAGCACGAAGGACACGAAGAATTGGAAAAGCGGTGTGTCATCGCTGCGGCTTGACCGATTGATTCTCCATCTTCTCTTCGTGTTCTTCGTGTCCTTCGTGGTTTCAAGGCCGTTCCGATGACCAATTCCGCGTCAGAAACAAACGACGGCATCCTGCTGCTCGACAAGCCGGCCGGGATCACTTCCAACGCGGCGCTGATGCGGGCCAAGCGGGTGCTGGGCATACGCAAGGCCGGCCATACCGGCGCGCTGGATCCGCTGGCGACCGGTCTGCTGCCGCTGTGCTTCGGGCAGGCGACCAAGGTCTCGGCGTTTCTGCTCGATGCCGACAAGTGCTACCTGGCCGACCTGAAGCTCGGCGAGGAGACGGCCTCGGGCGATGCCGAAGGCGAGGCGATCGCGACGGCCGAGGTGCCGGCCCTGGACCGGGAGCGGGTCGAGCAGGTGCTCGAAGGCTTTCGCGGCCCGATCGACCAGGTGCCGCCGATGCATTCGGCCCTCAAGCACAAGGGCCGGCGCCTGCACGAACTCGCGCGCGCCGGCATCGAGGTCGAGCGCAAGCCGCGCCGGGTGACGATCCACGAACTCGAACTGCTCGACCTGGATCCGCCCCGGATGACGCTGCGCGTGGCCTGCAGCAAGGGCACCTACATCCGCTCGCTGGCGATCGATATCGGCCGGGCGCTGGGTTGTGGCGCTCACCTGGGCGGCTTGCGGCGCGAGACCAGCGGCCCGTTTTCGCTGGCCGACGCGGTGACGCTTGCGAAGCTCGAGGAAATGACGCCGGGGCAGGCCCGCGCGCTGCTGCTGCCGCCGGACGCAGCGCTTCCGGACGTGCCGCGAGTCGACCTGGAACCGGCGGAAGCGACCGATCTCGGCCACGGCAAGGCCGTCGCGACCGGATGCGGCGGGACCGGCCTGGTCCGGATGTATGCCGGCGGAATCTTTCTCGGGCTGGGGCGGATCGATGAGCGGGGGGTGTTGCGGGTCAGGCGCCTTTTCGCAAGGGAAACCTAAAAACTAGTGCGCGGGCGCCCGGCGGCGTCCGCTCGCTACGTTTTTATGAGGTTTCCCGGGGTTCCTAGGTTCCGGGCCGGCAGAACTGTTCGTACAGCTCGCCGATGATCGCCTCGACGCCCCGGTTGGCCAGGCTGTAGTAGATCGTCTGCTGGTCGCGGCGGGTCTTGACGATGCCGCTGTTGCGCAGCACCGCGAGGTGCTGGGAAAGCGCCGACTGGGACAGCGGCACCTGTTCGTTGATTTCCGAGACCGACATCTCGGCCTCGAGAAGGTGGCACAGAACCATCAGCCGGTGCGGGTTGGCCATCAGCTTCAGGAACTGCGCGGCATCGTCGGCGTGGCGCGCCATCTCGGCGAGCGTCATCGTCTCCGGCGCTGCGTGGCGATCGCGAATGGTTGTCACTTGCGCTTCGTTCATTGCCGTATTATCGCGCGTTCGCGCGGTTTTTTCCAGTGCCCTTCGAACGCCGGCGTCGCCTCGAAACGGCCTTCGGCGCCAGCCGTTAAAATAAACGATTCGACCCATTCCGGATTTGACATGAGCCAGACCGCCGAGCAGATCTCCAGTTCAAGCCGGGCTTCCGAGGTGCCGTTGCGCTTCGTCACCGCCGCCAGCCTGTTCGACGGTCACGACGCGGCGATCAACATCATGCGCCGGCTGATCCAGGCCGAGGGCTGCGAGG
>JAVVDX010000030.1:0-2483 GCA_032251475.1 Wenzhouxiangellaceae bacterium | reverse complement strand
ACGATCACGCCGGACGAAATTGCCCGGCTCCAGGAATACGGCGTCGAGCGCATCTACCATCCCGATGACGGCATGGAGATGGGGCTGAAGGCGATGATCGGGGATCTGGTGGAGCGGACGCGGCAGGCGCGGGCCGACCGGTCGGGGGCGGTTCGGGAAGATCGCGGTTTGGAAACCGCTCCTACGGTTCGGGATTTTGGCGAGATCGCTCGTTACTTGAGTGCGATCGAGAACGGGACCCTGTCCGAGCACGAACTCGCCAGGCTGCAGAAACTCAACTCTGCCTCGAGTCCCGAGTCCCGAGTCCCGGGTCCCGGGCGTTCAGCGCCCGTCGTCGGCCTGACCGGCACCGGCGGGGCCGGCAAGTCGTCGGTCACCGACGAGTTGATCAACCGCTTCCTGCAGCATTTTCCGGACATGAAGATCGCCGTGCTGGCGGTCGACCCGACCCGGCGCCGCACCGGCGGCGCGCTGCTGGGCGACCGGATCCGGATCAACTCGCTGAGATCCGAGCGCGTGTTCATGCGCTCGATGGCCACGCGCCGCGAGCATCTGGCGACCAGCGAGGTGTTGCAGCAATGCATCGGCTTTTTGCGCGCGTCGGGATTCGGACTGGTGCTGGTCGAGACGGCCGGCATCGGCCAGGCCGATACCGAGGTCGTCGACCTGGTCGATTTCCCGGTCTACGTCATGACGTCGGACTACGGCGCGGCCAGCCAGCTCGAGAAGATCGATATGCTCGATTACGCCGAGATGGTGATCCTGAACAAGTTCGAAAAGCGCGGCGCCGAGGACGCGCTGCGGGACGTCAGGAAGCAGTGGAAGCGCAACCGGCTCGAATTCGACCGCCCCGACGACCAGGTGCCGGTCTACCCGACGATCGCCAGTCAGTTCAACGATCCGGGCGTGACGTGGATGTTCGCCGAGCTATGCCGGCTATTGCGCGAAAAGCTCGCGCTGGACGCCGATGACTGGACGCCCGAGCTCGAGGTCGTGGAGAAGCAGCCGCGCGCGACCGCGCTGATTCCCGGCAGGCGCCAGCGATACCTCGCCGAGATCGCCGAACAGGGTCGCGCGGTAAACCGGCGAATCGACGATCAGGCCGAAATCGCATCCCAGGCCCAGAGTCTCTACAATGCGCTTGCCGAACTGGACGACCCGGTGTTGCCGGCACCGCTGCAGCCATTCGACGACACCGATGGCGATACTGACCTGCCCGACAACATGGCCGTCGCGATCGGCCAGCTCCGGCAGGCCTACAACGACCGGCTCGAAGCGCTGGATGCCGAGTCGCTGGAGCTGCTGCATGGCTGGCCGGAAAAACGCGAGGGCATTACCGCCGAGGAATACCGCTACACGGTCCGCGGTCGCGAAATCACCGGCAGCAACTACCGCGCATCGCTGTCGGGAAACCGTATCCCGAAGATCGCGCCGGCCGACTACCGCGATTGGGGCGATCTGCTGCGCTATCTGGGCCGCGAGAACCTGCCCGGCCATTATCCCTACACCGGCGGCGTCTACCCGTACCGCCGCACCGGTGAGGACCCGACCCGGATGTTCGCCGGCGAGGGCACGCCCGAGCGCACCAACCGGCGCTTCCACTACCTGTCGCACGGCCAGGGCGTGGCCCGGCTGTCGACCGCATTCGATTCGGTCACGCTGTACGGCGAGGACCCGGACGAGCGGCCCGATATCTACGGCAAGGTCGGCAACTCCGGTGTCTCGATCGCGACGCTGGACGACATGAAGAAGCTCTACTCGGGCTTCGACCTGTGTGCGCCGACGACGTCGGTGTCGATGACCATCAACGGCCCGGCACCGATGATCCTGGCGATGTTCATGAACACGGCGATCGACCAGCAGGTCGAGAAATATCTCGCCGAACAGGGCCGGCTGGACGACATCGACCGGCTCAAGGCCGAGCGCTTTTCCGATTGCGAACCGCCGAAGTACGAGGGCGATCTGCCCGAAGGCAACGACGGGCTGGGCCTGAAGATGCTCGGCATCACCGGCGACGAGGTCGTCGACCGCGAAACCTACGAGAAGATCAGGGCCGACGTGCTCAACGTCGTGCGCGGCACGGTGCAGGCCGACATCCTCAAGGAGGACCAGGCCCAGAACACCTGCATCTTCTCGACCGGGTTCGCGCTGCACATGATGGGCGACATCCAGCAGTACTTCATCGACCAGGACGTGCGCAACTTCTACTCGGTGTCGATCTCCGGATATCACATCGCCGAGGCCGGCGCCAACCCGATCAGCCAGCTCGCGTTCACGCTGGCCAATGGTTTCACCATCGTCGAGTACTACCTCGGCCGCGGCATGGAGATCGACGCGTTCGCGCCCAACCTGTCGTTTTTCTTCTCCAACGGCATGGACCCGGAATACGCCGTCATCGGCCGGGTCGCGCGCCGGATCTGGGCGCGCGCGATGCGCGAGCGCTACGGTGCCAACCGGCGCTCGCAGATGCTCAAGTACCACAT
>JAVVDX010000029.1:0-27640 GCA_032251475.1 Wenzhouxiangellaceae bacterium | reverse complement strand
ATCGGCGGCCAGTTCAACATGGCCAGGCGCATCCCGGGCAAGGAAGAGTTCGTCGAGACGCTGCGCTACTTCGAACGGATGATCGAACTGCACGGCGTTCAGCGTCGGCTCGGCACCCGGGTTTCGGCCGACGATCTGGCCGGCTTCGACGAGATCGTCGTCGCCACCGGCGTTGTCCCGCGCATCCCCGGCATCGACGGCCAGGATCACCCGAAAGTGTTGAGCTACGTCGATGTGCTCAAGCGCAACAAGCCGGTCGGAAGGCGCGTGGCCGTGGTCGGCGCCGGCGGCATCGGCTTCGACGTCTCGGAATTCCTGCTGCACGACAACGTCCCGGCCGAGCCCGACCCGGATTCGGTCGACGTTCGCGCGTTCTTCGGCGAATGGGGCGTCGACCTGAATCTGGAGTCGCGCGGCGGCGTCGACGGCGTCGAGCCGAAACGCGAATCCGCGGCGCGCCGGATCTGGATGACCCAGCGCTCGAAAGGCAAGCCCGGCGCAGGGCTGGGCAAGACCACCGGCTGGATCCACCGCGCCACGCTGAAGAACCACGGCGTCGAAACGCTCTCGGGCGTGACCTACGACCGCATCGACGACGAGGGCCTGCACCTGACGGTCAAGAATAAGGACGGCAGCGAAGAAAAGCGCCTGCTCGAAGTCGACAACATCGTGTTGTGCACCGGCCAGATCCCGGAAAAGCGCCTGTTCGACGACCTCGAGCAGCGCGGCGCGCACGTCCACCTGATCGGCGGCGCCAGGCTGGCCACCGAGCTGGACGCCAAGCGCGCGATCGACGAGGGGACGCGGCTGGCGGCTGCGATGTAGATTGCATCGCGCGGACGCTTCGTTCATGATCGCAGCGGATCATTCGACAAATACCAGGAATTCACCAATGAATATCACCCGGATGACCATGCTGGCCGTCGTGCTTTGGACCGCCGGTCTCCCGCAAACCCAGGCACAGGAGCCGCTGCGCGATGCGATCGCGGCCGACTATCGCGAAAATCTCGAAGCGCTGTTCATCCACTTCCACGAAAATCCCGAGCTTTCGCACCGCGAATTCAAGACGTCGAAGCGGCTGGCTGCAGAGATCCGCGCGCTGGGCTATGAAGTCACCGAGGGCGTCGGCGGCACCGGCGTGGTCGCGGTCATGCGCAATGGAGAAGGACCCACGGTGATGATCCGGGCCGACATGGACGGCCTGCCCGTGGTCGAGCAGTCCGGTCTGCCGTACGCATCGGAAGCCACCCAGGAGGACATCGACGGCCAGGTCAAGCCGGTCATGCACGCCTGCGGCCACGACACGCATATCACGTCGCTGGTCGGCACGGCGCGCCAGATGGCCGCGCGCACCGATCAGTGGTCGGGCACGCTGGTGCTGATCGGCCAGCCGGCCGAGGAACGGATCTCCGGGGCGCGCCGGATGCTCGAAGACGGGTTGTACGAGCGCTTTCCGAAACCCGACTACGCGCTGGCGTTTCACGTCGCCGCCAGCATTCCGACCGGCCGGATCGAAGTGCCGCTGGGACTGCGCGCGTCGAGCGCGGATTCGGTCGATATCGTCGTCCACGGTGTCGGCGCGCACGGCGCGTCGCCGCACAAGGGGATCGACCCGGTACTGGTCGCCTCGCAGATCGTCGTCTCGCTGCAATCGGTGGTCTCGCGCACGATCGCGCCGCAGCAGGCCGGCGTGATCACGGTCGGCGCGATCCACGGCGGCACCAAGCACAACATCATCGGCGATCGGGTCGAAATGCAGCTGACCGTTCGCGCCAACGACTTCGAAGTGCGCGACACCCTGCTCGACGCCATCGACCGGGTCGCGCGCGGCGTGGCCCTGTCATTGGGCGTGCCGGACGACCTCCTGCCCGAAGTCACCCGTTCGGCCACCGAAACCACACCGCCGACGATCAACGACCGGGAAACCGCCGAGCGCGTCCGCGCCGTGGTCGCCGAAGCCTTCGGCGAAGACGTGCTCTGGGAAGAACCGCGCGAAGGCATGGGGGCAGAAGACTTCGCCTACTTCGTCACGCCAGAAAGCGGCGTCAAGGGCGTGTACTTCAACGTCGGCGGCACGCTTCCGGAAAACCTCGACGACGCCGCCTCGCACCACTCGCCTTTCTTCCGCATCGAACCGGAACCGGCGATCACGATGGCCACCGAGGCCATGGTGCGTGCGGCGACCGAACTGTTCGGGAAAGCTGACGAAAGCCCCGGCACCTGAGAAATCAAGACGCAGGCGCAGGTCGGATCAGCCCCCATCCTGACCTTCCCCCGCAAGCGGGGGAAGGAATAAAGGAGACGCAGCAGCGTAGGTCGGATTAGCGAAGCGTAATCCGACGCTTATCGGCTGGTTAACCCGGAAATTTATGCAATATCCGGGTTAATTTCTGCACTGCAGGCTTACGGCCTTCGATCCAGACCGACTGCCCCATCCCGACCTTCCCCCGCAAGCGGGAAGGAAGATAACCGGGGTGCCGGAACGCTCACGCACCATTGTCGCCCGTCCACCGCATCAGGTTCATGAATTCGCGCCGGGTCTTCGGGCCGTAGGTCCGGTAGTGCGGATCGGCGACGGGGGCGTAGTCGGCGCGGGCGGTCTGGACGACGTCGCCGCCGAGATGGTGCCGGAGCACGTCGGCGTCGAGCCGGTAGGGCTTGAGCGCGTTCAGGCCGAGGATCTTGCGCTTGATCTCCGGCGTCAGCGCCGGATAGCCGTGCTCTTGCTGCAGTTCCTCGCTGATCCGGAACGCGCGGAAGGCCTGGATCTGGTCCTGCGGCGAGCCGTACCAGATCGAATCGGTGCCCCACAGGATGTTGTCTTCGCCGAGGTACTTCAATAGCTTGCCCAGCGCGTGCGCGGCCGAATCGGGATCGCGCATCAGAAAGCGCCAGGTCGAGCCGAGCTCGGCATAGACATTTCCTCCCTTCAGGTCGTTTTCGACCACCGTCCTGATCAGCGAGTCGATGCCCTCGTTGCGCTCCGGGGTGTACGGCCCTTCGGCCCGGCCGGCGACGAAGCCGGAGTGGTAGATCAGGAAGCTCAGGTCCGGATACTTCTTCGCCGCCGGGCCGACGTCGGTGCACAGCGAGTGCTCGTAGCTCTGCTGGCCGAACGGCAGGCCCTTGTGGATGGCGATGACCGGAACGTCGAGCTGCCTTGCCTTTTCCATGAACGGAATGCCGGTGTCCTCGTCGGTCAGGAAATACCCGTTGCCGTCCGGGCCCCACTGGGTGTAGGTCTTCCAGGCCTGGATGCCGAAATCGTCTCTGAGCCGCTGCATGTCGTCGACGTCGCCGGCCTGATTGGGGTTGACGCGGCCGTGCAGCAGCAGCCGGTGCGTCCCTTCGAGGCTCTTCACGATATCGCGCGCCGCAGCCGCTTCCTCGATCGTCAGCGGCTCGCCCTCGCGCGTCGACGGGATGAACGACAGCACCATGACGTCGGTGTCGGAATCGAGAAACACGTCCTTGACGAAGGCGTCCGGACCGAAGCACTGCAGGTAGGAGCGCGGAGCCTCGCCGACGCCGCGGGCACAGCCGGCGTGCTCGAAGCCCGACAGCGGCCGGGCCTCTTCGGGCAGCCGGTCCAGCCAGGCGCCGGCCGGGTTCACGAAATGGCCCTGGACGTCGAAGATGAACTCGTCGCCGGCAAGCACGGCGTCGGCGGCGCCCGGATCCACGGCCGCCTCGTCGGTCAGCGCGAACATCCCGCCGGTACGGCCCATCGCCGCGTTGGCCGCGTTGAACGCCAGCAGCGTCGACGCCGCGCCGCAGCTCGAGACCAGGAAATCGCGCCGGGTCTTGCCCAGCCGCCGGGCGTTCGCACCGGCCGCCGCGTGGGCCAGCTCGTTGGCCAGCCGTTCGGCCGGGCCGAGCGGAATCGGCTCGAACTCGCCGTTGGAAGTGGAATCGAGCTTGATCGGCAGCCGCGTGCCGTCGGGGTCGTGAAGCGATTTCATGTCCGGATCCGGTCGGTGCCCGGCTCGATTGGAGCAGATCGCCTGCCGGAGCGCAACCTGGCGGTTCAGGCCGCGACCGCGCGCGTGGATTCGAGCCGTCCAAACCAGGTCCGGGTCCGCTCGATCTGCAGCGCCGCATCGTCGATTCGGTTGACCGAGCGCAGAAACACCTCGCTTCCCGGATGCGCCCTGGCATACCAGCCCAGGTGCTTGCGTGCGATCTTCACGCCTCGCCCGGGGCCGTAGAACGCGTGCAGCGCCTCGAGGTGCCCGATCAGGATTTCCGAAATTTCGGCCGGCGATTTTTCCGGCAGCCGTTCGCCAGTTTCGAGAAAGTGGCGAATCTCGGCGAAAATCCACGGCCGGCCCTGGGCGGCGCGGCCGATCAGCAGGCCGTCGGCCCGCGTGTAATCGAGCACGCGCCGGGCCTTTTCCGACGTGGCGATATCGCCGTTGGCCCAGACCGGCATCGAGACCCCGGCCTTGATTTCGGCGATCGTGTCGTACTCGGCCTCGCCGGCGTACTTCATGTCGCGCGTACGCCCGTGGACCGCGAGCGCGGCAATGCCGGCCTCCTCGGCGATTCGCGCGATGACCGGCGCGTTCTTCCGATCCTCGGCCCAGCCGGTGCGGATCTTGAGCGTGACCGGCACGTCGACCGCGGCGACGACGGCCTTCAGGATGGCCTCGACCCTGCTTTCGTCGCGCATCAGCGCCGATCCGGCCCAGGCCTTGCAGACCTTCTTCGCCGGGCAGCCCATGTTGATGTCGATGATCTCGGCGCCGCGGCCGACCTGGAACCGCGCGAATTCGACCATCTGCGACGGCTCGGTGCCGGCGATCTGGACGCTGATCGGACCCGGCTCGCCGGCGTGGTCGCGCCGCTCGGCCGATTTGCGCGTGTCCCGGAGCCGGGGATTGGCCGAGGTCATCTCGGAAGTCGCCAGCCCGGCGCCCAGCCGGCGGCACAAAAGCCGGAACGGCTTGTCGGTCACCCCGGCCATCGGCGCCAGCCCGAGGACGGGATCGATTTCGTGCTTGCCAATCTTCATTCAGGGGGCTTCGAGTATTCAGCGGCGGGACCTGACAGGCGCGCAAACACTTGCGCCAGCAGGTCCGTCACGCTTTTCCCAGCGATTTCCGGCTCGTGACCCACTCGAGGACGGTGGCCCATTCCTCCCAGTCCTGCTCGGCCAGGTACGGCGGATAGTCGGAAACCGACAGCCCGCTTTCGAACGCGCGCACGTAGTTCATCGAGTCGCGCAACTGGCCGACGACCGGGGCCGAGAAGGTGCCCAGAAATCCCCTGAGCTCGCGGAACACGATCGTGTGCGGCTTGACCCGGTTGGCGATCAGCCCGACCCTGGCCTGGCCCTCGGCGATCGGCTTGAGCGTGAACAGGTGGCCGAGGAAGCGGTGCGCGGCGTGCATGTCGACGAACGACGGCAGCACGGGAATCAGCACCGTCTGGGCCCGACGAACCAGGTGGCCGAGCTCGGGGCCATGGATGCCAGCCGGCGAGTCGAGCACCAGAATCTCGGTGCCGGCGGGCGCGCGCACCGGCCCGTCGGCCGCGTTCAGGCTGACGACCTCGGGGTATTCCCCGGGCCGCGCCGCGCCCCAGTCGGCGGCCGACTGCTGCGGGTCCAGATCGCCCAGCGCGACCTGGTAGCCTTCCCAGGCCAGCGCCGCGGCAAGATTGGTCGCGATCGTCGTCTTGCCGCAACCGCCCTTGGCGTTGAGTACCGCAATCGTTCGCATCTTTCACCTCCCTGGAACCCGGATGAAACACGGGACATGATAGCAACCCGAGGCCCGCGCTCCCGGCTTCGGGCGCCCTCAGTACGGCCGGGTGACGTCGGGCAGCCCCGAATGCAGGTACCAGCGCTTGCGCTCGTCGTCCCAGCGCCACGCCTCGATGTATTCGACGACCCGTTCGCGCGCGCTGTGGATGTGATACAGGCGCAGTTGCACGAGCCGGTCCATGCCGCTGCCGTCTTCCTGTGCAATCACCTGGCGTACGCGGTACTGGCTGACCCTGAACTGGTGCAGACGCTCGATATCCAGCGGCGTGACCGGATTTTCCTCGAGCCAGTCGGGATGCATGAAATCGACCATGGCGTCGAACCGGTTCCAGCGCACGATCGCCTCGTAGCGCTGCAGCGTCTCGGTCTGCATCAAGTCCTTCTTGCTCGTGGTCGGGCAGCCGGCCAGCAGCGCCGCTGCCAGCAATGCCAGCCAGACGACCTTCGATTCAAGCGCTCTCGCCATTGCCTTTCGTCCGTTGCGCGGATTTCGCCAGTGCAGCATACCGGGCCTCGAGCCTGGCCGCCACCCCGTCGCCGGCGCGGATCTCCGGGGCCAGTTCCAGCCGGCCCCGGCCGCGGCGGTGCAACGATTCCAGGAACCGCCCGGATGCCTCCGGGACCGGCCAGGCGCACGCGGCCCGCAACGATCCCGTCACCGGTGCGAGAAACTGCATCCGGCAGCGGCCGATGACGAGGTCGGCCTCGAGGCCCGCGCGGCGCAGAAGCAGCCGTGGGAGCGACCAGCCCGCCAGGATCATCAGCGACGCCAGCGCGCCGCCGAACGCCGTGCCCTTGTCGTTGATATTGGGCGCCAGCGGTGCGGCCAGCACGATGCCGGCGTCGTCCAGGCACTCGACGGCGAGCCGCATCGCGCCGCCCAGGGGGATCTCGCGTGTAAGCACGTGTTCCAGCCAGCGCCGTTCTTCGAACCCGTCGCTGGCGGGACGCACACTCACGCGGGTACCGCGACGTCGTCCAGCGCGGCGACGAACCGGTCGACCTCGTCTTCGGTCGTGGCGAACGAGCACACCAGCCGGGCGAGGTCGTCGTGGCCCGGCCAGACATGGAACTCGAACCCGCGCGCGTGCAGCGCGGAAAGGGTTTCCGGTGCCGCGCGCATGAATACCTCGTTGGCCTCCACCGGCCAGTGCAGCGCCGCCGCCGGGTGCGCGTCGATCGCCGCGGCCAGCCGCGCCGCGCAGGCATTGGCGTGCCCGGCCAGCTCCAGCCACAGGTCGTTTTCGAGCATCGCCAGCAATTGAGCGGAAACGTAGCGCATCTTCGAAAGCAGATGACCGCCTCTCTTGCGATTTCGTTGCATGGCCTCGAGCCATTCGGGGTGACCGAACACGACGATCGCCTCGGCGGTCAGCGCGCCGTTCTTGGTCGCGCCGAACGACAATACGTCGACGCCGGCGCGCCACGTCAGCTCGGCCGGGGGCAGATCCAGGAACGCCGCGGCGTTCGCGAACCGGGCGCCGTCCATGTGCAGCGCCAGGCCGCGGGAATGCGCGACGTCGGCCAGCGCTGCAATTACATCCGGCCGATAGCTGGTGCCGCATTCGGTCGCCTGGGTAATCGAGACCACGGCCGGCTTGACGTTGTGCACGCCGTGGGCACCGGCCGAGTCGATCGCGCGCGCCAGCGGCTCCGGCTCGAGCCGGCCGGCCTCGCCGTCCAGCGCGACGAGCTTGGCGCCGTGGGTGTAGAACTCGGGCGCCCCGCCCTCGTCGTTGGCGATATGCGCGAGCCGGTGGCACAACACCGCGCCCCACGGCGGGGCGGTCGCGGCCAGCGTGATCGAGTTGGCCGCAGTGCCGGTCGCCAGCGGCAGCACCGTGCATTCTGTCTCGAAACGTTCGCAAAATGCCGCGTTCAGCCGGCCGCTCCAGGCGTCCTCGGCGTAGGCCGATGCAGGGCCGTGGTTGGCCGCCGTGATCGCCTCGAGGATGCCGGGGTGGGCCGGGGCTTCGTTGTCGCTCTTGAAATTCATCGAAAATCGGGTCTCGCGGGCCTGGCGGAAACGGAGATTCTAATCCACCCGCGCGCCGCGCAATCCATTAGGCTATCGGCGAAACAGCGGTGCCCGCCGCACGGCCGGAACTTTCACCACAGACAATGGAGTCGCGTCCCATGAACCATCGGCGCCGGCAGACGAAACGGACCGTGAACCCAGTGGCCCTGGCCGGCGCATCGGCCGCGACAGTGATTGGCCCGCTCGTCGCCCTGGTCCTGGGGTTGACCGGCTGCGCCGCGCCGACCGACTGCGGGCCCGGACTGGCGCGCGCCCGCGACGCGGGCCGGCACCAGTTGCCGCTGGAGCAGTTCATCGACTCGGTTCCGGCGCAATGCCGCGCCAGGGCCGAGCAGACCTGGGCCGAGATCCTGCGCGCCGACTGCGAGCCGCTGTACGGCTTCCACGCCGGCAGAACCAGCCGGCCCGTGCCGCCGGCCTGTCACGGCGAGGCGTTCGACAGTGCGTGGAACCTCGGCCGGATGCTCGCCGATCTCGAACGCGAGCGTGCCGAGCTCGAAGTGGAACTGGCCACCGGCCGGATCACGCCCGATCGGCGCACCGAAATCCGCAGGCGCATCGTCGCAATCGAGCGCGACCTGCCCGAAATCCGGGCGCTTGCGCGCATGGAAGGTTACCTGCCGCCGGCCCGCGCGCCGGAACGAAGCGGCTTCGAGCTGCCCTGGCAGTAGCAGCGGCCTCCAGGCCGCGATGGGCCGGAGCGACGAATCGCCGCGTGGACGCGGCTCCTACCGCGGCGCCTCGCACAGGCAATGCGCCATCGCATCGCGCATGCCGCGCCGGGTGCCGGCCGCAGCCACGAGCCGGAACTGGCGCACCAGGTCAAGATACAGGTCGCGTCCCGGCAGCCAGGCCGCGCGGTCGACGATCCGGTCCAGGCCGGCCATGGCCATCGCCTCGGCACCGATATCGGCGAACAGCCGTTCGAACGCGCTCAGCCGGCGCTGGACGTAGACGGTCCGGTAATCGTCGGCCAGCCCGGCGATGCGCGCAGCCGAGGCGATCGCCTCTTCCAGCGTGCCGAGCTGGTCGACCAGGCCGCGGTCCAGCGCCTGGGCGCCGGTCCAGACGCGGCCCTGGGCGATTTGATCGACCTCGTCGCGGCTCATGCCGCGATTCCGGGCGACCAGGCCGAGAAACTCCTCGTAGCCGTGTTCGATCGTCGCCTGCAGCGTCCGCCGGGCGGCCTCGGGCAGTTCGCGGTCGCCGCGGAATGCGCCGGCCAGCGGCGTGACGCCGAAGCCGTCGGTATGCACGCCGATCGCGGCCAGCGAATCCTGGAACGTCGGCAGAAAGCCGAAGATGCCGATCGAGCCGGTGATCGTGTTCGGGTAGGCCCAGACCTCGTCGGCCCCCATCGCGATCCAGTAGCCGCCCGACGCGGCCACGTTCGCCATGCTTACGACGACCGGCTTGCCCGATTCCTTCAGCGCCAGCATCTCCTGGCGGATGACCTCGGAGGCAAGCGCGCTGCCGCCGCCGGAATCGATGCGCAGTACGACGGCCTTGATCGAATCGTCGGCGGCCGCCTTGCGCAGCAGCTTCGACAAGGATTCGGAGCCGATCGTTCCGGGCGGCTGCTCGCCCTCCGTGATCGCGCCCTGGGCGACGATGACGCCGACCTTGTCGTCGCCCAGCTTCGGTTTGCGCGGCATCTTCAGATAATCGTCCATGCCGACCTGGCGAAATCCCTTCTCATCGTCGGCTGCACCCCGCCGGGCCAGTTCGGCGCGCGCGGCGGGGCGCGTCATCAGCCGGTCGACCAGCCCGGCCTCGAGCGCGGCTGCGGCCGCGTCGCCGTCGCTCTGCTCGAGCAGCGGAACCATGTTCCGGGCAACCCCGAGCAGCCGCTCGACCGGCATCCCGCGGTGGCGTGCGACGATCTCCAGGTATTCCTGCCACAAGCCGCCGATGAAGTACTCGGCCGCGGCCCGGTCGGCCTCGGACATGTCGTTGCGGATGAACGGCTCCATCGCCGACTTGAACTCGCCGACCCGGAACAGGTTGACGTCGACCTTGAGCTTGTCCAGCGCCTCGGCGAAGTAATTGCGGTAATAGCCGTAGCCCTCGATCATCGCGAACCCGTCCGGGTTCAGCCAGACCTCGTCGGCAAGGGCCGCCAGCGAGTAGACGCTCTGGGCCATGCCCGAGCCGTAGGCGACGACCGGTTTGCCGGACTTGCGGAACCGCTCCAGTGCGGCCGACAGCTCGCTGAGCGTGCCGGGCGCCATGCCGAAGAGTTCATCGGTAGCGATCAGCACCTGGGCGATGTCGTCGTCCTCGGCCGCGAATTCCAGCGCGCGCAGCAGGTCGCGCAGCCGGGTCTCGGGCAGTTCCTGACCCAGCGCCTCGTTCAGCGCGCGCTCGGCCGGGGTGCCGGTGTATTCCTCGACGATCAGCCCGTGCGGCGCAAGGACCAGCGTGGTGTCCGGTTCAAGCTCGATCCGGTCGCCCGGCGCCAGCAGCGCGCGCAGGATCAGCGCCAGCACGACCAGGAACACGATGTTGAACACGGCGATGCGAAACGCCGTCAGCCCGTTCCAGAAGCCGCGCCACAGCCTGAGCAGAAAATTCCCCTTTTGTCGGTCGGTCATGGTTCGAATCCGGTTGGTGGTGGTTCGGAGTATATGGATTGTGCTCGCCGATGTTTCGCGGCCGCGTCAACGCGTACCGGCGTCAATGCCACCGAGGCCACGCACCGCCGACGAATCGTTCCGGAATGATTGTCTCCGGCCGCGCGCTTCACCGCATGGGCCGGAAGTCACCGGCCGGGCCGGCGGCCCGGATCACCCGTCTCGACTCGCGCCAGAAGCGTCCGCCGAGCAGCACTGCGGCGACGGTCAGGCCGGCGATCAGCCCGACCCACATCCCCGGCGCGCCCCACCCGGCCCGGAACGTCAGCCATCCGCCCGTCGTCAGGCCGATCGCCCAATACGAGACGATGCTGAAGATCATCGGCACGCGGGTGTCCTTGAGCCCGCGCAACGCACCGGCCGAGGCAGCCTGGAGGCCGTCGGAGACCTGGAACACCGCGGCCAGCAGCAGCAGGCCGGAGGCCATCTCGATGACCGCGCGATCGGCCGTGTAGATGCGCGCAATCCATTCCGGGAACACGAACATCACAGTCGCCGAGACCATCCCGAAGCCGCCGGCGATCGCAATGCCGATCAGCCCGGCCGTGCGCGCGCCCGCCGGATCGCCGCGGCCGATCGCGTTGCCGACGCGCACGGTGATTGCGCCGGCCAGCCCAAGCGGCACCATGAACGCCATCGACGCGAAGTTGATCGCGACCTGGTGCGCGGCGATCGGCAGCGCGCCGAGCGTGCCGATCAGAAGCGCCGCGGAGACGAACAGGCTGCCCTCGAAGAAGATCATCGTACCGATCGGCAGCCCCACCCGGAGCAGCCCGCCGATCTCGATCCGGCCCGGCCGGCTGAAGCGCGAGAACAGCGCGAACGGCGCATAACGAGGCCGCCACCGGATATATGCCGCCAGCGCGATCGCCTGCAGCCAGAACACGATCGCGGTCGCCCAGCCGCAGCCGACCGCACCCAGTTGCGGCAGACCGAACTTGCCGAACATCAGCACGTAGTTCAGCGGGATGTTGGCGGCGATGCCGAGCACCCCGATGTACATCGTCGGCCGCGTATGGCCGGCGCCCTCGGAAAAGAAGCGCAGCGCCAGCATCACCGTCATCGCCGGCGCGCCCCAGCTCATCGCCTTCAGGTAGCCCAGCGCCAGTTGCGCGACGCGCGGCTCGACTTCGAGGGCACTCATCACCCAGCCGGCGTTGCGCGCCGAAACCGCCAGCAGCAACGCCAGCGCCAGCGCGACCCACAGCGCCTGGCGCGTCATCTCGCCGGCCCGCCGGCGCTGGCCGGCGCCGTCGAGCTGCGAGACGGCCGGCGAGACCGACATCAGCACCCCGACGGCGAACAGCAGCCCGGCCGCCCAGACCGAAGAGCCGATCGCGATCGCGCCCAGGTCCACCTGGCCGAGCCGGCCCGCCATGACCGTGTCGACGAAGTTCATGCCGAAGCTGGTCAACTGGCCGATGATCAGCGGCCCGGCCAGCATCAGCGTTCGACGGATTTCGTGGCCCAGCCCGGCCCCGGTCGGCCGCGGCGGTGCCGGAAGGTCGATGCTCATCGGAATTCCTGCGCGTGATGCCGGAAGTGTAATTCACGTGCCGGGGCGCCGCGCCGGACCACATCGGAATCGACGGGGTCGGGTCACGGCCGGTGGCCGTATTCCTCCTCCAGCCACGCCAGCATCGCGCGCAGGCCCTGCGCCTCGCCGCCGGCGGGTCGTCCCGGGCGGTCGTTCTGGTTCCAGGCATAGATGTCCAGGTGCATCCAGTCGATTCCGGCCGGCACGAAGTGGTCGAGAAACAGCGCCGCGGTCAGGCTGCCGCCGAAACCGGTCGTGCCGGTGTTGGACAGATCGGCGATCTTCGGCTGGATCTGTTCCTTGTACGGCCGGTATAGCGGCATGTGCCACAGCGGATCCTCGAGCGCGAACGACAGGTCCTGGATCGTGCGGGCCTGCTCAAGGCTGCGCGCGTACAGCGGCGGCAGGTCCTCGCCCAGCGCCACGCGCGCGGCACCGGTCAACGTGGCGAAATCGATGATCCGCCCGGCACCTTCCTCGGCCGCCAGCGTCAGCGCATCGGCCAGCACGACCCGGCCTTCGGCATCGGTGTTGCCGATCTCGACCGTGGTGCCGTTGCGCGTCTTGACGATGTCCGACGGCCGGTACGCATTGCCGGAGATCGCGTTCTCGACCGCCGGGATATAGACGTGCAGGTGCACCGGAAAATTCAGCCGCATGACCAGCTCGGCCAGGCCGAGCGCGTGCGCGGCACCGCCCATGTCCTTTTTCATCAGCACCATGCCCGAGGTCGGCTTGATGCTCAGTCCGCCGCTGTCGAACACCACGCCCTTTCCGACCAGTGCCAGCGACGGATGCGACGGATCTCCCCATTCCATCCGGATCAGTCTCGGCGCGCGATCCGACGCCCGGCCGACGGCGTGGATAGCGGGAAATTCTCGCTCCAGTCTGGAGCCTTCGATCGCCTCGAATGCGGCGTCGTTGCGCTCGGCAAGTTCGGCGGCCACGTCGGCCAGCTCGGCCGGACCGAGGTCGGCAGCCGGCGTATTGACCAGGTCGCGCACGCGAAACAGCGCGTCGCGGACGATCTCGACCCGGCGCCGGGTCTCGTCCGGCAGCGCAAGTACTGCCGCGGGCCGCTTGCCGGCCTTGTAGCGGTCGAACCGGTAGTGGCCCAGCGCCCAGCCGATCGCCAGCAACTCGACGGTCCGCCCCGGATATTCGCCGTCCAGCCGCCAGCTCCCGCCGGGCAGCGCACCGGGCAGCGCGGCCAGCGCCCAGGTCGGCCCCCAGGTCGACGAGTCGGGATCGAATCCGACCAGCACCGCATCCGGCGCGCCCTCGCCGCCGGGCAGCACGAGATGCGTCCCCGGCGAGGCATCGAACGCGCTGCCCTCGACCCAGCGCCTTGCTCGCGGTTCGGCACGATCGAGCCAGTCTTTCAATCCGCCGGACTCAACCAGCACCACCCGCCGCGCCTCGTGCGCGGCGGAATCGTCAACTGAACAGAACACGAAACCGCACCCTCGTCGTTGCAATCGCAAGCCGACAGGATAACGCCTTGTCGCCGAACAAACACCCGGTCTCGCGGTTCGAAATTTTTCCTGAATACGTACCTGCCTCAGCCGCGCCGCGGCGTGGCTGAATCATCCCCGTAATCAGGAAATCTTTTTGAGCAAGCTCAGCGAGTGGCTTATTCCGTATTTGACCCATTGCCAGCGTTTCATCGATAACAATTCCCGATTTGCCCCAAGCTGGAAACCTCCAAAAAAAGGCCCGCCTTGGAGGCGGGCCAGTCTTCTTGCCGATTGTTGTTGTTGGTCAGATCGCGTATACGCGCTCTCCGATCAGTACCGCACCTGCAACGTGAACGAGTACTGGCGCCCCAGCAGTTCGTCGAAGCCGAAGTGGCCGGCGGCCTGCTCGACCCGGTTCGGCATGCGCCGGAACACGTTGTTGACGACCACCTGGGCGCGCGTGTCCTGCGGCATCCAGTCGAACCACCGCGGCAGCGCCTGCGAGATCGTCAGGTGGCTGATGAAGCGGTGACTGGTCGAGGTGACCTGGTTGCCTTCCTCGGTGAAGAACGCCGTTTCCTGCTCGGGATCGAGCCGGGAACGGTTCTGCCAGATCGTGCGCCAGAAGACCCGGGTGTCGTTGCGCGACCAGGTGACATCGAAGGTTCCCTCGTACTTCGGGTCATTGAAATCCCGACTGGAACGCACGATTTCCTCGCCGGTGACCGACTGCTGCCGGCGGCGGGTCCGCGAGATGCGCGTGTTCAGGCGCAGGAAGCCGAGGTTGTTCTCGCGCATGCCCTCGCTGAACATTCCGAACAGGCTGGCGACCTCGAACCGGTAGTCGGCGAAGAAGTCCTCGACCTCGACGCGGAAGCTCTCGGCGTTGGTCTGGCCGGAACGGAAGCTGATCACCTGCCCGCTGGCGTCGCGTTCGAACGCGTCGCAGGCCGAGTTGTTCGGGAAGTTCGCCGAGTCGAAGCACGCCACCATCAGGTCCTCCAGCGTCAACGCCGTGATCGCGTTGGCGATCTCGATGTCGAAGTGGTCGGCGCCGATGACCAGGTTGTCGACCCAGCGCGGCTCCCAGGTGAACCCGACCGACCAGGATTCGGCCTCTTCATCGTCGAGATTCGGGTTGCCCCCGGTCAGGCCTTCCGCGGTCGCATTGACCACGTTGGACGTGAAGTTGTCGGGATCCTCGATGCCGGCCGCGATGCAGTTGGCACGGCGCTGGGCCGGATTCGGACCCTGGTCGACGAAGCGGAAGTCACACGGGTCGTCGGCGAAGCTGAACGCCGTCGTGACCGGAGCGAACAGCTCGACCAGTGCCGGCGCCCGAATCGACTCGGTGTAGTTGCCGCGGATGTTCAGGTCGCTGACCGGCTTCCAGTTGCCGCCGGCGGACCAGACGGTCGACTCGCCCGACTGCGAGTTGTCGATCCTGCGTGCGGCGCCGTTGATTTCAAGCCTGTGGAAGCCCGGGATCCGGAAGTCGTCGCCGAATACCGGCAGCACGCCTTCGAAGAAGAACTCGTCGGTGTCGAATTCGCCGCCGGTTTCGGAAAACGGCGCCGAACGCGTGATCGGCAGCTCGGTACCCAGACCCGGCTTCCAGAGCGCGGTCTCCCTGCGGCCTTCGTAACCGGCGTTGAACGCCAGCACACCGCCAGGCAGGTCGATCAGGTCACCGCCGAAGTTGAAGTTCCAGACCGTCTGCTTGATCTTGGCATTGGTCAGCCGGTCGCCGGTGACCCATTCGCGTGCGGCCTCATCGCGCACTCCGCGGCCGAACAGGTTCAGCGGGATGCAGCCGTCGATGAACAGACGGTCGCTCTGGACGCCGTTGCCGCCGACCGTGCCGAAGCTCGGGTCCAGCGCGGCCTGGAACACGGCCTCGCAGACCAGGTCGCCGGCGCCGACGTTGCCCTGGCCGCCGATCGATGCCAGGTCTCCCGGATCGACCATGGCCAGGTCTTCCTCGCTCAGCCGGCGAACGTCGATCGCGTTCAGGAAGCGACCGTCGATGATGCCTTCCGACTCGGTCTCGACGTCGGCCTCGCCGTGGACGGCGTAGCCTTCCCAGTTGAAGCGCCGGTTGCCGATGAAGAACTCGCCCTCGAGCCCGCCGGTCCAGCGCCAGAGCTGCTGGTCGCGGTCGTTCGACGAATCGATGATGTCGTTGTTGAACCGGTGCAGGAAGAACGTGTCGATGCCGTTGGCGGCGAGCACGTCGCGCGCCTGCTGCGGCAGGAACGGGTGGTCGGCGTCGAACTGCAGCGCACCGCTGGTACCGCCGAAGATCCAGGTCTGGAAGCCGCCCTGGTTGGTCAGCTCGGTCGAGTTCGAGTCGGAGAACAGGAAGTCCGACGAGATCCGGACGCTGTTGGTCAGGTCGTAGTTGAACCGGCCGGTGAACACGCCGCGATCGAGCGGCGACTGCAGTTGATTGACCGAGTCGAAGAAGTCCGGACCGTCGCCGCCGACCACATTGACGACGTTGTTCGCGACGTCGGTGCCCGGCGTGAACGGCACGAGGTTCGAGTTCTGGTCGAACTGGTAGAAGTTGCCGTCCGGGAAAATCCCGAGCGGCCCGAAGCCGAGCGAGCCGGCCGGGTCGACAAGATCGCCGAAGCCGGTCGCCGGGTTGGACACCAGGCCGCCGAACGAGAACAGGTTGATGCGCGCATCGCGGAACATGCGCGCGACGTTCGGCTCGGTGGTAAAGAACGTGACGTCGTTCTGGCCGCGCGAAAACCGCGGGCGTTCGGTGCCGAGCAGGCCGCCCTGGCGGAACCATTCGGCCGAGAAGGTGACGTTGCCGCGGCCATCGGCCGAGTTGGCGCCGGCGACCATCAGCACGTTCTCGAATTCTGCGTCGCCCTTGGACGTGAAGCCGTGGCGGAACGTGAATTCGGCGCCTTCGAACCGGTCCTGCAGGATCACGTTGATCGTGCCGGCGATGGCGTCGGAGCCGTAGATCGGTGCGCCGCCGATACCGACCGTCTCGATCCGGTCGACCAGCGCGATCGGAATCACGTTGAAGTCGACCTGCAGTCCACCGGATTCGCCGAATACCGAGGGCACGTTGGCCGAAACGAAGCGCCGGCCGTCGACCAGCGTCAGCGTGCGCTGCGCGCCGAGGCCGAGAAAGTCGACGAAATTCTGACCGACCGAGAAGCCGTTCTGAACGCCCTGGTCCGTGGCGTCCGGGGTGCCGAAGGTCGGAATCTCGTTCAATGCGTCGGCAATGTTGGTATAGGCCCGGTCCTCGAGCAGTTGCTTGTCGACCGTGATCGCCGGATAGAACGTGTCCAGGCCGGCGCGTTCGATACGCGAACCGGTCACGGTCACGCGGCTCAGATCGGCCGTTTCCTCTCCTTCTTCTTCAGTAGCCTGCTCCTGCTCGTCGGTCTGGTCTTCGTCCTGGGCAAAGCCCGGGCTGGCAAAACCAATACCGACACCGGCGACCGTGCCGGCAAGCAGCCCGAGGCGAATCGCCTCGGCCAGGCGGTTACGACTGGTTTCCATTGGTTCCTCTCCCTAGCTAGTGGGTTTGTTTTGCATCCGATCTGCCGCGTCGGCCAGCGAACTGCTGGGGCGGGCCGCTCCGGAACCGTACCCGTCCGTTTGCCGGTCTTCGTGAACTGCGACCAATCGTTTTCGCGCCGCCGACCGTCCCGGGACGTGAACCACTCCCCGGCCGCGCGGCCGGCGACCTCGCCTCTTTTTAACGAAAAATTGATGTTCTTGCAAGAGGAATTAAAGGATTCATAACATTCGGGTCGTAATCTGACAGGATATGGTCACTTTTCGTGATCCATATCACGCAAGAAGCGTGCTGGAAAAGTCAAGCAGCGCGGTCGAATCCCGGTTCACAGAACCCCGCGCAGTTCGTCCAGGCACCGGCTCATCGCCTCGGGTAATCGGGGCCGGAACGATTCGAGGTACTCGCTGACCTGCGCGAACTCCTCGTGCCAGCCGTCGGCATCGAAGGCCAGCAGGGTTTCCATGTCCGGGCGCTCGTCCAGCCCTTCGGTCGAGATGTCGTCCGGCTCCGGGAACAGGCCCACCGGCAATTCCCGCACACCGATTTCGCCGGCGCAACGCTTCAGAATCCACTCGAGTACGCGCAGATTCTGGCCGAAACCGGGCCAGATGAAATTGCCGTCTTCGTCGCGCCGGAACCAGTTGACCTGGAAGATCTTCGGCGGGCGATCGAGCCGGCTGCCGATCTCCAGCCAGTGGGCCCAGTAGTCGCCGTAGTGATAGCCGCAAAACGGTTTCATCGCCATCGGGTCGCGGCGCACGACGCCGACCTGGCCGGTCGCCGCCGCGGTCGTCTCGGAAGCCATCGCCGCGCCCAGGTAGGTGCCGTGAACCCAGTCGACCGCCTCCATGACCAGCGGCGCCAGTGTCGCCCGGCGGCCGCCGAAGATGATCGCGTCGATCGGCACGCCGTCCGGGTTCTCGGCCTCACCGGTATAACTCGGGCAGCGCTTGATCGATACCGTGAAGCGCGAATTCGGGTGCGCGGCCGGGCCGTCGGCCGGATCATACCGGTTGCCTTTCCAGTCCAGTTCGGGCACCCGGTCGTCCAGCCCTTCCCACCAGGGCTGGTTGCCGTCGGCGACCGCGACATTGGTGAAGATCGCCTCGCGATCGAGCATCTTCAGCGCGTTGGGGTTGGTTTTTGCCGAAGTGCCGGGGGCGACCCCGAAGAACCCGGCTTCCGGATTGATCGCCCACAGCCGCCCGTCCTCGCCCGGGTGCAGCCAGCAGATGTCGTCGCCGACCGTATGGACCTTCCAGCCCCGGCTGCGGTAGGGCTCGGGCGGGATCAGCATCGCCAGGTTGGTCTTGCCGCAGGCCGACGGAAACGCCGCGGCCACATAGCGCGTCTCGCCTTCCGGGTTCTCGATGCCGACGATCATCATGTGTTCGGCCAGCCAGCCCTCGGTACGCGCCTGCCAGCTCGCGATCCTGAGGGCGTGACATTTCTTGCCCAGCAGCGCGTTGCCGCCGTAGCCGGAACCGTAGCTCTCGATGGACAGCTCCTCGGGGGAATGCATGATGTAACGCCGTTCGGGATCGAGCTCGCCGGTCGAGTGCAGGCCTCTGACGAAGCTGCCCTTGCCTTTGCCCTGGCGCTCGATCCGCTCGAGAGCCGGCGTGCCCATGCGCGTCATGATGCGCATGTTGGCGACCACGTAGGCGCTGTCGGTGATCTCGACGCCGAGCCGGGAGAACGGCGAATCGATCGGGCCCATGCAGTACGGCACCACGAACATCGTGCGCCCGGCCATGCAGCCGTCGAACAGCCCGTCCATCAATGAGTGCGCCTCGTCGGGCGCCATCCAGTTGTTGTTCGGGCCGGCGTCGTCGCGTTCGGTCGTGCAGACGTAGGTCAGGTGCTCGACGCGCGCGACGTCGTCGGGGTCGGAGCGGTGCAGGTAGCATTCCGGGTGCGTGTGCGGGTTGAGTTCGTGCAGCTCGCCGGTATCGAGCATCCCGTTGATCAGCGAGGTGTTTTCCTCGGCGCTGCCGGTGCACCAGTGGATGTTCGCCGGCTGAGTCCGGCGCGCGACGGACTCGACCCATTCGGCCAGTTCGGTCAGCTTTGTCGTCATGAAGGCTCCAGTAATTTAAGACGTATGGCTTCAACCATGGAAAGGCAGAATTAACCGCGGATGAACGCAGATGAACGCGGATAAGGGAAAAAAAAACAGCAATCTGCGTTCATCTGCGGTTCTCTATTGCTTGGCCTCAAAGCCTCAGGCCGGTTCGAAATCTTCCAGCTTGCGCTCGAGCATTCGCAATTCGGGCCTGAAGTAGCGCGGCAGCCCGTGCTCGTCGTATTCGGGATAATCCTCGCCGCGGATCAGCGGCTCCAGGTAGCGCCGGGCCGCGTCGGTAATGCCGAAACCATCCTCGCTGATATAGCCGTCCGGCATCTTCTTCTCGTGGTTGGCGATGTCCTCGAGCGGCGCGGCGCTGATCTTCCACTGGTACGGGTCGTCATCGAGACGCTCGATGACCGGCATCACGCCGGTGCGGCCTTCCAGCGCCAGCTCGACCGCCGCGGCGCCCACGGCGCGGGCGTGCTCGACGTCGGTGCGCGATGCGATGTGGCGGGCCGAGCGCTGCAGGTAGTCGCAGACCGCCCAGTGAAACTTGTGCCCCAGCTCGCGCTTGACGATGCCGGCAACCTCGGGGGCCACGCCGCCGAGCTGCTTGTGGCCGAACGCGTCGGTGGTGCCGGCATCGGCCAGGAACGTACCGTCGGCGTAGCGCGCGCCCTCGGAGACGACGATCGAGCAATAGCCGTTATCGCGCACCGAAACGTCGACCGCGGCACAGAACCTCTCCTGATCGAACGGCACTTCCGGGAACAGGATGATCTGGGGCGGGTCCGACGGGCCGCGCCGGGCCAGGCCCGAGGCGGCGGCGATCCAGCCGGCGTGGCGGCCCATGACCTCCATGATGAAGACCTTCGTCGAGCTCGAGGCCATCGACATGACGTCGAGGCTGGCCTCGATGATCGACACCGCCACATACTTGGCCACGGACCCGAAGCCGGGGCAGTTGTCGGTCACGGCCAGGTCGTTGTCGATGGTCTTGGGGATGCCGATCGCGTTGAGCGGGTATCCCAGCTCGGCGGCCATGGTCGCCACCTTGTGGGCGGTGTCGGCCGAATCGTTGCCGCCGTTGTAGAAGAACGTGCCGACCTCGTGGGCGTCGAGCACTTCGATCAGGCGTTCGTATTCGCGCCGATTCTCGTCCATCGACTTGAGCTTGTAGCGGCACGATCCGAATACGCCGCCCGGCGTGCGCGCAAGCATTTCCAGGTCGGCACCGGAAAACGCCGAGGTGTCGACCAGCCGCTCCTCGAGCGCGCCGATGATGCCGTCGGCCGCGGCGTAGACTCTGCCGAGGCGGTTTGAGTGCTTGCGCGCCGTCGCGATTACCGATGCTGCGGTGGCGTTGATGACCGGCGTGACGCCGCCGGACTGGGCATACAGAATATTGTTGCGCGACATGGTTCCGGATGGTGCGGCGAATGAATATCCGCCGATAAGGATAAAGCATATCCGCCGGCACTTTCGCCCCGCGCAGCGTCGTTGCGCAGTCCGCTGGTTTGGTATGCTTGCCTCCCCATCGAATCCGACAAGAACCGACATGCGAATCGTGTTACTCGGCCCGCCGGGATCCGGCAAGGGAACCCAGGCCGCGCTGCTCTGCGAACGCCTCGGGATTGCGCACATTTCCACCGGCGTGCTGCTGCGCGAGGCGGTCGAGCGTGCGACCGAACTCGGGAAAAAGGCCAAAACGTTCATGGACGCCGGCGAGCTCGTGCCCGACGACCTGATGCTGGGACTGATCGAGGAGCGCCTGGACCGGCCCGACATCGAAAACGGCTTCATTCTCGACGGCTATCCGCGCAACCTCGCCCAGGCCGAGGCGCTCGACGAGGTGCTCGAGCGCATCGGCCAGCCGATCGACGTCGCAGTACTGGTGACGGTGAACGAGGGCGAAATCGTCGACCGCCTGTCCAAGCGGGCGATCGAGGAAGGCCGCTCCGACGACACCGAGGATGTCATTCGCAACCGGTTGCGCGTCTACTCGGAGCAGACCGCGCCGGTCGCAAGCCACTATGCCGAACGCGGCCAGCTGCGCGAGGTCAACGGCATGGGCAGCGTAGACGGGGTCAACCGCCGAATCCTCGATGCACTGGATACCGGGGCCTGATCTTCCGGCCGGCGTGACGGTTCACTAATCGCCGTCCCCGGCCGCACGCCGCCTCTTGCGAATCCGGATTTCCAGTCGGCCGGCAACGGCCCGGCTCGAGACCAATTGATGCCCGGTACGCTCGCAGAACACGGCAAAATCGAGCCGGGCCATCGGATCGTCGGCGTGAACCTCGAGCACTTCGCCGGGGCGCATTCCGGCCAGCCGGCGCCGGGCGCGAAACACCGGCTCCGGGCACGTCAGGCCGGTCGCATCAAGCAATTCGTATTCCGGCGGATTGGTGCTGCGTTCGTCCATTTAAGGTTCACCTTACTGGTGAAAACGTTTGCCAGCCGACTTTCACCACGCCGGAACGAAAAACCCGTATCCACAGATTACACAGATTCACACAGATGAGTAGTACACACTGGCACCGAACAGGCTTTTTCAACAAAAAACAATAATCTGTGAAAATCTGTGTAATCTGTGGACCGCTTTTATGCGATGGCTGAAATACTTGGGTAATCACGCATGAAAATTCACATTCTCGGGATCTGCGGCACGTTCATGGGCGGCATCGCGGCGCTGGCCCGGGCCGACGGCCACAAGGTCTCGGGCCAGGACGAAAACGTCTACCCGCCGATGAGCACGCAACTCGCCGAACTCGGCATCGAGATGACCGAGGGCTACGCGGCCGCGGACATTCCGGCGAAGACCGACCTGGTGATCATCGGCAACGCGCTGAGCCGCGGCAATCCGGCCGTCGAACACGTGCTCGACAGCGGAAGGACCTACGTCTCGGGCCCGCGCTGGCTGGGCGAGAACTACCTGACCGGCAAGAAGGTGCTGGCCGTGGCCGGAACGCACGGCAAGACCACGACCGCGAGCATGCTGGCGTGGATTCTGGAATCGGCAGGCCTGGAGCCGGGGTTTCTGATCGGCGGCGTGCCCGGCAATTTCGGCATCAGCGCCCGAGCTGGAAAATCCGCCGGCACCGACGTCTTCGTCGTCGAGGCCGACGAATACGACACCGCATTCTTCGACAAGCGCGCCAAGTTCGTGCACTACCGCCCCGCGGTCGCGATCCTCAACAACCTCGAGTACGACCACGCCGACATCTACCCGGACCTGGCCGCGATCGAGACCCAGTTCCACCACCTGATCCGGACCATTCCCGGCAACGGGACCATCATCGTCAACCGCCACGATGCCAACCTCAAGCGCGTGCTCGAGCGCGGCTGCTGGAGCCGGACCGAGTATTTCGGGCTGTCGGACCGCGGCGATTGCGACTGGCAGGTGCGGCTCGCCGAACCGGGCGGCCGCAGCCTGGAGTTCCGGCGCGGCGGGGAAGCGATCGGCAGCCTCGAATGGAAGCTGACCGGACAGCACAATGCACTCAATGCGCTCGCCGCGATCGCGGCCGCGACCGCCGCCGGCGTCGAACCCGCGCGGGCACTGGGCGCGCTGGGCGAATTCGCCGGGGTCCGGCGGCGGATGGAATACCTGGGCGATGTCGGCGGCATCCACGTCTACGACGACTTCGCCCATCACCCGACGGCGATCCGGTTGACGCTGGAAGGGCTCAGGCGTTCGGTCGGCGGCGCCCGCATCTTCGTTGCGCTGCAGCCGGCCAGCAACACGATGCGCGCCGGCCACCATCTCGACCAGCTCGCCCCGGCGCTTGCGCCGGCCGATTTCGTATTCATGCACTCGTCCGAACCGCTGGACTGGAACCCGGCCGACGTGCTCGCGCAGATCCAGGCCGCCGGCCGCTTCCGGCGCCAACTCGACAACCTGCTCGCCGACCTGCGGGCCGAAGCGCGGCCCGGCGATCACGTCGTGTTCATGAGCAACCGCGGCTTCGGCAACGCTCCGCACCGGTTTCTCGACGGGGATTGACATGCCGGCGCCGAACCCGCCCGATCCGAACGCACTCGAAGACCTCCCGCTGTTCCCGCTGCCGCTGGTGCTGTTCCCGGACGCGACGAAGCAACTGAGGATCTTCGAACAGCGCTACCTCGATATGACCCGCGACTGCTCGGCCTCCGGCACCGGCTTCGGCATCGTGCATTTCGAACCGGCCGGAGACGAGCGGCCGGCACGCCACGCGGCCATCGGCACCGAGGCCGTCATCGAGGATTTCTCGACCCTGGATGACGGGCTGCTCGGGATCGCAGTCCGCGGCCGGCGCCGATTCCGCATCCACGCCACCGGTGCGCGCGACGACGGGCTGATCATCGGCCGGGTCGAGTGGCTGCCGCCCGAACCGCACCAGACGGTGAGGCCGGAATTCGCAGCCCTGCAGGCGATCCTGCGCGAGCTTATGCACCACGATTCGTTCGCTTTTCTGGCCGACATCGATTCCGACGACGCCAGCGCCCTGGGCATGGCGCTGGCAACCGTCCTGCCGCTGGACTCGGCGCACGCCCAGGAGTTGCTGGCCGTGACCGATCCGCACGAGCGACTGCGGGCGCTGTGCGTGCTGCTGGAGACCGATCAGGACTCGCCCGACTGACCCGCGGAATTGTCGGAATTCGCCAGCCATAGCCGGGCCGATTCGATCCTGCGCCAGTGCCAATCGGGTGCGGCGGCGCGCAGCAGCTCGACCGCGCGCGCGTCCTCGCCGGCATCGACCCAGGCGTTGACCAGCCCGAGTCGGGTCTCGGGCGCGAGCACCCGGGCCTGGACCAGCCAGACCGGCTCGCCCTGCGGTTCGAGCCGGGCCCCGGAATCCCATGCGCGCAGCAGCGCGACCCGCCGATCCGGGAGCATCAGTTGCATTGCAAGATCCTCCGGTTGTCCCGCGAAGTCGCGCGGCATGTGCGGCAGGCGCGCCGGATTCGGCCGGCTCGAGAACATGGCCCGGAATGCCGCCGGCGAAAGTGCCGGCGGCTCGGCCCAGCCCTGAGCGCGCAGGGTTTGCGCCAGTTCGCCGCGCGCGGCGGCGATTTGCGCGTCGAAACGCCTGCGCTCCGGGTTGCCGATGCGCGAGCGTTCCTGCGGCAGTTGCCGCCAGCCACCGTCGAACCAGTGATCGGCCATCAGCGCCCGACGCGGCTGAACCAGTTCGTGCTCGCCGGCAAATTCCGGGTAGCGCGCGCCGACGGCGATCGCCGCAAGCGACAGCCATGCGGCGGAGAACAGCAGCACCGCCAGGCCGGACGATTGCGGTGCGCCGGCGTTGAGCCGGTAGCCGATTCCGGCGGCGGCCAGCCAGCCGCCGCCGAGCGCCACGGCCGCGATCAGGCCGTCGAGCGTCGCCCGCGCGAGGTAGAACTGCGCGAACATCGCCAGCGCGAGCAATGCGACGGTCGCCAGGTACAGCCATTTGCGCTGCCGCGGCCGGAGGTTGCGGGCGGCCATCAGGGCCGCGAAGCCGAACACTGCCACGGCGAGCACGCTGTCGAGGTGCGGTATCTGGGCGATGCTGCCGCCGGCCTCGGGGCGCCCGAGCAGCAACCCCGTCAGCGCATTGAGCAGCAAGGCCAGCATCCATCCCCCGACCGTCGCCAGCAACCAGTGCGCCAGCGCGTTCCAGCGCTGACCAAGGACCAGCACGATCGCCGTCATCACGATCAGCGCGGCCAGCACCGGCCGCGATACCGCCAGCGCAACGACGAAGAACAGCGGGTCGGCGAAATGGCTGCGCAGGCTTGCCGCCAGGCCGGTCAGCTCGAAGCCGGTCTCCCACGCATCGCGCGACAACGGCGCCAGCAGCAGCGCCCCGGACAGCGCGGCCAGCGAAACGACCAGGAGCAGACCCAGAATCACCACCGACAGCACCTCCCGGCCGCCGGGCTCGACCAGCGGCCCGAACCAGCGCCCGAGCAGCGGGTGCCGCCGCAGCCACAGCGCGAGATTCTTCAGCCACCACGGGGCGCGCCGGGCGCCGCGCTCGTAGACGTAGCGCGTCAGCCACAGGACGAACCAGCCGCCGAGCACGAGCAGGACCAGCAGCATCGTCAGCCGCCCGCCGAATTCGGCGGCCAGTTCCAGCGATTCGCCGAACAGCGCCCCCGGCACCAGCATCAGCGGCGCCCAGAGCAGGCAGGCAAAAAGCATGCGCGGCACAAACGCCGGCGGCGGCATGCCCATGGAGCCGGCAACCAGCGGCACGATCGGCCGCAGCGGGCCGACGAAGCGGGCGATGAAGATGCTCTTGCCGCCGTACCGGAAGAAGAACTGCTCGCCGGCATCCAGCCAGTTTTCGCGCCCGACGAACGGCCAGGTCGACCGCAGCCGCTCCCGGTACCGGCGTCCGAGCCAGAAGCTCGCGCCGTCGCCGGCGACGGCGCCGGCCATCACCGCGACGATTGCCGTGGTCAGCAAACCGGGGTCGAGCCCGACCAGCGCACCGAGAACGAACAGCAGAAAGATTCCGGGCACGACGATGCCGACGACCGCCAGCGCCTCGACGAACGCCAGCACGAAACCGCCCGCGACGACCCAGCCCGGATGGTCCGCGGACCACTGCAGCAGTTGCTGGAAATCGGGCACAATCAAATCCGGACCCTCATCGCTGGCGACCCATTCCCATGACCACGTTATCAGGCAAGACCTTGTTCATCACCGGCGCCTCGCGCGGCATCGGCGAGGCCATCGCACTGCGCGCGGCCGCCGACGGCGCCAATGTCGCGATCGCGGCCAAGACCGACCAGCCCCACCCGAAGCTGCCGGGCACGATTCACGCCACCGCCGAAGCGGTCGAGAACGCCGGCGGCCATGCGCTGCCGCTCAAGGTCGACATCCGCGACGAAAAAGCGGTCGCCGCGGCAATGGAAAAGACCGCCGAACGCTTCGGCGGCATCGACATCCTGGTCAACAACGCCTCGGCGATCTGGCTCGCACCGACGCCGGACGTTCCGATGAAACGCTTCGACCTGATGTTCGGCGTCAATGTGCGCGGCACGTTCGTCTGTTCGCAGGCCGCTTGCCGGTACCTGAAGCGCGCCGACAACGCCCACATTCTAAATCTGTCCCCTCCGCTGAACATGAAGCCGAAGTGGTTCGCGCCGCACGTGGCCTACACCATGGCCAAGTACGGCATGAGCATGTGCGTGCTCGGGATGGCCGAGGAATTCCGGGACGTACCGATCGCGGTCAACGCGCTTTGGCCGCGCACCGTGATCGCGACCGCCGCGCTGGCGATGCTCGGCGGCAGGATCAGGCCCGAGAACTGCCGCAAGCCTGAAATCCTCGCCGACGCCGCGCACTGGATCCTGACCCGCCCGGCCGGCGAGACCACCGGCAACTTCTTCATCGACGACGAAGTGCTCGCCAAAGCCGGCGTCACCGACCTGGACTCCTACGCCGTCGAGCCGGGCAACGAACTGGCCACGGACCTGTTCGTCGATGAATAACGATGGGCACCGATCGCGCGACGGTTCGTCGGCTTACGGCCTTTGGCCTAAGCCGACCTACTCCAACGTGGATTACCTGCCCGATCTTGCACAGGTCCGATTGGGTTCGTCTGACACCAGATATTGCGTAGGTCGGATTAGTTCTGACACCACCTCAGATATTGCGTAGGTCGGATTAGGTTTGTCTGACACCTCAGATATTGCGTAGGTCGGATTAGCGAAGCGTAATCCGACATTCCCAATGAGATCGTTGATCAGCCCCTGATCCGCCCGAACGCTTGCTTCGCCGCGGCGATCGTCGCGTCGATCTCGGCCTCGCCGTGGGCGCTGGAGACGAACCCGGCTTCGAACGCCGACGGCGCCAGGTACACGCCGTCGTCGAGCATCGCGTGGAAAAAGCGCTTGAACGCCTCGAGATCGCAACTCGCGGCCTGATCGAAGTTCTCGACCCGTTCGAGGTCGGTGAAGAACAGCCCGAACATGCCGCCGACGGCCACCGTCGCCAGCGGCACGCCGGCCTCGCGCGCGGCGGCCCGGAACCCGTCGGCGAGTCCAAGCGTGGTCGCGGTCAGCCGCTCGTGGAATCCGGGCTCGGAAATCAGCTCGAGGTTGGCCACGCCGGCGGCCATCGCGACCGGGTTGCCCGACAGCGTCCCGGCCTGGTAGACCGGGCCCTCGGGCGCGATCAGCTTCATCCAGCGCTCGCGGCCGCCGAACGCTCCGACCGGCATGCCGGCGCCGATGACCTTGCCGAACGTCGTCAGGTCCGGGGTCACGCCGTACAGCGCCTGGGCGCCGCCCAGAGCCACCCGGAAGCCGGTCATGACCTCGTCGAACACCAGCAGCGCGCCGTACTCGTCGCACAGCTCGCGCAAGCCCTCGAGAAAACCGGGCACCGGCGGAATGCAATTCATGTTGCCGGCCACCGGTTCGACGAACACGCAGGCGATCCCGTCGGGGTGTTGCGCGAACAGCTCGCGCACCGAGTCGAGGTCGTTGAAGCGCGCGTTCAGCGTCAGTTGCGCCAGTTCCGGCGGCACGCCCGGCGAGGTCGGCACGCCCAGCGTCTGCGCGCCGCTGCCGGCCTTGACCAGGAAGCTGTCGCCGTGGCCGTGGTAGT
>JAVVDX010000028.1:0-28259 GCA_032251475.1 Wenzhouxiangellaceae bacterium | reverse complement strand
CCGGATTCCGATCGACCTGCCCCTTGACGGCCCCCTTGACGGCCCCCTTGACGGCAATGTGCAACTCGTCCAGCGCCTGGTCGTCGATCGCCGACGGCGCGCCGGTCAGCGGGCAGCCGGCCGTGGTCGTCTTCGGGAACGCGATGACCTCGCGGATCGAATCCTCGCCGGCCATCAGCGCGGCGATCCGGTCGATGCCGAACGCGATGCCGCCGTGCGGCGGACAGCCGTACTTCAGCGCCTCGAGCAGGAAGCCGAATCGCCGCTTCGCCTCGGCCGCGTCGATGCCGAGGACGCTGAACGCGGCCTGCTGCAGGTCCGGGTCATGGATGCGGATCGAGCCGCCGCCGATCTCGGCGCCGTTGAGCGTCATGTCGTAGCCGCGCGACAGCGCGCCTGCCGGGTCGGCCTTCAGCGCCTCGCCGTCGGCCACCGCCGGGGCCGTGAAAGGATGGTGCAGCGCGTAGTAACGGCCGTCCTCGTCGTCGTATTCGAACATCGGGAAGTCGACCACCCACAGCGGCTTCCAGCCCGGCTCGACCAGACCGCGGTCGTGGCCGAGCTTCAACCGCAGCGCACCCATGAACGCGGCGACCGTCGCCTTGGGTCCGGCGCCGAACAACAGCAGGTCGCCGGCACCGGCACCGGTGCGCTCGACGATCGCGTCGACGACGGCGTCGTCGAGAAACTTCGCGACCGGCGACTGGACACCTTCGACGCCGGCACCGGCCTCGTTGACCTTCATCCATGCCAGCCCCTTCGCGCCGTACTTGCCGGCATACGCGGCATGGTCGTCGATCTGCTTGCGCGACAGCTCGGCGCCGCCGGGCACGCGCAGCGCGGCGACGCGCGAGGCCGGGTCGGCCGCCGGCGCGGCGAAGACCTTGAACTCGACCGCCCCGACCAGCGAATCGATGTCGACGAGTTCGAGCGGAATGCGCAGGTCCGGCTTGTCGGAGCCGAAGCGGTCCATCGCCTCATGCCAGCTCATGCGCGGGAACGGATCGGGCAGCTCGGCATCCAGCACGTCGGCGAAGACCTGCCGGATCAGGCTTTCGGCCGCTTCCTGGACGCCGCTTTCGTCGACGAAGGCCATCTCCATGTCGAGCTGCGTGAATTCGGGCTGGCGGTCGGCGCGCAAGTCCTCGTCGCGGAAGCAGCGCGCGATCTGGTAGTAGCGGTCCATGCCGCTCATCATCAGAAGCTGCTTGAAGATCTGCGGCGACTGCGGCAGCGCGTAGAACCGGCCGGCGTTGACCCGACTGGGCACCAGGTAGTCGCGCGCGCCCTCGGGTGTGGCCCGGGTCAGGATCGGGGTCTCGATGTCGATGAACTCGCGCTGTTCGAGAAAGCCCCGGATCGCCGCGGTCAGCCGCGCGCGCAGCCGCAGGTTGGCCTGCATGCGGTCGCGCCGGAGGTCCAGGTAGCGGTACTTGAGCCGGACCTCTTCGCCGTCCTCGTCGCTCATCAGCAGCGGCAGCGGCGCGGCCGCATTGAGCACATCGATCGCATCGGCAACGACTTCGACCTTGCCGGTCGCCATGTCCAGGTTCCACTGGCTTTCCGGCCGCATCCGGACCGTGCCGGTCACGCGGATGCAGAATTCGTTGCGCAGCCTCTCGGCGGCCGGGAACGCCGTTTCGTTGTCGGGCTCGACGACGACCTGAACGACGCCGGCATGGTCGCGCAGGCCGACGAAGATCAGCCCGCCAAGGTCGCGCCGGCGCGCGACCCAGCCGCAGAGCGTGACCGGCTGGCCGTCCAGCGTTTCGTCGACGCGGCCGCACAGATGACTGCGCATGGTTCTCTCCTGCGGATTTCTTCCAAAAATGGTGCCGCCGGGAAACCCCGGCGGCGTTGTCTTCATCCGGATCGCGCGCCCCGCGCCGGGCGCGGGACGCCGGCTGCTCCGTCGATTGTCAGGCCGGGTTCGCAGCCGGCTGTCCGGAACCGCCGGCCTTGCCGGCGGCCGGCTTGTCCTTCTTTGCCGGTTTGTCCGCGCTGCCCGGACCGTCGCCGGATCCGCTTCCCGACGACCCGCCGTCGGCGCTCTTGCCTTCGGCGCCGGACTCTCCGGCAAGGTTGCGCTTCTTGCCGTTCTTGAAGTCCGTTTCGTACCAGCCGCCACCCTTGAGCCGGAACCCGGCGGCCGAGATCAGCTTCACGAGGCTGTCCTCGCCGCATTCCGGGCACCGGGTCAACGGTGCATCGCTGATCCGCTGAAGCTTTTCCAGCCGGTGGTCGCAGCCCCGGCACTGATATTCATAAATGGGCATGGTTGTCGTTCTCCCGTCCGACCAGACTACTGCAGCGCAGAATGGGGCCGGCGCCGGGCGATTTCGAGTCCGGCATGCATTATTCTGCATTTTCGCCACGATTGCACGAGCCTGCCGAAGTGAACGACACCGGGACGGATGCATTTCTCGAATCGCTGGGCCGCGCGCTGCGTGCCGGCGCACTCGAATCCGCCCCCCGGATTGCCGCCAGCCATCAGGGCGAGATTTTCCGTCTTCGACACCGCGACCGGATCGTCGCCGTCAAGACCGCCGTCGGCCGCGGCCCGGTCGGCGCGGCCAACCGGCTGGCCCTGAGGCGGGAACATCGCGCCTACCGTCGCCTGTCAGGCGTGCCCGGCATCGCCGTCTGCGACGGCCTGATCGACGGCCGCTGGCTGGTGCTCGAACACGTCCGCGGCCGGCCGTTCCGTGACGCCGAGGTCGGCGATGCGTTCTTCGACCGGCTGCTCGAAACACTGCGCGAAATGCACCGGCGCGGCGTCGCCCACGCCGACCTCAAGCGCAAGGCCAACCTGCTGGTGGCCGATGGAGACCGGCCAGTGGTACTGGATTTCGGCGCCGCGGTGCTTTTCCGCCCGGGCTTTCACCCGCTCAACCACAAGCTGTTCGCGTTCATGCGCCAGACCGACCTGAACGCGTGGGTCAAGCTCAAGTACCGCGGCTACGACGGCGTCGCCGAATCCGACCGCGCGCTGCTGAAGCGCTCCTGGATCGAGCGGACGCTGGCGTCGCTGCGGCACCGTTGACCTGGCCGATCGGGGCCGTCTACAGGTTCGAGTAGTTCGGCCCCGAGCCGCCCTCGGGCGTGACCCAGTTGATCACCTGGTACGGATCGGCGATGTCGCAGGTCTTGCAGTGCACGCAGTTGGCGGCGTTGATCTGGATGCGCTTGCCGTTTTCGTCCTCGACCTTCTCGTAGACCGCGGCCGGGCAGAAGCGGGTGCACGGGTTGCCGTATTCCTGCTCGCAGCGCGAGAAACATACGTCCGGCTCGACGATCTTGAGGTGGACCGGCTGGTCCTCGTCGTGCGCGGTTGACGCGAAGTAGACCGATGCGGTGCGGTCGCGCGGCGGAAGGTCGCGCTCGACGTAGTCGACCTCGAGCCGATGATCTCCGGAGTGACCATGATCCAGCTTGCGGTACTGCTCGTGGTCGGCGTGGTTGGACAGCGTGCGCTTGAGCTTGCCGGCCGTGATCGTCTCGATTGCCGCCGTCGCCATGCCGCGCCAGAGCCCCTTGCGGAACGCCGGCCGGATGTTGCGCACCTTCTTCAGCTCGGCGACGACATCGGAGTCGCGCAGCCGCGCGTCGAAGCCCTCGGACGACTTGTGCTCGGCGATGTGCCCGGCGGCGAGCATGCCCGATTTCAGCGCCTGGTGGACGCCCTTGATCTTGGGCACGTTCAAAAGCCCGGCCGAATCGCCGATCAGCACCGCGCCCGGCATCTCGACCTTCGGCAGCGACTGGAAGCCGCCCTCGGCCAGTGCACGGGCGCCGGCGGCCAGGATCTCGCCGCCTTCGAGCAGCTCATGCATCGCCGGGTGGTGCTTGAACTGCTGGAACGCCTCGAACGGGCTGAATTCCGGATCGCCGTAGTCCAGCCCGCAGACGAACCCGACCGCGAGCCGGTCCCGGTCGAGGTGGTAGACGAAACTGCCGCCGTAGACTTCCTTCGGCAGCGGCCAGCCGACCGTGTGCTGGATGAAGCCGGGACGCACCCGGCCCTCGGGCAGTTTCCACAGCTCCTTCATGCCGATGCCGTAGGTCTGCGGATCGGCTTCGGCGTCGAGCCGGTATTTCGCGATCGCGCGCTTGGTCAGGCTGCCGCGGCAACCCTCGGCCAGTACCGTGACCGGGGCCCGGATCTCGATACCCTGGACGTAGCTGTCCTTCGGGTTGCCGTCCCGGTCCACGCCCATGTCGCCGATGATCACACCCTGCACGGCACCGTTGTCATCGTAATTGAGGTCGGCGGCGGCAAAGCCCGGGAACAGGTCCACGCCCAGTTCCTCGGCCTTCGGCGCCAGCCAGGCGCACAGCGCACCCAGCGAGACGATGAAGTTGCCGTGGTTCTTCTGCTGCGGCGGCGTCGGCAGCTTGCGCTTGCCGGTCTTCGTCAGATACGCCAGTTCGTCATTGCCGGCGGCGATGCAGATCGGCGGCGGGTCGTCGCGCCAGTCCTCGACCAGCGCATCCAGCGGCTCGGGCTCGATCACCGCGCCGGACAGGATGTGACCGCCGATCTCGGCCGCCTTCTCGATCACGCACACGGCCAGGTCGCCGTCGAGCTGCTTGAGCCGCATCGCGCAGGCCAGCCCGGCCGGGCCGGCGCCGACGACGATGACGTCGTATTCCATGATTTCGCGTTCGGACATCGTGCTGTGTGCCTCGATTGGTGAATGGCGGCGGGCCCGCGGCCGTCTCGGCGGGCGGGGCCGGGCCGGGGCCGGATCCCAATGGTAAATGACATTCCGGCGTTCAGGCCCGCATCAGTTCGACGTAGCGCCAGGCGATCTCGCGCCAGTCCAGCCGTGCGACGAATTCGCGCGCCCGCCCGGCGAGCTCGGCGCAGCGCGCCGGGTGATCGAGCAGGTCGACGACGGCCCGCGCCATTTCGTCCGGGTCGTCGACGATGACCAGCTCGCGACCGTTTTCAACCGGGATCCCCTCCATCCCCTTGTGCGTCGTCACCACCGGCACGCCGGCGGCAAAATCGTCGAGGATCTTCATCCGCGTCCCGCCGCCCTGACGCAGCGGAATCACCGCCAGATCGCCGCCCTTGAGGTGGCCGGCCAAGTCGTCCACCGGACCGGCGAACACGACGCCAGCCAGCTTCTTCTCCGGCGGTTCGGGACCGAACGCGACGACGGTCGCCGGCACCCCGGCGCGTTCGAGTGCGGGCAGGAGACAGGCGGACAGTTCCTCGACCGCATCCAGGTTGGGCGGGTATGTATATATGCCGTGAAAGACGAGAACCGCGTGTTCCGGTGGGATGCCGAACCGGTCCCGCAGGTCTATCGCCCGGGCCCGATCGAAGCGATCCAGATCGACGCCGTGCGGGATCACGCGCACGTTGGCGCCGGGCACGCCGGCGGCGACCAGTTCGTCGCGATCACGCCCGGAGACCGTGATTACCCGATCGCAGGCGCCGGCCAGTTCCACCTCGTGGCGCCTGAGCAGCAGACGGCCGGCTTCGGTCAGCTCCGGCACCTGCTCGGCGATGCGCCGGAACTCGACGTTGTGCTCGACCATCAGCGCTTTCGTGCCGAACAGCCGGGATGCCCAGACCGCCGGCCGGGCGTAGGCCGGGAATTCGCCCTGCACCACTTCCACCGGATGGCGCGCGATCAGCCACATCAGCCGGGCCTGCAACCCGCGATCGACCAGGGGCAGGTACAGGAACGCGTCGGAATACGGCAGACCCCGGGCCATCAGGCGCAACATGTTGACGATCCGCGGCCAGCCGATCATGCGCAGCCCGACGGGGAATCGGTGGAAGCTGCGCTCGCCGCGCACGTAGCGCCAGTAGCCGTCGCGCCGGTCGGTGATGAGCAGCACTTCGCCGACATGAAACGACAGGCCCCACGCGGTGCGCTCGATCTTGACGGCCGCGCCGTGAACGGTCGGAAAGATGTCGGACCGGCTGACGACGATCCAGCACGACCGGTCGCCGTCCGGGCGCGGTCGCTTTTCCAGCCGCCGGCGCAGAAACGCGTGGAACGGCAGGCGTAACCGGTGGTGTAACCAGCGTGCGGCATAATCGCGCAGCGCCCGCCGCATTCCGGCCCTCCTGGCATTGCGGCCGCCTGCGAACAGCGGTCGGTCCGGGGCGCGGGGCGGGCCGGATTCGGCCAGGCGACGGAGCCGTTCGGCCAGCACGCGGTAGACGCGCGCAGCGTCGAATTCGTCCCGGGCCAGCGTCAGCGCATTGTCCGCGCGGCGCGATAATTCATCCGGATTGGCCGCCAGCGACTCGAGCAGCGGCGGCAGTTCGTCGGGCGCGTCGATCAGCCAGCCGGCCTCGCGCGCCGCGATGGTTTCGGCCAGCGGCAGGAACCGGTTGCAGACGACGGGCACCCCGGCACACAGCGCGTCGGTCATCCGGAACGACTGGCTGTAGCGGCGCTCGACGTTCTCGTCGCAAAGTTCGAGCAGGATATGGCAACCGGCCAGCTGTTCGTAATAGCACTCGAGCGTTCCAAATCCGCCGCCCTCGTCGTTGCCATCGCCGGTCCGGGATTCCGATCCGTCGATCAGGCGCCAGTCGCGCAATCCTGCGCCGGCAAGCGGCGCAATCCAGCGGCCGGACCGTCGCCACGGCCAGCTCCGGCCGCCGTGGAATGCCTTGTAGGGGGCACCGGACCGGTCCGGCACGCACCTAACCGGATCGCCGGCGATCGGTACGACTGCGATCGGTGCCTCGAAGCGGCAATCATGGCCGGCCAGCAGCATCCACGACAGCATCAGGTCGGCCTGGCGTCGATTGCCCACCCAGACCTCCGCGACGCGGGCCAGTACCGGCAACAGGCCATCGATGTCGGCGCCCAACCGGTCGCGATCCTCGAACTGGCGCTCGAGCAGGCGCGGCGCGACATGGTCCAGCACCAGCGGCATTTGCAATTCATCGGGCAACCAGCCGGCCAGTTCCCAGTAGCCGAGCACGAGTGCCGACGGGCGCCGCCGCTCCAGTCGGGCAGCGAGATCTGCCCGGGATCGCAGCGGTGCGGTTTCAAAGCCGTCGGCGACAGCCGGCGGCGCCGCTTCCGGCCGGTGCGGATCGGGCCAGGCGTAGGTCACCGGAACCCCGGCGGCGGCGATCTCGCGAGCCATCCGCGCGTGCCGCAGTTGCAATCCGGTGGCCGGCCGGCCCGGTTCGGGCGGCGGCGATTCGGTAACAAGAAAGACGTGAGGTTCGGCCACGGGCGGATAACGGTTCTGGTGACGGTTCTGGTGACGGACAGGGCGGCGGACAGGGCGACCGCGCCTATGCTAATGGAATTGGCCGGGGATCGTTCCGCACGGGGTCCGCAGGGCCGCCGGCTTGCCGCACCTGTCGAGACCCCCTATAGTCTTGCCGAACCGTGGCCGGGAGCCTCAATTGCGAATGATCGACAAACTCGAGCAACGCGCGTTCCTGATCGCGCTGGTGCTGGTCACGGGCCTGTTCCTGTACCTGCTCAAGCCGTTCTTCGCACCGATTCTGTGGGCCAGCATCATCGCGGTGCTGTTCCACCCGGTTCAGGTCTGGCTGGAACGCAAGTGGGGCGAGAGGCCCAACCTGACCGCACTGACGACGCTGACGGCCTGTGTCGTGCTGGTCGTGATCCCGGTGTTGCTGCTGCTGGCCTCGTTCATCCAGCAGGGCATCGCGATCGCCGAGCGCATCCAGTCCGGCGAGATCGAGCCCGGCCAGTACATCGAGCGGATCCGAAACGCCTTTCCGGCCCTGCAGGCACTGCTGGAGCGCTTCGACGTCGACATGGCCACGCTGCGACAGAACGCGGCCCGGGCCGCGGTCGCGACCAGTCAGTTCCTGGTTCAGAACGCGGTGTCGGTCGGAATGGGCACGGCCAACTTCATCCTCAAGCTGGCGCTGATGCTCTATGTCGGCTTCTTCCTGATCCGCGACGGCCGCAAGCTGGTCGAACGGCTGGTGCGCGTAATCCCGATGGGCGACGAGCGCGAGCGGCTGCTGTTCGGCAAGTTCGCCGAGGTCGCGCGGGCCACGGTCAAGGGCAACCTGGTCGTGGCGCTGGTCCAGGGTGCGCTCGGCGGCATCATCTTCTGGATCCTGGGCCTGCCGGCCGCCCTGCTCTGGGGCGTCGTCATGGCCGTGCTGTCGCTGATCCCGGCGGTCGGCGCCGGCCTGGTCTGGCTGCCGGCGGCGATCTATCTCTATGCGATCGGCGACTGGGTCCCGGCCACGGTGCTGGTCGTCTACGGCGTGGTCGTCATCGGCCTGGCCGACAACATTCTCCGGCCCGTCCTGGTCGGTCGCGATACCAAGCTTCCCGACTGGATGGTGCTGCTCTCGACGCTGGGCGGGCTTGCGATGTTCGGCATCAACGGCTTCGTCGTCGGACCGCTGATCGCGGTGCTGTTCATCGCGTTCTGGCAGATCTTCGGCCGCGAATTCAGCGACGCCGGCGACACCGATCCGCCGACGCCGGCACCGGGAGCCGGAGCACCCGGCGCGGGCGATTGACGCCTCGATTCGCCGCGGGATGCGCCGATCGCGGAAGCCCGGTAGAATCGGGGCCGGGCAAACGTCGGGGAGTTCCATGAAGATGCAATTGCAATCCCTGCTGATGCTCGCCGCGCTCGCCGGGTGCTCGAACGGAACGGGGCCCGGGCACGAGCCCGGCGAAGCGGAACGCGCATCGGCCGACCCCGAGCGGATCGACCGGCTGGCCGGCCGAACCTGGGTCGTCGACCGGATCGACGGCTCCGGGGTCACCGGCGGCGCGCAGATCGAGCTTCACTTCGTGGCGGCCGACAGCCGCGTGGTCGGGACCGCGGGCTGCAACCGCTTCACGGCCAGTTACCGCCTGACCGCCCGGAATCTGAGCATCGGCCCGGTGGCGGCCACCCGAAAGACGTGCCAAGAAACCGTGATGCGGCAGGAACGGCGCTTCATCGACGCGCTCGAGAACACCACCGACTTCGATATCGACGCCACCGGAGTGCTGGTGCTGCACGGTCCGGCCGGCCGTATTCGGGCGAAGGCCAGTCGGGCCGGAATGCCGCCGCCGTAGGGCAGCGCGCCGGCTCTGGCCGCGGCACCCGCATTCCCGTATAGTTTCCCGATGGCTCGGGGATTGGCAGGTGGCAGCCGATTACAGCGCAAGCGTGGCTTGCGCGAGGAAGCGGAAATGGCGAGGCGTGACGCGATCACCGGCGTGTGGCTCCGGGCCCGCAGCGAAGCGGTCGGTCTGGCGCTGGTGCTGGCGGCAATGGCAATTGCGCCGGCCTTCGCCGTCGCGCAGGACCGCGACCGCGCGATCCGCATCGGCGTGTACGAAAACCAGCCCAAGATCCACACCGACTTCGACGGCAGACCGGCCGGCTTCTTTGTCGACCTGATCGAAACCATCGCGCGCCGCGAGGGCTGGCGAACCGACTTCGTCCCCTGCGTCTGGGCCGAGTGCATGGAGATGCTCGCCGCCGGCGAACTCGACCTGATGCCCGACGTGGCGCTGACCGATTCACACGCCGACCGCTTCGCCTTCCACGACATTCCGGTGATCCAGTCGTGGAGCCAGGTGTTCACCGTACCTCAGCAGCACCTGATGTCGTTCAACGACCTGCGCGGCCGCCGCATCGCGGTACTCGACGGATCGGTGCAGTACGAATTCCTGCGCGAACTCGATGCCGAACTCGCGCTCGGAATCGAGCTGGTGCAATGCGCATCGATGGACGAGGTTTTCCGGCGGGCCGCCGAGAATGAGGCCGACGCGGCCGTGACCAACCACTTCTACGGGCAGAGCAACGCCGGCCGCTTCGGGCTGGTCGAGACACCGATCACGTTCAACCAGGCCAGCCTGTTCTATGCCGCCGCCGGCGCCGGCGCAGGCGAGAGCCTGCTGCCGACGATCGATCGCTATCTGGCGCGATGGAAACGCGAACCGGACTCGCCGTACTACCAGGCACTGGTGCGAACGTACACCGGCCCGCCGGCGAGCCAATGGCCCGGCTGGCTGCTGCCGGCGATGATCGTCGTGTTCGGCTCGCTGCTGCTGCTGGGCGCCGTCGCGCTGCTGCTGCGCTGGCGCGTGCGCCAGGCCACCGATGAACTGAGGCAGGCGAAACAGCGGCTGGAGCACCTGCTCGCCAGCGCGCCGGTCGTCGTCTATTCGCTGAAATATCCGGGCATGGAAGTCGAGTGGGTCAGCGCCACGGTCGAGCGTGTTACCGGCTGCACCGTCGAAGACGCGTCGCGCACCGAATGGTTCGAGGAACATGTCCATCCCGACGACCTCGAGCGCGTCCAGGCCGAAAACCGCGCCATCGAACCGGGCCGCACACTGGTTCAGGAATACCGCATTTTCGACTGCGAGGGCCACGTCCGCTTCGTGCGCGACGAAAAGCGGTTCCTGCCCGACCGCGAGGGCGCGCGCACCGGCACCATTATCGGAAGCTGGAACGACCTCACCGAGGCGCGCCGCCAGGCGCAGCAGGTCGACTTCCTCCGGCATTACGATCGGCTGACCGGGCTGCCCAACCGCGGCCGGCTCGAATGGCAGCTCGAACGCATGCTTGAAATCTGCCGGACGCACAATGTGCCGTGCTTCGTCGCGCTGCTGGACCTCGACCGGTTCAAGTCGATCAACGACACGCTCGGGGTGGCGACCGGCGACCGGATCCTGAGACTGACCGCCTCGCGGATGCTGGCCTGGCTCGGGGACGACGACCTCGCGGCCCGCTTCGGCAACGACGAGTTCTGCCTCGTGCTGCGTCCGGGCCAGAAACCGGATCTCGAGCAGCGGCTCGACGATCTGCTTCATGTGGTCAACACGCCGTTGCCGGCCGAGGGTCGCGAACTGATCATGTCCGCGAGCCTCGGCGTGGCCGCCTACCCGCGCGACGGCACAACGCCGGAGCAGCTTCTGCTGCGCGCCAACCAGGCGCTTCAGGTAGCGCGCTCGGCCGGCGGCGACCGCTGGCTGATGTTCGAACCGGAACACGCCGAGTCCGGCGCCTCGAGGCTGTTTCTCGAAAGCGACCTGCGCCGCGCAATCCGCGGCGAGGACCTGATGCTGTACTACCAGCCGCAGGTCTCGCTGCCCGACCGGCGTGCAATCGGGGTCGAGGCGCTGATCCGTTGGCGGCATCCCGAGCGCGGCATGATCAGTCCCGGCGAATTCATCCCGCTGGCGGAGCAGACCGGGCTGATCGAGCGAATCGACCTGTGGGTGATCCGTAGCGCGTGCGAGCAGATGCGCCGGTGGATCAATGCCGGCATGGATCCGCCGGGGGTGTCGATCAACCTGTCGGCGGTACAGATGTACAACGACAGGCTGCCCGACTACATTGCCGAGTGCCTTTCGAAGACCGGGCTGGCCGCCGGCCGCATCACGCTGGAACTGACCGAAACGATGCTGATGGAATACCCGGAACGTTCGCTCGCGGTGCTCGAGCGGCTGACCGGGCTGGGTCTGCGCATCTCGATGGACGACTTCGGCACCGGCTACTCGAACCTCGCGCACATCACGCGGCTGCCGATCGACCAGATCAAGATCGACCAGACGCTGATTCACAGAATCGGAGAAGACCCGCGCACGCACACGCTGGTCGCCGGCATCGTCCAGATGGCCGATCAGCTCGGCTTGGAGCTCATCGCCGAAGGCATCGAGACCGAATCGCAGTTCGAAATGCTGGTCGCCGATGGGTGCCGGCTCGGCCAGGGCTACCTTCTGGCTCGCCCGGCGCCGGCCGACGAAATCGGACGCCGGTTCGGGGGCGAACAGCGGCGCGACGAGTCGGGAAGCCGTTGAATCGGGTCATCGGCGGGCGGCATTGCGGCGGATGCGCCCGGGCCGGATTCGACGGGCCCGCGGCAATGCGCTAGAGTGCCGGCCTGACCCTCCGGAACCCGCAGTCGATGGCGCAGTTCGGATTGCTGGCCGGGCGCCGATTCGGGCCGTATTTCGCGGTCCAGGCGCTGGGCGCCCTCAACGACAACATCTTCCGCAACGCGCTGGCCACGCTGATCGTGTTCGGCATCGGCGTCGAGGCCGGCTGGGACGCCAGCGGCCTGGTCAACCTCGCCGCGCTGCTGTTCATCCTGCCCTACTTCCTGTTCTCGGCCGTATTCGGTCAACTTGCCGATCGCTTCGAAAAGGCGGGGATGATTCGCTGGATCAAGGCCTCCGAGGTCGCGATCAGCCTGTTTGCCGGTGTCGCGCTCTATTTCGGCGATCTGGTGATGCTGATGGCGGTGGTCTTCCTGCTGGGATTCCAGTCGACGCTGTTCGGCCCGATCAAGTACGCGATCCTGCCGCAACTGCTCGCGCCGGACGAGCTGACCGGCGGCAACGGCCTGGTCGCCGCCGGCACCTACATCGCGATTCTGGCCGGCACGATCCTCGGTCCGATCGTCGCCGGCGTGCCGGTAGACTGGCCGTGGGTGGTCTTTGCCGCCACGCTGGCCGTGGCCGCGGCCGGCTATCTCGCGGCGCTGGCGGTCCCGCGCGTGGCGATCGGCGACCCCGGACTTGCGCTGGACCTGAACCCGGTCACCGCGTCGTGGACCGCGCTGAAGGATCTCGCCGCCGACCCGAGCCTGTTGCACAACGTGCTCGGCGTGTCGTGGTTCTGGTTCTACGGCACCATCTTCCTGGTGCAGATCCCGGCCTGGACGCAGGGCGTGCTGGGCGGCAACGAGGCGGTCCTGGCCGGACTGCTGGCCTTGTTCATCGTCGGCATCTCGGCAGGCGCGCTGGCCAGCGGCCGGCTGTCGCGCGGCGGCATCGAGATCGGGCTGGTGCCGGTGGGCGCCCTCGGCATGACCGTGTTCGGGCTGGACCTGATGATCGCCAGCCCGGCGATGCCGCTGGCCGGGGTCGGCGACCCGGCCGGCTACGCCGAAGTGCTTGCGATGCCGGGCAGCGCGCGAATCATCATCGACCTGCTGCTGATCGGCGCCAGCGGCGGACTGTTCATCGTGCCCTTGTACGCGCTGGTGCAGCGGCAGTCGACCGACGACCGGCGCGCCCGGGTCATCGCCGGCATGAACATCCTCAACGCGCTGTTCATGGTTGTCGCCAGTGCGTTCGCGATCGTGTTCCTGAGCGTATTCGGCCGGTCGATCCCGGAACTTTTCGGCACCGTCGCCGTCGCCAACCTGGCGGTGGCGGCCTACATCTTCCTGCGCGCGCCGGCATTCGCGCTGCGCTTCCTGATGTGGGTCGTCAGTCGGCTGATCTACCGCGTTCGCGTCGCCGGCCGGGGTGCGGCGCGAATCCCTTTTTCGGGTCCGGGGCTGATCCTGTGCAACCACCTGAGCTACATGGACCCGATCGTCGTCGGCGGCACGGTCCAGCGCCCGATCCGGTTCGTGATGACCCACGAGATCTACAACCTGCGCGGCCTGAAGTGGCTGTTCCGGCTGGCCGGCGCGATCCCGGTCGCGCCGCGCAAGGTCGATCCCGAATGCTACCGGCAGGCATTCGAGTCGGTCGACGCCGCGCTCGCGCGCGGCGAGCTGGTCGGCATCTTTCCCGAAGGCCGGCTCAGCCCCGACGGCGAGGTGCAGCCGTTCCGTTCGGGCATCAGCGAGATTCTTGCCCGGCGGCCGGTGCCGGTAATCCCGATGGTGCTCGAGGGCCTTTGGGGCGGCGCCTTCAGCCGCGCCCCGGGACGCTGGCGCCGGCGCGAACGCGGCTTCTTCAGCCGCGTGCAGCTCAAGGTGCTGGAAGCCGTGCCGCCCGGTCAAGCCGATCGCGACAAGCTCGAGGCGCTGATCCGGTCGAATTACGAAGACTTGCGCGCGAACACGTACATCCGTTCGGACTCGAAATCGTAGGGGTGGCCGAACAGGTCGCCGTCGATGGCGTCGAGTTCGAAGCCGGCGCTTTCGATCAGCCGGGTCATTTCGCCGGCCGACCAGACCCGGTGCGAGAACGTCGCGCGCCGGACCTTGTCACCGTCGATCAGGATCCACTCGTTTTCGATCCGGGTGTTGTGTTCGATCAGCACCGGCCGCTCGACGAGCAGCCGGCCGTTCGCGTACTCGGTCAGGTGAACCGGTTCGAGCGTCCGGCACAGCGTCTCCAGGCCGAGCAGATCCAGCACCAGCCAGCCGCCGGGCCTGAGACTGCCGAGGATGTTGCCGAGTACGCGCGCGTGCTCGTCCTCGTCCTCGAAGTACCCGAACGTCGTCCACATCACGACTACCGCATCGAACGCATCCGGGCGCCGGAACTCCCGCATGTCGGCGTGGACCGTATCGATCGCCAGCGAAGCCTCCCGGGCCCGGCGATCGAGCTCGTCGAGCAGCAGCCGGGTCGAATCGACGCCCGTCACCTCGCACCCGGCCCGCGCCAGCGGCAGCGCGTGCCGCCCCGGCCCGCAGCCCAGGTCCAGCACGCGACCCTTTGAAAGCCCGATGCGCGCCAGCAGTGCCGGCACCTGGCGCGCAGCCTCGCTAAACTGCTCGTCGCCGAACATCAACGGGCCGAACGTGCGCCAGAACTCCTCGTCGCCGTACCACTCGTCCATTGTCGTCCTCGCTGTGGCCGCGTGCCTGGGCGCGGCCGGTTGCTCGACGCTGGGCTGGTATTTCCAGGCCGCCCGCGGCCAGCTGGAACTGCTTGCCAAACGCGAGGATATCGAAAAGGTCATCGCCGCGCCCGACACGTCGCCGGAGGTACGCCGCAAGCTCGAGACCGCGCTCGAGGCGCGCGCGTTCGCCGCGGCCGAACTGGCGCTGCCGGACGACGGCAGCTACAGCGACTACGTCGAACTCGATCGCGACGCGGTGCTGTTCAACGTCGTCGCCACACCCGAATTCAGCCTCGAGCCTAAGACCTGGTGCTACCCGTTCGCCGGCTGCCTGGCCTACCGCGGGTATTTCCGCCGCCGCGCCGCCGAAAGTCTGGCCGAGCGCTTGGCCGAGGACGGCATGGACACAGCCGTCGCGCCGGTGGCCGCCTACTCGACGCTGGGCTGGTTCGACGACCCGGTCACCAGTCCCATGCTGGCCTGGGACGAAACCCGGCTGGCCGGCCTGATCTTCCACGAACTGGCCCACCAGCGCGTGTTCGTCAAGGGCGATACGGCGTTCAACGAGGCTTATGCAACCGCCGTCGGCCGCGCCGGCGTGCGGCGCTGGCTCGACGGGCAGCCCGGCGCGCTTGCGCAATGGCAACGGCAACGGGCGCTGGACCAGCGCTTCGTCGGCCTGCTGCTGGCGACCAAAGACGCCCTCGAGCGGATCTACGCCGAAGGGGGCAGTCCCGCAGAACTGCGCGCGCGCAAGCGGGCCCGTTTCGAGCAGTTCGAACGCGACTACACCGAATTTCGCGAGCGTCACGAGACCAATGCATTCGACCGCTTCATGCGACGCGATCTCAACAACGCCCACCTGGCCCAGGTGGCGACGTACGAGGCCGGCGTGCGCGCCTTCGCCGATCTTCTGGCAGAATACGGCGGCGACTTCGAACGCTTTCACCAGGCCGTCGACCGACTGGCTTCGGCCGGCCGGGAAGCGCGCGCCGAATTCCTGAATCGATGCCGGGCCCGAACCAGCCAGTGACCATATCCATCAATCCGAATGCAGCGCTTGCCGCGCGGCTGATCCTCGTCGGATTGCCGGCATTCGCGTTGGTGCCGCCCGGCCATGCCCAGATATCGTCGATCGAGGAAACCGCGGCCAGCTCCCAGGCGCTGCCGCAGTCGTGCCGGCCGCCGGGCAGCATTCCCGATCGGGGCGACATCGTGCGCGACGTCTCGGTGCCGATGGACATCCGCGCCGACGACATGGACATCTCGGGCCGCAATCGGCCGATGCATTTCTCCGGCGACGTCCAGCTGCTCTACGGCGACCAGCGACTCGAGACCGACGAACTGATCTACGACCCCGACACCGGCCAGATCGAGCTGCCCGGCTGGCTCCGCTATTCCGACGCGGTCGTGACGATGAACGCCGCCAGTGCGAACTACAACACCAACACGTCGAGCGGCGAGTTCGAACAGGTGGATTACTACATCGCCGGCGCGGCCGGGTCCGGCAGCGCCGACTCGGTGCGCATGGTCGACGAGACCCACGCACGGGTCACGCGCTTCGATTTCACGACCTGCGACCCGGATGACCCGGCCTGGCAGCTCAAGGCCGGCAAGGTCAAGCTCGATTTCGACAAGAACGTCGGCACCGCGCGCAACGCCCGGCTGGAGTTCAAGGGCGTGCCCATCCTGTACTCGCCGTGGCTGACGTTTCCGCTCAGCGACGATCGCAAGTCCGGTTTTCTTTATCCGCAGATCGGCACGAGCAGCGACAACGGCTTCGACCTCGCGGTGCCGTGGTACTGGAACATCGCGCCGAGCATGGATGCGACGTTCACGCCGCGCGTCATCGGCGACCGCGGTTTCCTGCTCGGCAGCGAGTACCGCTTCCTGACGCGGCGCCAGGCCGGCACGTTCCAGTTCGACTACCTGCCCGACGACGACAAGGCCGGGCGCGACCGCTGGCTGGGACGCATTCGCCACCGTGCCCGCATCGCCCCGAACTGGACGACGCGGCTGAATTTCAACCGGGTCAACGACCAGGACCATTTCCTGGATCTCGGCAACGACATCGAATCGAGCTCGATCCAGTTCCTGCGCTCGGATTTCAGCATTCTCGGCCAGGGCCGGTTCTGGACCCTGGGGACGACCTTCGACACCTTCCAGGTACTCGACCGCAGGGTGGCGGAGCGCAACGAGCCCTACGACCGGCTGCCGCGCGTCGAATTCGGCGGCGACTGGCCGCTGCCGGCCAACCTGAGCTTCCGGCTCGCCAGCGAGGCGGTCTATTTCGAGCGCTCGGGCGACAGCGTCACCGGGGCGCGCCTCGACGCCCATCCCGAACTGGCACTGCGGCTGGTGCGCCCGGGCTGGTTCTTCGAGCCGGCCGTGGGCGTACGTACGACGGCCTACGATCTCCAGGACCAGCAGGGCGCCGACGATACGCCCGCGCGCACCCAGCCGATCTTCAGCGTGGACGGCGGCCTGGTATTCGAGCGCACCCTGGCCGGGGGGCTGCGCCAGACGCTGGAGCCGCGGCTGTTCTACCTGTACGTGCCCGGCGAGTCGCAGGACGACCTGCCGGTGTTCGACACGCGCGAGCTGACGTTCAGTTTCGCGCAGCTGTTCCAGACCAATCGCTTCTCCGGCGCCGACCGCCAGACCGATGCCAACCAGGTCAGCCTGGCGCTGACCAGCCGGCTGCTCGACGACGACGACGGCCGCAGCATCGTCGAGGCGAGCATCGGCCAGATTTTCTTCGTCGACGAGCCCGAAGTCGGCCTGCCCGGCAACCCGGCCGAGGATCGCTCGGTCTCGGCCACGATCGGCCAGATCGACTGGCGTCCCAGCGACCGTTTCCTTGTCCACTCGGAATTGCAGTGGGATCCGGAAGACGGTGAAACTGATGTCGCCGCGTTCGGTCTCAGGTGGCAAGGGCGGGACGCCCGACAGGTGCAGCTCGGCTACCGGTTCCGCCGCGACCGGGTCGACCAGATCGACGTTCGCGGCCGTTATCCGGTCACCGGGCAGCTCAACCTGATCGGCCGTTTCGGCTACGCATTCGACGACGACACGACGCTGGAAGCCATGGGCGGCATCGAATACGAAAGCTGCTGCTGGGCCATCCGGACCTCGATCCGGCGGTTCGTCAAGGACCGGGAATCGGACAAGCGCACCGCGTTCTTCCTCGAACTGCACCTGAAGGGGCTCGGCAGCCTCGGGCGCCGCCCATACAATCTGTTCACCCGCTAGCCACAAACGCGAAGGAGTCCGAAAGCCAGATGAACCAGTTTCCGAAACGCATCACGAATTTGATCGCCGTGCTGGCGGCGGGCCTGCTGTTGCCCGTGCTGGCCGCCGCCCAGGACGATTACCGGCAACTCGACGAGATCGTCGCGATCGTCGACGAGGGCGTGATCCTGCGCTCGGAACTCGAATCGACAATGGCCAATGTCCTGCGCCAGATCCAGTCGCGCGGCGACCGCCAACCCCCGCGCCAGGTGCTCGAAGAGCAGGTGCTCGAACGGCTGATCATGAAGCAGGTCCAGGTCCAGCGCGCCGAACAGACCGGGATTCGCGTCACCGACCAGGAAGTCGACCGCGCGCTCGAGGACGTCGCGCGCCAGAACAATCTCTCGGTGATGCAGCTGCGCCAGGCGGTGGAATCCGACGGCATGAATTTCGACGAATTTCGCGATGACGTGCGCAAGGAACTGCTGACCTCGCGACTGCGCCAGCGCATCGTCGAGAGCATGGACCAGGTCACCGAAACCGAAATCGACATCCTGCTCGAATCGGAGTACTTCGAAAGCGACGAGTACAACCTGTCGCAGATCGCGCTGCAGGTCTCGCCCGACGCCAGTCCTTCCGAGATGCGCGAAGCCGAGCGCCGCATCAGCGAAATTCACCAGAAGGTCACGGCCGAGGGCATGGACTTCGCAGAGGCCGCCGTGAACTTCTCCGAGGCCGCCGACGCGCTCGAGGGCGGGAAGGTCGGCTGGCGCAACCTGAATTCGATGCCGCGCCAGATCGCCGACGCCATCCGCGAGCTGGAGCCGGGCGAAATTTCCGACCCGATCTTCACCGCCGGCAGTCTGCTGATCGTCAAGGTCAACGACCGCAGGCCGCGTGGCGAGGTCATCGTCGACGAGTTTCGCGCCCGCCACATCATGATCGAGCCGTCGGAGCTGATGTCGCCGGAGCGCGCGCGCGAGCTGGCGCAGGACCTCCACGACCGGATCGTCAACGGCGAGGATTTCGCCGAACTCGCGCGCGAGTTTTCCGATGACGTGCGCTCGGCCAACCTCGGCGGGCTGATGGAATGGTTCCCGGAAGGCGCCTACGGCCGAACCTTTCAGGAGGTCTGCAACAGCCTCGAGCCGGGCGAGGTCAGCCAGCCCTTCCAGACCAGCGACGGCTGGCACCTCGTCAAGCTCGAGGGCCAGCGCAAGGCCGACCGGACCGACGAAGCGCTGCGCGCCGAGGCCCGCGAGATGATCGTCCAGCAGCGCTCGCAGGAAGAGATCGAGCGGGTCTTGCGTCAGATGCGCGATGAGGCCTACGTCGAGGTTCTGCTGTAAGAGGGTTCCCATATTGAACAAGTTGCCGCTGCTGGTCACGCCCGGCGAACCGGCCGGCATCGGGCCGGAGCTGGCCGTGGCGGTCGCCGCCGTCGAGCCCGGACTGGTGCTTGTGGCCGACCCGGATCTGCTCGAAGCCGCGGCCGCGCGATCGAGCCTGGATGCCGGGAGCGTGGATATCGAGATCTGCGAGTGGCACCCCGGCGCGCCGGCTCCGGCCGGCGACGGCCGGATCGGGTGCCTGCCGGTCGCGCTCGCCGCGCCGGCGACCGCCGGGCGCCTGAACCGCGCCAACGCCGGCTACGTGCTCGAGACGCTGGAGACGGCCGCAGACGCCGTCCGTGCCGGCGACGCGGCCGCGCTCGTCACCGGGCCGGTGCACAAGGCGATCATCAACGACGCCGGGTTCGAGTTCACCGGCCATACCGAGTTCCTGGCCGCGCGCGCCGGCGTCGAGCGCGTCGTGATGATGCTGGTCGCGGACCGGCTGCGCGTGGCACTGGCGACGACCCACCTGCCGCTGGCCCGGGTGCCCGGCGCCATCGACGCGGCAATGCTCGAGCAGACAATCACGATCCTCGATCGCGATCTGCGCGCCCGCTTCGGCCTGGCCGAGCCGAGAATCGCGGTTCTCGGGCTCAATCCCCACGCCGGGGAAGGCGGCCACCTCGGGCGAGAAGAAATCGAGGTCATCGAACCGGTGATCCAGTCCTTGTGCGCGTGCGGACTGAATCTGACCGGGCCGGTGCCGGCCGACACTGCGTTCGTGCCCGACCGGCTCGAGCGCGCCGACGCGGTGCTGGCGATGTACCACGACCAGGGCCTGCCGGTGCTCAAGCACGCCGGCTTCGGCCACGCCGTCAACGTCACACTGGGCCTGCCGTTCGTGCGCACGTCGGTGGAACACGGCACCGCGCTGGACCTGGCCGGCACCGGCCGCGCCGACCCGGGCAGCCTGCGCGCCGCGGTTCGCCTGGCGCGCGAACTGGTGGAGAGGAACGGTTAGCTTGCTCGCTGGCGGGTTCGTCGGCTTGTAAAGCCAACAGTTGCATAAATTCCGGGATGCAAGAGCCCGGAGAGTAGCGCTTCCGGCGTGTGGCGCGGAGATTTTTCAACCGGAGCATAGTTCACACTATGTGAGGATTGAAAAATCGAGCACGCGCCCCGGAAGCGCTGCTATTCCGGGCAGCGAAGCGGTCTGGCGCCGGGAATTTATGCAACTGTTGGGTAAACTACACGCTCGCCCGACCCGGCCGATTCCATGGCCCACGTCCCCCGCAAGCGCTTCGGCCAGAATTTTCTCGAGAGCGAGACCGTGATCCGGCAAATCGTCGGCGCGATTGCGCCGGCGCGCAACGACCGGGTCGTCGAGATCGGCCCGGGACTCGGGGCATTGACCGGGCCGATGCTGGAGAAGGTCGGCCGGCTCGACGTCATCGAGCTCGACCGCGACCTGGCCGCCGCACTCGCCGATCGTCTCGGGAATCCGCCCAACCTCGTCGTCCACCAGGCCGATGCGCTGACCTTCGATTTCGCAAGCCTCGCCGGGCCGCAAAACGACCGGCCGCTGCGCGTGATCGGCAACCTGCCCTACAACATCTCGACGCCGCTGCTGTTCCACCTGCTCGACCAGGCCGACGCAATCGCCGACATGCATTTCATGCTGCAGAAGGAGGTCGTCGACCGGCTGACCGCCGGCCCCGGCAGCAAGGCCTGGAGCCGGCTCGGCGTCATGACCGCGGCGCGTGCCGAGACGACCGCGCTGTTCACGGTCCCGCCGGGGGCGTTCCGGCCACCGCCGAAGGTCGAGTCGGCTTTCGTACGCATCGTGCCCCGGTCGCTGTCGGGCCAGGACCGTGCCCGGTTTCCGGCGCTCGAGCACGTCGTGCGGCAGGCGTTCGGGCAGCGCCGCAAGACCTTGCGCAACACTCTCAGGAACGTGCTCGACGCCGACGAGATGGCGCACGCCGGCATCGACCCGGGGCGCCGCGCCGAGACGCTTTCGCTGGAGGAGTTCGTCCGGCTCGCCGACCTTATCACGCCCCGCGGGGTGGTTTCTTGAGCCGTCGCGACATCCACATCGGCGACGTCCAGGGCTGCCAGGACGCCCTGAACCGGCTGCTGGACCGGTTGAACTTCGACCCGGCCGCCGACCGGCTGGCGCTGGCCGGCGACCTGGTCAACCGCGGCGGAAGATCGCTCAAGGTGCTGCGCCAGATCGCGGCGCTGGGCGATCCGCACTTCACCGTGCTCGGCAACCACGACCTGCACCTTCTCGCCTACTGGCACATGCACCCGAAAGTGCGCAAGCCGAATCCCGAATTCGAAAAAATCCTGGGCCACGCCGACGGCGAGCCGGTGCTCGAATGGCTGCGCCGCCAGCCCGTTCTGTGGTTCAACGACGCCGACCGGATCGCGCTGGTGCACGCCGGCATCGACCCGCGCTGGGATCGCGCGCAGGCACACGCGTGCGCCGCCGAACTCGAACAGGCGCTGCGCGGCGACCGCTTCGGTCGCTTCATCGACCACATGTACGGCGACCGCCCCCGGCGCTGGCAGCCGGATCAGAAACGCTTCACCAGGCTGCGCACGATCACCAACGTGCTCACGCGCATGCGCTTCGCGAAACCCGACGGCTGGCTGGAACTCGCCTCGTCCGGCGACATGAACAATCCGCCGAAGGGATACCGTCCGTGGTTCGAACTGCTGCACCCGGACTGGCGCGGCTGGACCATCGTGTTCGGCCACTGGTCGCTTCTGGGCTATCGCGCGTACCCGACCGGCGACCCCGCCACCGCGCAGGCGATCTGCCTGGACTCCGGCTGCGTCTGGGGCGGTCGGCTGACGGCCCTGGTCGTCGAAGACGGCCACCGCTCCGTCGTGCAGCTCGAGTGCGGAAAGTACTAACGCCGTCGTTAATCCTGCCTCATTCAGGGCGCCGGACGAATTCGCCTGCAAGGCAAAGTGGCGAAGGCATAGCAGACCTGCGTCGAGCCGCTTTGACGCCGCAGGCGGATTCGTCCGGAGCCCCCGCAGGGCTTGCCTCTCGGCGCCCGTGGACTGCGTTGTCGGTGCTTGATGTAGGCCCGGCTACAGCTGGCGCACCGACGCCTTGCCACGAGCGCCGAGAGACAAGCTGAATGTGGCAGGATTAACGACGGTGTTATTAACCCGGCAATCAAATAGATTGCCGGGTTAATAGCCGGCCGGAACGGCCGGGCCGCGAAGCGAAGGCATTTGCGGACATGCGCCGCAGATGCCGTGCAACGAATAACGTAGGTATTTCGTTGCCAAGTTAATAATAGCGGCGTGCCCCGGAATGGCGGCTATCCCTGTTGCCGCCGCCTCAGATGTCCGCAGCCGGCGCTGCTGAGCTGGAGCAATTCCGTGCTCACGGTTCGAACCGGGATCCGCTCGGGGTTGTCCTCGCCGGGTTTGAACTGGCGGGCGCGAAGAATCCGCTTGGCCGTCGGCACGAAGCTCTCGTTGGGGAAGGAATCGATCACCTCGATGTCGAAGACCTGGCCTTGAGAGTCGATCGTGTAGGCCAGTTTCACCATCTGACACGGCCCGCCGGGCCGAAAGCGCGACGGAGGTCGGCTGACCGTCGATTTGTCGACGACCCAGTACTGGCCCAGATTATTCGGCGAAATCTCGATTACCGGGGACCGGTACGTCGGCTGAGTCTGCGGCTCGGGGGCCGCGCAAGCGGCAACGAGGACCAGCCCGACAATCAAGCCGATCGGCAATTTTGAATTCATCGCTTCTCGATCAGCGCGGCGTAACCACCGCCATCATGCCTCAATCGCGCCGTTGTTGCCAGACGGTCCGCCCGGCGATCAACGCCGGCGGCGTGTCGCTACAATAGCGGGCCCCGATCAGGCGGCGGGAACCGGAGGAGACCGAAATGGCCGAAAAACGCACCGTCCGCGCCCCGCGCGGCCTCGAGCGAACCTGCCGAACCTGGCAGGCCGAGGCCGCGATGCGCATGCTGATGAACAACCTCGACCCGGAGGTCGCCGAGGACCCGGACAACCTCGTCGTCTACGGCGGCAGAGGCCAGGCCGCGCGCTCCTGGGCCGCGTTCGACGCCATCGTCGAGGCACTGAAGCGCCTGGCGCCGGACGAAACGCTGCTGGTCCAGTCCGGCGAGCCGGTCGGCATCGTGAAAACCCATACCGACGCGCCGCGCGTGCTGATCGCCAATTCCAACCTGGTGCCGGCCTGGGCCACGCAGGAGCATTTCGACGAACTGGCGGCCAAGGGCCTGATCATGTATGGCCAGATGACGGCCGGGTCGTGGATCTACATCTCCACCCAGGGCATCCTGCAGGGCACGTTCGAAACCTTCGCCGAGTGCGCGCGCCAGCACTTCGGCGGCCATCTCGAGGGCACGCTCAACGTCACCGCCGGCTGCGGCGGCATGGGCGGCGCGCAGCCGCTGGCGATCACGATGAACGGCGGCACCTGCCTGATCGCCGACGTCGACGAGTCGCGCCTCCAGCGCCGGCACGGCAAGCGCTACCTCGACGAGGTTCACGAAGATCTCGACGCCGCGATCGACCGTGCGCTGCAACTGAAACAACGGAAGCAAGGCATCAGCGTAGGTGTCGTCGCCAACGCCGTCGACCTTCTCGAGCGGCTGATCGAGCGCGGCATCACGCCCGACACGCTGACCGACCAGACCAGCGCGCACGACCCGCTCAACGGCTACGTGCCGGTCGGGTATTCGTTCGACGAGGCCTGCGAATTCCGCCGGCGCGACCCGAAGGACTACGTGAACAAAAGCCTGGCCGGCATGAAGCGCCACGTCGAAGCGATGGTGAATTTGCAGGACGCCGGCTCGGTGACGTTCGACTACGGCAACAACATCCGCCAGCGCGCGTTCGATGAAGGCCTCACCCGCGCGTTCGACTTCCCCGGCTTCGTCCCGGCGTTCATCCGGCCGCAGTTCTGTGTCGGTCGAGGCCCGTTCCGCTGGGCCGCGCTGTCGGGCAACCCGGAAGACATCTACCGCACCGACGCGGCACTGCTAGAAGCGTTTCCCGAACACGAGGGACTGAAACGCTGGCTGACGATGGCCCGGGAACGAGTCGAGTTCGAAGGCCTGCCGGCACGCATCTGCTGGCTGGGTCAGGGCGAGCGCGACAAGGCCGGGCTGATCTTCAACGACCTGGTCGCCAGCGGCGAGATATCAGCCCCGATCGTCATCGGAAGAGACCACCTCGACTGCGGCTCGGTGGCCTCGCCCAACCGCGAGACCGAGAGCATGAAAGACGGCAGCGACGCGATCTCCGACTGGCCGTTGCTCAACGCCATGGTCAACGTCGCCTCGGGCGCCTCGTGGGTCAGCTTCCACCACGGCGGCGGCGTCGGCATCGGTTACAGCCAGCACGCCGGCCAGGTCATCGTCGCCGACGGCACGCCCGAGGCCGCGGCAAGACTGAAGCGCGTGCTCACCAACGATCCGGCGACCGGTATCTTCCGCCACGTCTCGGCCGGCTACGAGGAGGCCCGTCGCTGCGCCGACGAACAGGGGCTGGACATCCCGTTCGACCGCCGGGCCGATCGCGGCTGATTCAGGCCCGCTGCACGACCGGCCGCCTCCGACCTCCGAATCGAAGCCCCAGCCCGAGCGCGGCCACCAGGATCGCGCCGCCGATCGTCAGCCGCGCCAGATCGGCGTCGCGGTTCCAGATCAGAACGTTGACCAGGAGACCGGCCGGGATCAGCAGGTTGTTCATCACCGCCAGCGTGCCGGCATCGACCCGAGTGGCGCCGAGGTTCCACAGGAAATAGCCCAGCCCCGAGGCACCCAGGCCGAGCCAGACCAGTACGCCCCACTGCAGCGTGCTTTCGGCAAGCATTGTCCGATTGCCGTACAGCGCGAAGGCGACCGCCGAGACCAGCAGCGCGCCGAGATAGAACCAGCCGAACACCGAATGCGCGGGCAGCTCGCGCGGCAGCCGCGGGCTCAGGTGGCGATAGCCGACCTGGCCGGCGGCGAAGCAGAGATTGGCGCCCTGCACGACCAGGAAGCCGAGCCAGAAATCGCTCGCCGGCTGCTGCCAGCGGATCACCGCAGCGCCGGCCACGGCGACGACCGCAGCGACGAGATGCGCCGGCGCGAACCGCCCGGCCAGCGCGTCGTCGAGCAGTGCAACGTAGACTGGTGTAAAGATCGTGAACAGCAATACCTCGGGTACGCTCAGCAACAGAAACGACTGGTAGAAGAACACGTACATCAGCCCGAGCTGGACCGCGCCCAGCGCCATCAGCGCCAGTGCATCGCGCAGTGCCAGCCCGCGCACCCGGAGGAACGGAAGAAACGCGAGAGCGGCCAGCGCGATGCGCGTGAGCACCGCAAAATGGTTGTCGACCTGGCCGGCCAGGTACTCGCCGATCAGCGAGAATGAGAATGCCCACAACACGGTGACGACGATCAGCAGCGGCATGGTTCAGGCAATCGACAGGACCGAAAGACGAGCGGGCATTTTAGCCGTGGCGAACCTGTTGGCGCAGGTCGAGCGCCTGGATATCGAGTCCCGCGGCCTCGGGCCGGGCGCATCGCGGCTGCTCGGACGCGGCGCGGGAAAGGTGTCGACCGAACGCGTCGACGGCTCGACCTGGATTTTTCGCGAATCGGGTCGGGTCTATTGGCTGCGCCCGGATTCGCAGCCGGGCGCAACGTCGCTGGCATTCCGGAACGAAATGCGCTGGCGCGTGCTGAGCGACCGGATCGAACTGGCCCACGCCCGCTTCGGCCCCGGCCGCGAGGTTCCGCTGGCCGTGCTGATGGAGCCCGGCCCGCGGCCGAAATCGACGCTATTCCCGAACGCCGATCTGATCGCCCCCGAACCCCACCGCTGCGGCCGCGACCAGTACCGGGCCGGACTCCGAATCTCGCCAACCGGTTTCGATCTGCTGTGGCGCATCGAGGGCCTGAACAAGAACGAGCGGCTTACGCAACGCTACCGGGTCGGGCGCGGGAACGCGTGAATCCCGGCGCCGCGCGCTACCATGGGTTGCATGCCGGAATCCGAATCCATGCTTGACCTCACCGTCGCCGGGGCCTGGCCCGAGCGGCGGCCGGGCCGTTTCGCATCGCGCATCATCGATCTGCACGCTGATCGCGAAGCGCCCGATCGGGTGGCACCGGACGCATTCCGGGCCGCCGGACGTTCATTCGCCGGCCTCGGGCTGCTCGGCCTGGCCGACGACCATGGCGTGCGCCTCAACGGCGGGCGGGTCGGGGCCGCGCAGGGTCCGAACGCATTCCGCGCAGCGCTGGCCGGTTACGGGGCCGCCGATTCGGTGTCACTGCAAGGATTCAACATCCCGGTCTTCGATCTCGGCAATATCGTTCCGGGCGACTCGCTGGCCGAAACCCATGCGCGCGTGACCGATACCGTCGCTGCCATGCTCGCCGCCGGGCTGATGCCGGTCGGCATCGGCGGCGGACACGACCTGACGTTTCCGGAAGTCCGCGCGGTCACCGACGCGCTGGCCCGGCCGCGCGGAATCGAACTCGACGGCGTCTACTTCGACGCCCACCTCGACGTGCGCGAAGACGACGGGTCCGGGATGCCGTTCCGGCGCCTGATCGAGCACGCCGGCATCGGCCGGCTGGAGCTTTTCGGCTTCGATCCCCTGTCGAACACCCGGGTTCACTTCGACTGGTTCCGCGAGCATGGCGGCACACTGGCCGACTGGCCGCCGCACCAGTGGCCGCATTCGACCGCGACGTTCGCGTCGATCTGCCTGGACGTCATCGACATGGCCCAGGCGCCGGGCGTCAGCGCGCCCGCTCCGGCCGGCTGGCCGGCGCAGCGCGTGGCCGAATACGCCGAGTCCGCCGGACGGAACCCGGCCGTGTGCTGTTTCGATATCATGGAATTGTCCCCGCCGCACGACGAGCACGGCCGCACCGCCAGGCTGGCCGCCTGCCTGTTCCTGCGCTTCCTGGCCGGGCTCGACCAGCGACCCTGATCCAACCCTGCAATGAACGCAGGCCGGCCAGCAATCAGGGTCATCGATGCGCCGGCCACGTCGGGCCGGTCTGCGCTCCACATCGGGCCGGTCTGCGCTCCACGTCGGGCGAACCGGCCACCGACCCAACGACTCACCCGGCCGGAAACAGCGGCAACGGATGCTGCGCGGCGATTCGGGTCCGGACGCGGTCGCCTTCGGCAAGCCGGATTTCGTGGCTGACCCGGGCCCGGATTTCGAAGCCGTCGTCCAGGCGCACGGTGTAGAGCCGGGTCTCGCCTTCGTAGCGGCCGGAGACGACGATCGCGTTGCCGGAATCCGCCGGCTCCAGGTCCAGGTCGTGCGGGCGGACCAGCACGTCCAGTCCATTTTCCCCGGACAGCGCGCCGGCCCGCTCGGGATCGGCGGTGTTGCAGCAGCCCAGAGCGGTGTGCACGCAGCCGTCGCCTTCCAGCCGGCCGCGCAGGAACACGCCGTCGCCGAGGAATTCGGCAACGAACCGGCTTCGAGGCGCGCGGTAGCAGCGCTCCGGCTCGCCGACCTGTTCCAGCTTGCCGATGCTCATGACGCCGACCCGGTCGCCGACCGACAGTGCCTCGTCCTGGTCGTGGGTGACCCAGATGGCCGGCACACCGGCCGCCTTCAGCGCGTCGCGGAGCTGCCAGCGCAGCCCGATCTTCATTGCCTGGTCGAGGTTCGACAGCGGCTCGTCGAGCAGCACCACTTTCGGCTCGTGCGCCAGCGCCCGGGCCAGCGCGACGCGCTGTTTCTGGCCGCCCGAGAGCGTTGCCGGCATTGCATCGCGGTGAGCACCCAGCTCCAGACGATCGATCCATTCTTCCACGCGCGCCGGATCGCGCACGCGAAAGCCGATGTTCTGCGCCACGGAAAGGTGCGGAAACAGTGCGAAATCCTGGAACACCAGTCCGCAGCGTCGCTTTTCCGGCGGCACGAAGCGGTCGCGGTCGATGACCAGGCCGTCGAATTCGATGCTGCCGGCCGCCGGCCGCTCCAGCCCGGCCACGGCGCGCAGCACCGACGACTTGCCGCAACCGGTCGGCCCGACCAGCGTCACCACCTCGCCGCGCTCAAGCGCCAGCGAAAACCCCGACACCGCCACCCGCTCTTCGGCGCCGGTTCGGTAACGCACTTCAAGGTCGGTGATGTTCA